>JAOPYM010000534.1 GCA_025964615.1 Actinomycetes bacterium
GAGAACGACGCCCGGTGGGCCTACGGCACCGGGTTCACCGCCCCGCTCGACGGAATCGACACCACCGTTCCCGAGGGGATCGACCACGCCGACCTCGCGGCGTACTGCCTGATGCTCGGCGACGACGCGCTGATCATGTCCCACCGGCTCCAGGAGTGGTGCACCAACGCACCCGAGCTCGAGGAGGAGGTCGCGCTCGCCAACATCGCGCTCGACCTGCTCGGCCAGGCCCGCCTGCTGCTCGCCCGATGCGGCGATGAGGACGCGCTCGCCTTCGGCCGCACCGAGCGGGAGTTCCGCAACGTACGGCTCGTCGAACCGGCGAGCCGCGACTTCGGATACGAGATGGCCCGGCTGCTCGTGTTCGCCACCTGGCGGCTCGCTGTGCTCGACCGGCTGACCGCGTCCAGGGACCCGGTCCTGGCGGCGATCGCGGCCAAGGGGGTCAAGGAGGTCGCCTACCACCGTGATCACGCCGCGCACTGGGTACTGCGGCTCGGCGACGGCACCCCGCTGTCGCACGCTCGGATGCGGGACGGTCTGGTAGCGGTCTGGCCGCTGGTCGGTGAGCTGTTCACCCCGCACGAGGTCGAGCGGCGGCTCGCCGAGGCCGGGGTGGGCGTCGATCCGGCCGGGGTACGGGCGGAGTTCGACGCGGTCCTGGACCAGGTGCTGACCGCTGCGACCCTCGAGGTGCCCGAGATTCCCGGCGTGTCCGGGAAGACCGGTCGTGACGGCGTGCACACCGAGTTCCTCGGCCACGTCCTCGCCGAACTGCAGAGCGTGGCCCGAGCCCTGCCGGGGGCGACATGGTGACCGCGTACGCCGTCGCGGGGAGCGTGCTGGACCCCGAGCTGCCGCTGCTGACCCTGGCCGAACTCGGCGTGCTGCGGGACGTCTCGGCGGACCCGTCGGGGAAGGTCGTCGTCACGATCACCCCGACCTACACGGGCTGCCCCGCGATGGACGCCATGCGCGCCGACCTGCGCGCCGCCTTGCTCGACGCCGGTTTCCGTGCGGTGGAGGTACGGACCGTACTGCACCCGGCGTGGACCACCGACTGGATCACCGAGTCGGGCCGCCGCAAGCTCGCCGAGGCGGGCATCGCCCCGCCCGGCCCGGCGCCTGCCCGCACGGACGGCCCGATCCCGCTCACGCTCGGTCCAGTGGTGCGCTCGGTGCGCTGCCCGCTGTGCGGCTCCGCGGACACCGAGGAACTGTCGGCGTTCGGCTCCACCGCCTGCAAGGCGCTGCGCCGCTGCCGCCGGTGCCGTGAACCCTTCGAACATGTCAAGGAGCTCTGAAGCCGTGACCAGACCCGGCTTCCACAGTCTGCGGGTGACCTCGGTGGAGCCCCTGTGCGAGGACGCGGTGGCCGTGACCTTCGACGTGCCCGGCGACCTCGCCGAGTCCTACGCCTTCCGTCCCGGCCAGTCGCTCACCCTCCGCCGATCGTTCGGCGGACACGAGGAACGCCGGTCGTACTCGATCTGCGCCCCGGCGGGCGAAGCGCTCCGGATCGGAGTCCGGGAGGTGCCGGGCGGGCTGTTCTCCACCTGGCTGGTCCGGGACGTACGGCCGGGCGACACCATCGAGGTGCTGCCGCCGACCGGATCGTTCACACCCGACCTGACGCCCGCCAGGCATGTGCTCATCGCGGCGGGCTCCGGGATCACCCCGGTGCTGTCCATCGCCGCCTCGGTCCTGGCGGCGGACGCCGACGTCATGCTGCTGTACGGCAACCGGCGCACCGGCACCGTCATGTTCGCCGACGAGCTCGCGGACCTGAAGGACGCACACCTGTCCCGCTTCGAGCTCGTCCACGTCCTGTCCAGGGAACCCCGTGAGGCGCAGGTGCTGTCCGGGCGGCTCGATGCCCCGAAGCTGCGGGCTCTGTTGCCCGCGGCCGGGGACGTCGATCACTGGTGGCTGTGCGGGCCGTACGACCTGGTGACCGAGGCGCAGCAAGTACTGGACGCGCTCGGCGTGCCGGACGAGCGCGTCCACCAGGAGTTGTTCTACGTCGAGGACGCACCGCCCGAACCCGCCCATCACATCGAGCCCGGTATGGAGGGGCCGGCCAGTGAGGTGACGCTGGTCCTCGATGGGCGTACGACCACGGTGGCGCTGCCCCGCGACATCTCCATCCTGGACGGCGCCCAGCGGGTACGTCCTGACCTGCCGTTCGCCTGCAAGGGCGGCGTCTGCGGGACCTGCCGCGCCAAGGTCGTCGAGGGCACGGTGCACATGCGCCGCAACTTCGCCCTCGAACCCGCCGAGGTCGACGCTGGCTTCGTCCTCACCTGCCAGTCCCGCCCGACCTCACCGCAAGTCCGCGTCGACTACGACGCGTGAGATCGGGCTATCCTTTCCCCTGGGCCGATGGTGAAATGAGGGGTTTCTGATGGCGAGTGACAAATCCTTGGCCGAGGCCCTTGGCTTCTCCTGGGACCGCTCCGTGGTTCAGCGTGAGGTCCCGGTCCATTCGGTCGAGCGGGCGTTGTGGAGATTCCGGAGGATGCTGCCCGAATACGTATGGGACGCGGCAGTCCTCGAAGGAAATCCGTTCACCTATCCCGAAGTTCAGACCTTGATGGACGGCGTCACGGTGGGCGGACACAAGATCAGCGACGAGCGGCAGGTGCTGAATCTCGCCGAGGCCGCGCAGAAACTCCACGCCCTGGTCAAGGATGAGGAGTTCCTGCTGGAGAAGGCCATCTCCGATCGCCTCCACGTGCTCATCGCCCGAGACGAGGCCCTTGAATCGGGCCACTTCCGGGGCGAAGGCCGGGAGACCCTTACGCCGGGTGTGAGTCTCGGTGGGTACGGTCGCTACCTTCCTCCACCCACCGAGCCGGGTGGTGCCAATCTGCGTGAACTCCATGCCGGTGGGCTGGCGGCGATCACCGGGCTCATCGACGAGCCGTTCGAGCAGGCCGTCGCGTACTTCTTGTTCGGTGCGTTGAGCCCGTTCTATTTCGACGGCAACAAACGGACGTCCCGCTACATGATGAACGGGCACCTGATGGCCCACGGCATCGATGCCATCAGCGTGCCGGCAGCCCGGCGGCAGGAATTCAACACCGCGATGGTGGGCTTCTTCCGCTTCCGGGAGGGCACCGAGATGTTCACCTTCCTGGATTCGTGCCGCCTCGACGAGGGCTGAGGGCAGGCGCGGCGCCGCCTCGACGACGACGCGTCAGGCCAGCAGCGCGGCCATTCGGTCGAGGCGCAGGAGGGTCTCCTTCTCCGGTTCGGTCGGCAGGCCGAAGAGCAGTTCGTCGACGCCGATCTCGGCGAGCTCGGCGATCACCTCGGGCTTGGCGGGCGTCATGTAGATGCTCACCGGAACGTGCCGGCCGGCCCGCTGGCGCAGCTCCTTGATCTGCTCAGCGAGAGCGTCGGTTCCCCGGCCGTAGATCGGCATCCAGCCGTCGCCGTACTCCAGGACCCGGTCGAGAGTGGTCGGCCCTGACCCGCCGATCAGGATCGGCGGGTGCGGGCGCTGGACGGGCTTGGGCCAGGAGAAGATCGGGTCGAAGTCCACGAACTCGCCGTGGAACTCGGCCTCGTCGTTCGTCCAGATCTCCTTCATGGCCAGTACCCGTTCGCGCAGCAGCGCCATCCGGGTCTTCGGCTCGGTGCCGTGGTTGCGCATCTCCTCACGGTTCCAACCCGCGCCGACCCCCAGGACCGCGCGCCCACCCGACACCAGGTCGAGGGAGGCGAGCTCCTTGGCCAGGATGATCGGGTCGCGCTGGATCACCAGCGCGATGCCCGTTCCGAGCCGCAGGTTCCCGGTGACCGCCGCCACTGTGGTCAGCGCGATGAACGGGTCGAGCGTCCGGTAGTAGATCCGGGGCAGGTCCGCACCCCCGGGCCAGGGGCTCTCCCGGCTAGCGGGGATGTGGGTGTGCTCGGCGAGGAAGAGCGAACCGAAGCCGCGTTCTTCCAGCGCCCGTCCCAGCGGGGCGGGCGTGATCCCCTCGTCGGTGATGAACGTCGCGACTCCGTACCGCATCAATCCTCCAGGCAGTGGCTTGATCTTCAAGTATCCCGCACAGCTCCTGGTTCAGCTTGGAGCGGGGTCGAACTCGCACCACACTGCTGTACCCGTGGGCATCTGGTCGACCGCAGAGTATGACGAGGTGGCGTAAGAGCAGCCGTAGCGGCAGCGACGAGGCGAGCAGCTGTGTCGAGGTCGCGGCGTTGCCTGAGTTGCGGGTCGGACTGCGGGATTCCAAGGATCGGTCAGGGCAGTACCTCGAACTCACCCCGGGCGTCTGGCGCGCGCTCCTCTCGCGCGTGGGGGATGGCGCCTTCGACCTGCACCAGTGAGGCTGTATCCCTGGACCCTGTGCGCCAATTAGGTTGTGCAGGTCGATTTCGCGCAGGGAGCGGCCCGTACATGATCCTCAAGTGCCGATTGGCGGGGCTGGCGCTCGCCGTCACTCTCGTCGCCTGCTCGTCGTCGCACCCCGCCGCCCCGAAGCCCGAGCTGAGCCTGAGCGCCGACCTCGCACGGGTGTACGCGGCGGGACTCTCAAAGCCGGTGGCCGACCCGTACTATCCCGAGCACGGCTCGCCGACGATCGACGTACTGCACTATGGCCTGGACCTGACCTGGGCGCCGGACCACAAGGCGCTGTCGGGAACCGCGACCCTCGCGGTGCGGGCCACGACCGGCACCGACACCGTACGGCTCGACTTCGGCGCTCCGCTGTCCGTCGACGCGGCGACGGTCGACGGCAGGACCGTGCACCCCGAGCATCAGGGCGACGTCCTGCGGGTGCCGGCCGGGCGCAGGCTCGCGCGCGGCACCACCGTGGCGGTCGTGATCAAGTACCACGGCACCCCGCAGTCGGTGAAGGGCCCGGCCGAGCGCCCCGACACGCAGCACCTCGGCTTCCAGATCGGCCAGGACGGTTCCGCGGTGGCCCTCCAGGAGCCGTTCGGCGCGTTCACCTGGTACCCCGTCAACGATCAGCCCTCCGACAAGGCGCTGTACGACGTCGCGATCACGGTGCCGCAGGGCTGGTCCGGGGTATCCAGCGGCACCTTCGAGGGCAAGACCGGCGAGACGTACCACTGGAAGTCGGCGGCCCCGACGGCGAGTTACCTGGTCACCTTCGCCGCAGACCGCTTCGAGATGATCAAGGGGACCGGACCGAACGGACTGCCGCTCACCTACTGGGTACGGCCGAAGGACAAGGCCGCGAACCTCGCGGTGCTGCAGCGAACCCCGCAGATCCTCGCGTGGCTGGAGCAGTACCTGGGGCCCTTCCCCTTCCCGAGCGCCGGCGCCGTGATCGCCGGGAACTCCGGTATGGAGACCCAGCAGATGATCACAGTGATGACCGGGCTGCCGGACCACGTCTTCGCACACGAGTACACGCACCAGTGGTTCGGCGACTCGGTGACGCCCACGACGTGGCCCGATCTGTGGCTCAACGAGGGCTTCGCGGAGTACTTCGAGTGGCTTTACGAGGCGCGGAACCTCACTGGTGCGGCCTTCGACGTGTTCATCGACCAGGTCACCACCCAGGCGGACGGCCAGCTGCGCAAGAGGTACGGGCCGCCGGGGCATTTCAACAAGAACATGTTCGCCTCCGGCAACGTCTACTACTCGCCGGCGTTCATGTTGCACAAGATCCGGAAGAAGGTCGGCGACGCGAAGTTCTTCGCGATGCTCCGCGGCTGGGTGCAGCAGCACGCCCGGACCAGTCAGGACCGCGCGTCCTTCACCGCCTTCGCGAGCCGGTCGACCGGCGTGGACCTCAAGCCGTTGATCGACCGGTGGCTCGACTCCGCCACCACTCCCAAGGGCGTCTGACGGCTAGCCTGGGGTATGACCAACGAGCTGCTGCGCGCGTACGACGCCGAGGTGCGCGGTGTGGCCCCGGCCGTGGGCACCGGCAGGACCGTCGAGCGGGACGGACCGGTGTTCCGCACGTCCGGGCTGGACTACAACATGATCGAATACCGTGACCTGGGCGGGCTCGAGGGCGCGGAACTGGATGCGTTCATCGCCCGGCAGGTCGCCTACTTCGCGGCCCGTGGCGAGCGCTTCGAGTGGAAGACCCATGGTCATGACTCTCCGGCGGACCTGCCGGACCGCCTGCTCGCGGCGGGGTTCGCGCCGGAGGACGCCGAGACCACCGTGGTCGGGCGGGCCGCACCGCTCGCCACCGAACCAAGGCCTCCGGCAGGTGTGCAACTCCGTGCGGTCACCGCCGAAGCCGACCTCCAGCGGATCGCCGACCTGAGCCAGGCGGTCTGGGGCGAAGACCGGAACTGGATCGTCCCGATGCTGACGGAAGAGATCGAACTGGGCTCGGTCATCGTGGTGGCCGAGGCCGGCGCGGAGGTGGTCTCGTCGGGCCGGATCCGGTTCGGGCCGGGACGCTTCGCCTCACTCTGGGGTGGCTCGACCCGTGCGGACTGGCGAGGGAAGGGGATCTACCGGGCGCTCGTGGCGTACCGGGCCCAGCTCGCCGTGGCCAGGGGACACGAGTTCGTGCAGGTCGACTGCACTGAGGAGTCCCGGCCCATCCTGGAACGGCTGGGGATGAGCGCCGTCACCACCTCGACCCCGTACATCTGGACGCCGGCGAACTAGTTTGCCGGCGTCTCAGTGGGCGGATGCCTCGCCGGACAGGCGCTGGGCGAGGTAGATCGGAATCACCGACGCCACGATGAGCACGGCGGCGACGACGTTGACGACCGGGGCCTGGTTGGGCCGGAAGAGGTTGTCGAAGATCCAGATCGGCAGCGTCTGCACACCGGGGCCGGCGGTGAACGTGGTCACGATGATCTCGTCGAAGGAGAGCGCGAAGGCCAGCAGGCCGCCCGCGAGCAGCGCCGAACGCAGCAGCGGGAACGTCACGTACCGGAATGTCTGGAAGGTGTCGGCACCCAGGTCGGCGGAGGCCTCCTCGACGTTGGTGCCCATCCTGCGCAGCCGGGCCAGCACGTTGTTGTAGACGGTGACGATGCAGAACGTGGCATGGCCGACGATCACGGTGAACAGCCCGAGGCCGATTCCCAGCGGCTGCAGGGTGACCTGGAAGGCGTTGCTGAGCGCGATGCCGGTGACGATGCCGGGCAGTGCGATCGGCAGCACGACGAGCAGCGAGATGGTGTCGCGGCCGAAGAACTTGTAACGCTGCACGGCGAAGGCAGCCATCGTGCCGAGCGTCAGCGCCAGGGCGCAGGCCCCGAGCCCCGCCTTCACACTGGTCAGCACGGCGGTCCGTGCGCCGTCGTTGTTCAGCGCCTGCGTCCACCAATGGGTGGTGAAGCCCGACGGCGGCCAGCCGAAGGCCCGGTCGGCGTTGAAGGAGTTGACCAGGACGACGAAGAGCGGAATGTAGATCACCGTGAGCCCGAGGGCCATGACACAGCGGAGCGTCATGCGTGCGGCACGCGACAGGATCATCAGAGCTCCTCCAGGGCGCCGGTACGGCGGACGGCGGCGATGTAGATCAGCATCACCATGACCGGCAGGGTGGCGACCGCGGCGGCGAACGGCAGGTTGTTGGCCGCGCCGATGTTGTCGTAGACCACATTCCCGATCAGCTGGCTCTTCCCTCCGACGATCTTGACGGTGATGTAGTCGCCGAGTGAGAGCGAGAAGGTGAAGATCGAACCGGCCACCAGCGACGGGAAGGTCATCGGCAGCACCACCGAACGGAACGTACGCCCGGTACGCCCGCCGAGGTCCCCTGAGGCGTCGAGCAGGGAGTCGGGCATCCGCTCCAGGCCCGCGTAGAGCGGCAGGATCATGTACGGCAGCCAGAGGTAGGCCAGCACCACGACCGTCGCAGGCAGCCCGTACCCGGGCCCGGACAGGCCGAACGGCTTCAGCGCCCAGTTGACAAGGCCGCCGTCGGCCAGCATCACCCGCCACGCGTACGCCTTGACCAGGTACGCCGCCCACAGCGGGGTGAGGATGGCGATCACCAGGAACGGCCGCGAGCGGGGCCGCGCCACCTTGGCCATGAAGAAGGCCATCGGATACGCCAGCACCGCGTCGACCACGGTGACCAGCGCGGCCACACCCAGGCTGCGCAGCGCGATGGTCCGGTAGACGGGGTCGCCGAACACGTCCTTGAAGTTCTGCAGGGTGAACTGCTTCACGATGTTGCCGGTGAAGGTGTCCGTGGACCAGAACGCGGTCAGCAACATTGCGGCCAGTGCGCCGAGATAGGCGATGAGCAGCCAGGCCAGCGGTGCCGACAGCAGCAGCGCGAGCCGCAGCCGGGGCCGCCGATGCAACAGGGCCGCCACCCGGCGCCGGAAACCCGGCGCCGGGGGCGAGGTCACCACGGTCATCCCTTGATCGCCGTCCAGGCCTTGGTCCACTCGGAGTAGTCCACGCACTTGACGTCCTTGCGGCCGTCCAGGCACTGAGCGATCGGCGTGGTCCAGTAGCGCACCTTCGAGAAGTACGTCTCGTCGGTGGCGTGGAACGTCGTGCAGAAGTTCTTGTCCGCCGTCTCCTGGCAGGCCTTGGCGTTGGCCGGCGCCTCACCGAACCACTCGGCGACCTGGGCGTTGACCTTCGGCGAGACGATCCAGTCGAGCCACTTGTAGGCGCAGGTGGGGTGCTGGGCCTTGGCGGCGACCATCCAGGTGTCCGACCAGCCGGTCGCTCCCTCCTTCGGGAGTACGACCTGGACCGGCGCCTTCTCGCCCTGCGCGAGGTTGGCGATGACCTGCCAGGTCGTGCCGATCACGGAGTTGCCGCTCTTGAAGGACTGCACCTCCTTGGTGTAGTCCGACCAGTACTCGCCGATGTTCTTGTTCTGCGTCTTCAGCAGCGCCACCGAGGCGTCGAACTGCTTGCGGTCCAGGGCGTACGGGTTCTTGATGCCGAGGGCGGGCTGGGCCGACATGAGGTACAGCGCGGCGTCCGCGATGTAGATCGGCGAGTCGTAGGCCGTCACCTTCCCCTTGTACGGGGAGTTCGCGTCGAACACCGCGCCCCACGAGTCGGGGGCGGTCGTGACCTTGTCGGTCCGCCACATCAGCAGGTTCGCGCCGCGGCCGTGCGGAATCCCGTACGCGACCCCGTTCACCGAGTTCCATGGCTGCAGCTTCAGACCCGGGAAGATGTCGGCATAGTTCGGTACCAGCGCGGTGTTGACCGGCGCGACGGTGCCGCCTGCGATCAGCCGCAGCGTGGCGTCACCCGAGGCCGACACGGCGTCGTACTGGCCGGTCTTCATCAGCGTGACCATCTCGTCGGACGTGCCGGCGATCTTGGTGTTGACCTTGCAGCCGGTGGCCTTCTCGAACGGGTGCACCCAGTCGACGGTCTTGTCGTTGGTGCCGTCCTCGGCGTACCCGGCCCAGGCGACCAGGTTGACCTGGCCCTCACCGGCGCCGAGCGCCTTGAGCGCGGACAGCTTGGGCGGCGTGAAGCCGCCGGGGGATGACGTCGTGGCGGAACCGCCACCGCACGCGGCGGTGAGGGTCACCGCAGTGAGGGTGAGCGCGAGGCGCTTGGACCACATGGGGGGACTCCTAGTCTTCTTGGGGGGTTCGGTACTCGTGTACGGACTTCCAGCCGAGCCGGACCCGTGACCCGCGCAGGCGCATGACATCCATGGACGAGGTCTGCTGGTTCTGCTGCAACGCGACGACCCGTCCGCCGTCCTCCAGGTCCACGACGAACCGGGTCACCGCGCCCGCGTACACCACCTCGGCGATCGTGCCGAGGGCCTGCCGGTCACCCTGGGCGGGACCCTCTGGCTGCGTGTCGACGTGGATCTTCTCCGGGCGGACGCTGACGCCGCCGATCAGATTCGAGGTGCCGACGAATCCCGCCACGAAGGCCGACGCAGGGCGTTCGTAGACCTCGGCCGGCGTGCCGACTTGTTCGATCGCACCGTTGTTGAACACCGCGATCCGGTCGCTCATGGTCAGCGCCTCCTCCTGGTCGTGGGTGACGAACAGGAACGTGATGCCGACCCGGCGCTGGATCTCCTTCAGCTCGATCTGCATCTCCTCGCGGAGCTTCAGATCGAGGGCGCCGAGCGGCTCGTCGAGCAGCAGCACCTTGGGCTCGTTGACCAGCGCGCGGGCGAGTGCGACCCGCTGCCGCTGCCCGCCGGACAGCTGTGCGGGCCTGCGCTCGGCGAAGCCCTCAAGGCGCACGGACCCAAGCGCTTCGAGGGCGCGCTCGCGGCGCTCGGTCCTGCGGACCCGCTTGACCTTCAGGCCGTACTCGACGTTCTGCAGCACGCTCATGTGTGGGAAGAGCGCGTAGTCCTGGAACACCGTGTTGACGTCCCGGTCGAACGGCGCCAGCCGGGTCACGTCCCGTCCGGCCAGTTCGATGGTGCCGCCGGTCGGACGCTCGAACCCGGCGATCATCCGCAGCACGGTGGTCTTGCCCGATCCGGACGGGCCGAGCATGGAGAAGAACTCGCCGTCGTGGATGTCGAGATCGATCCCGGAGACCGCTGTGACGTCGCCGAAGGACTTGCGAAGGTCATGGAGCCGCACGGCTGGAGCTGGCATGGATGAAAACATATGGAGTCAGATGTTTTGAGACAAGGCACGATCCGGTACCAATGTCGGTGACGACCGGAAGGAGGCGGCACATGGACACCTCGCGGCTGGCCGTGTTCTCCCCGGTCCACAGCACCGCCCGGGTGGACGCCGTCGTGCGCCGTCTCACCGATGCGATCGGCCTCGGCCTGCTCGCCGACGGCGAGCAGCTGCCAAGCGAGACCGAGCTCGCGGGCCGGTTCGGCGTCTCGATCGTCACGCTGCGGGAGGCGCTCGTGGACCTGCGGCGGCAGGGCCTGGTCGAGACCCGGCGGGGTCGTGGCGGCGGCAGCTTCGTCCGCACGCCGGCCTTCGATCTGGGGGTACGGCTCCGGTCGTTCGCGGCCGACGAACTGCGCGATCTCGGTGATCACTACGCCGCCATCGGCGGAGCGGCGGCCCGGCTGGCCGCCGAACGCTCGCTGCCCGGTGATGTGGCCCCGCTGTTCAGGTCGCTGGAGGAGATGTCCAGGGTGCGGTCTGCGGCGCAGCTGCGCGGGCTCGACGGCCGTTTCCACATTGAGGTCGCGGCCGCATCCCAGTCGGCGCGTCTCACCCAGGAGGAGATCCGGTTGCAGGCCGACCTCGGACCGCTGGTCTGGCAGTGCCACGAGCATCCGGCAGGGCGCCGGCTCGCGCAGGCCGAGCACCTGGCGATCGCCGAGGCTGTGCGGCGAGGCGATGGCGGCGATGCGCGCAACCTGGCTGAGAGACACGTGCTCGATGCGATAGGTCAACTCATCGACCTGCGTCTGACCCTGTGACCGGCTCGATCCATCGGGGCGGGCCGGGCTTCACCGTATGGCCCTGCGGCGATCTGCCGCTGTCCCTGGTTCACCCTGGCCCAACGGTTTGGCGGGCGCGTTTCGGGACATCCGGGTGGTGGCCCACCGGGGCCGTCCCCCGACCTCAGGAGGTAGCCGTGCTTGCGATCATCGCGGTGGTCTGTTTCGTCATCGCGCTCTTGCTCGACTGGACGAGCACGACAGGGAGCACCCTGTTCAATCCCAGTACCCTCATGCTGCTCGGCTTGATCTTCCTGTCCCTGCACCTGGCCGGAGTGGGGGCCGCCTACGACTGGCGGACCCGCGCATCGTCCTACCGTCGCCGGCGCCGCTAGGCGAAGGTCGGCGGGGCGCCCTCGTCTCCGGGGGCGCCCCACCGGGAGCTACTGGTCCATGCCCTCACGTAGTTGCCGGGCGATGCGGGACAGGAGCCGGGAGACCTGCATCTGGGAGACGCCGAGTTCCTCGCCGATCTCGCTCTGGGTCATCCCGCGGAAGAACCGCATCAGCAGGATCTCCTTGTCCCGTTCCGGGAGCCGGGCGATGAGCGGTTTGAGGCTCTCCCGGTTGACGATGGCCTCGACGCCGGGGTCGTCGGCGCCCAGCAGTTCGCCGAACGACGCCGAGTCCGAGTCGGTCGTCACCGGCAGGTCGAGTGACCTGGTGCTGTGCGCGTCGGTGGCGTCCAGGGCGTCGACGATGTCCTCGACGGTGGTCTCGAGCCGTTTCGCGAGTTCCTCGATGGTGGGCGGGCGGCCGAGCCGCTGGCCGAGTTCGTCGGTCGCGGTGCGCAGCCGGGCGGACAGTTCCTTCATCCGCCGGGGCACGTGCACCGCCCAGGTGCTGTCCCTGAAGTGCCGTTTGACCTCGCCGAGGATCATGGGAGTGGCGTAGGTGAGGAACGTGGTGCCGTAGTCCGGGTCGAAGTTGTCCACCGCCTTGACCAGCCCCATGTAGGCGACCTGGAACAGGTCTTCGGCGTCCTCGCTGCGCGTGCCGTACCGTCCGGCGACGTACCGGGCGTAGGACATGTACTCGGCGATGACCCGTTCCCGTAGCGGTTCGCGCTCCGGATCGCCGGCGGGCAGCCGCCGCATCCGCCGCAGCGTCTCCTGGACCTCCGCGCGCTCCCGGGTTCGTTCGCCGGTCGCCGGATCGGC
>JAOPYM010000017.1 GCA_025964615.1 Actinomycetes bacterium
GCAGGCTCACATCCCCATTGCATTCGGCGGGATTTAGATGATCATGGGTGAAGGCGCTCATGGTGACCAGTTCTGCGGGTTTGCGGTCGGCCAGCCCGAAGCGGTGGTCGAACAAGGACGCTCCGACGCCAACGGTCACGGTCAGACCGTCGGGTACCACGGTGTTGCCGAGGAGGCCGGAGCCCGGTGACTGAGGGCCTGGTTTCGGGGCGGGGCCGCCACTGGTCAGGAACCGGGCCCGGCTGGTAAGGATGTGGAAGAGATCGGTGAGTTCACTGCGGTTGTTGGCCGTCACGTCGAAGGAGGCGAAGATCGCCCGCGGCTGCGGCGCCTTCGGTGGCGTGCTGATGCCGGACTGGTGGGCGCCGTGAAACGGCACGGCACCGGTGCCACCTGCGGTGTCGGCGAGGGCCGCGTCAGTGTCCAGCAGGCTCCCGCCCGCCGCTGCGACGAGCCCGGCCGCTGTGCCCTGAAGGAACGATCGCCGGGCAAAGAAATTCGCCGGACAGCCTCCGCCGCTCCACCCGTCTTGCGGGGGAGGGGGCTCTTCGTCAGTCATGGTTTCCCTCCCGGAACGAGCCAGGTGGTGTGCCGTGTCTGTGTGTGGCCGATGTCCCCGGGCCGAACCGAACGGTTAATGACCGTCGGCGGTGATCTCCGATCAGGGCCAGGCCGTAATCGGATGAATACCCGTGTGGCCCAACATATCCGACACCTCGACGCAGGGAGGCGAGCCGCCCCCCGCCCTTCGCGTGCGGCCATGGTCCCAGGTCCCCTTGGAACCAGATTCATTAATCCATTTTGATGTAAAGTCGTTGACGTGGGACAACATGCCGCTGGCCACCCATCACCGGACCCGGCGGCTCCCAGATCTTGCTCGAGGACCCAGACGGCAACCCCATCGAACTCTTCCAACCCGCTGCCCGAACACCACCCACGCCCGTGAACCAGGCGGACGACACCGTGCCGCAGCCCACGCTGGGCACGATCGCGCGGGAATGGGGCCGGATCGGCTGCATCGGCTTCGGTGGCCCGCCCACCCACATCGCGCTGCTGCGCAGACTGTGCGTGCAAGAGCGCCGGTGGCTGACGGACGCCGACTTCGAGGACGGGATCGCCGCCACCAACCTGCTGCCAGGACCGGCCTCCACCCAGCTGGCCATCTTGTGCGCCTGGCGGCTGCGCGGCCCGCTCGGCGCCATCGTCGGCGGGGTGTGCTTCATCGTCCCCGGTCTGATCGTCATCCTTGCCCTGGCCGCTCTGTTCCTGGCGGCGCATCCGCCCCGCTGGGTGATGGGCGCAGCCGCCGGGGCCGGGGCGGCGGTCCCCGCGGTCGCCGCGCACGCCGCGGCCGGGCTGGTCCCGGCGAGCTGGCGGCGCGCAGGAGCCTCCCGGGCCTCCCGTGCCCGGTGGGCCGGCTACCTGATTGCGGGCGGGATCGCGGCCGCCTTGATCGGGCCCTGGCTGGTCCTGGTCCTGGCCGGCTGCGGCCTGATCGAAACCGCCGTTCACGCCAGGCCACCAGCACGCCCACAGGGCTCTGCGGGGCGTCGTGCCGCGATGCTGCTGGGGCTTGCCCCGCCCACAGCCGCAGCCGGAGGGCTGCTGGCGGTGGCGTGGGTGGCGGCCAAAGTCGGTGCCCTGTCCTACGGCGGCGGATTCGTGATCATCCCGCTGATGCAGCACGACGCCGTCCACACCTACCACTGGATGACCGACACCCAGTTCCTCGACGCCGTCGCGCTCGGGCAGATCACCCCCGGCCCGGTCGTGCAGACCGTCGCCGTCGTCGGCTTCGCCGCCGCCGGGATCGGCGGCGGACTGCTGGCAGCCCTGGTCGCCTTCGCCCCCTCCTTCGCCTTCGTACTCCTCGGCGGCCGCCACTTCGACCGTCTCCGCGACGCCCCCCGCGTCCAGGCGTTCCTGACCGGCGCCGGAGCGGCCGCCATCGGGGCGATCGCGGGATCCACGATCCCGCTCGCCCTTGCGCTGACCCACCTGTGGCAGTACGGACTCCTCGCCCTCGCCGCCCTCTGGCTGCTGCTCCTGCGCCGCGGCGTCGTCACCGCCCTCATCACCGCCGGAACCGCCGGGGCCCTGTTCGCCCTCGCCGGAGCCCCGCTCACCGGATAACTCACACCGACCGGCGCCCTGCGCCACGGGACAGCACTTAGCGTGGGAGGTTGTCCAGATCGATGTCGATCGCTACCGGCACTGAGACGACAACTCTTGAGTGGTGAATGCCGGTGAGCGCGTACACCTTGGTGGCCGGGTCCAGCTCATACACGTACACCACGGGCGCGCCGTCGTTCTCCTCCACTCGCCAGAAATGGGGGATGCCCGCATCGGCGTAGCGCAGAGGCTTCGTCTTGCGATCCCGCTCCTCTGACTCCGGCGAGACCACTTCGACCACCAGATGGACCTCACTGGGGTTGTAGTACGTCCGCCTGTCGTCTTCCGCGGCAGCCGCATCGATGATCAGAACATCGGGGCAGGGCCGCATACGATGCCCCAGCTTGACGTCCATCTGGGTGAGAGCAGCAAGATGCGCCGGAAGAAGTCCGTTGAGACTGGCGCGGAGCCCGTAGATGACGCGCTCATGGAAGCGTTTCTGGGGGGACATGAAGACAAGGGCTCCATCGATCAACTCGACGTGCTTGAAGAAATCAGGCTCCCCGTTCGGGCCTACCGAGGGAAGCTGATCCAAATCATCCGCGGTCCATCCCCAGGGTGGCGGAGACGGCCAGTAGTCCAGCGCCCTGGTCACGTCGTTCATCGTAGTACCACCCTCACTACCATCCGTGGCCATCTGGGCGAACCCCGCATCCACATCGCCTTCCCCTTCCGATCTTCCCAGTAAGGCAGGGGAACGAACAGGGCAGGGATGACATGACGAAGGCCCCGCACCGGGGAGGTGCGGGGCCTTCGCTGTCTGCGGTGAGCGGGATCAGTCGTTGTTGAAGTCCGCTGGGATGACGTCCTGCGGGGTCGTCGCGGCGACCTCGAGGATCGCCGAGGGCTTCGGCACACCGGTGAAGGTGAACTTGGCCGTCTCGCCCGTACCCTCGACTCCGACGATCACGATCTGACCGGCCTTGAGCTCGCTGTAGAGGATCTTCTCGGACAGGTTGTCCTCGATCTCCCGCTGGATCGTGCGCCGCAGCGGACGCGCGCCCAGCACCGGGTCGTACCCGCGCTCGGCCAGCAGGTCCTTGGCGTTCTGGTCCAGCTCGAGGCCCATGTCGCGGTCCTTCAGCCGGTCGTCCACCTTGGCGATCATCAGATCGACGATCTGGATGATCTCCTTCGGGGTCAGCTGGTGGAAGACCACGGTGTCGTCGACACGGTTGAGGAACTCCGGCCGGAAGTGCTGCTTGAGCTCCTCGTTGACCTTGGCCTTCATCCGGTCGTAGTCACCCTCGGCGTTCTGCTGCTGCTGGAAGCCGATGGACTGGCCCTTGGAGATGTCCCGCGTGCCGAGGTTGGTCGTCATGATGATGACGGTGTTCTTGAAGTCCACGACCCGGCCCTGGGCGTCGGTCAGGCGACCGTCCTCCAGGATCTGCAGCAGCGAGTTGAAGATGTCCGGGTGGGCCTTCTCGATCTCGTCGAAGAGCACGACCGAGAACGGCTTACGCCGCACCTTCTCGGTGAGCTGGCCGCCCTCCTCATACCCGACGTAGCCGGGCGGGGAGCCGAACAGCCTGGAGACGGTGTGCTTCTCCATGTACTCGGACATGTCGAGCTGGATCAGCGCGTCCTCGTCACCGAAGAGGAACTCCGCCAGCGTCTTGGACAGCTCGGTCTTACCGACTCCGGAGGGGCCGGCGAAGATGAACGAGCCACCGGGGCGCTTGGGGTCCTTCAGCCCGGCGCGGGTGCGCCGGATGGACTGCGAGAGCGCCTTGATCGCGGGCTGCTGGCCGATGACGCGCTTGTGCAGCTCGTCCTCCATGCGGAGCAGACGGGTCGTCTCCTCCTCGGTCAGCTTGAAGACCGGGATGCCGGTGGCGGTGGCGAGGACCTCGGCGATCAGTTCCTCGGTCACCTCGGCCACGACGTCCATGTCGCCGGCCTTCCACTCCTTCTCCCGCTGCGCCTTCTGGCCCAGGAGGGTCTTCTCCTTGTCGCGCAGCGCGGCGGCCTTCTCGAAGTCCTGCGCGTCGATCGCGGACTCCTTCTCCCGCCGTACGTCCGCGATCTTCTCGTCGTACTCCCGCAGGTCCGGCGGCGCGGTCATGCGGCGGATCCGCATCCGCGAGCCGGCCTCGTCGATGAGGTCGATCGCCTTGTCCGGCAGGAACCGGTCGCTGATGTAGCGGTCCGCGAGCTGGGCCGCGGCCACCAGGGCGCCGTCGGTGATCGAGACCCGGTGGTGGGCCTCGTACCGGTCGCGCAGACCCTTGAGGATCTCGATGGTGTGGCTGAGCGAGGGCTCGGCGACCTGGATCGGCTGGAACCGCCGCTCGAGGGCGGCGTCCTTCTCCAGGTGCTTGCGGTACTCGTCCAGGGTCGTCGCACCGATGGTCTGCAGCTCGCCACGGGCCAGCATCGGCTTCAGGATCGAGGCCGCGTCGATGGCACCCTCGGCGGCGCCCGCGCCGACCAGGGTGTGCAGTTCGTCGATGAACAGGATGATGTCGCCGCGGGTGCGGATCTCCTTGAGGACCTTCTTCAGCCGCTCTTCGAAGTCGCCTCGGTACCTGCTGCCCGCGACCAGCGCGCCCAGGTCAAGGGTGTAGAGCTGCTTGTCCTTGAGGGTCTCGGGCACCTCGCCCTTGACGATCTTCTGGGACAGGCCCTCCACGACCGCCGTTTTACCGACGCCGGGCTCGCCCACCAGTACCGGGTTGTTCTTGGTACGGCGCGAGAGGACCTGCATGACCCGCTCGATCTCCTTGTCCCGGCCGATGACCGGGTCGAGTTTGCCTTCGCGGGCGGCCTGGGTCAGGTTGCGGCCGAACTGGTCGAGCACAAGGGACGTGGAGGGAGCGGACTCCGGTGTCCCGCCGGAGGCAGCCGGCTCCTTGCCCTGATACCCGTGCAGCAACTGGATGACCTGCTGGCGGACCCGGTTCAGGTCGGCGCCGAGCTTCACGAGGACCTGGGCGGCGACGCCCTCACCCTCACGGATCAGCCCGAGCAGAATGTGCTCGGTGCCGATGTAGTTGTGCCCGAGCTGCAGAGCCTCGCGTAGCGAGAGCTCCAGCACCTTCTTGGCACGCGGAGTGAACGGGATGTGGCCGGAAGGCGCCTGCTGCCCCTGCCCGATGATCTCCTCGACCTGCTGACGCACGGCCTCAAGGCTGATCCCCAGGCTCTCCAGAGCCTTGGCGGCGACACCCTCACCCTCGTGGATCAAACCCAGGAGGATGTGCTCAGTTCCGATGTAGTTGTGGTTGAGCATCCTGGCTTCTTCCTGAGCCAGGACGACCACCCGCCGCGCACGGTCGGTGAACCTTTCGAACATCTCGTCGCTCCTCACAGAGCGGTCGGTCAGGTGTCCGGGATGTCCGGTCCTGTCCTTCCGCACTCTAGCCCGCCCCGAGGACGCTGCCGGTGGTACTCCCACCAGGAGACGTTCCCCGCACAGGGCTGTTCATCCTCATCCAACTACCGTTGCGGCCCGTCGTGTTCCCGATACGCCACAGGCGAACGGTTCTTTTCCGGACTCGGCGCAGCTCGGAGCCCTGTGGCCCCCTCCCGGCGAAGGCCGCGCTACGCCACAAGCGAACGGCCCGTCTCCCCATTTCGGGGGAGGCGGGCCGATCACAGTTCGCGCGTGATTCGAGGGTACGCCCCTGAAACCCATCGCGCTTCACCGGCTGAAGTCAGTGCGCGGCCTCGTACTGCTCAACGACGGAGGCCGGGATGCGGCCCCTCTCGTTGACCTTGATGCCCTTCGCCTTGGCCCAGGCGCGGATGTCCGCGCTGCGCTCACGGCTGGAGGCACCACGGGTGCGTACGCCGGTTCCGCGACGCCGGGTTGCACTCGGCTTCTGCGCGTGGTCGACGAACGGCTGCAGAGAATCGCGCAGCTTCTTAGCGTTGGCGCTACTGAGATCGATCTCGTAGGTGGCGCCATCGAGGGAGAACGATACGGTCTCGTCCGCCTCGCCACCGTCGAGGTCATCGACGAGTAGCACCTGAACCTTGCGTGCCATGGGGACAGACCTTTCCGCCGGAGCAAACTACATTCGGTAGACAAACATATACCGACTCTCTTGCGTATGACAATTCAACACCCCCTGGAGTTTCCATCGCACTCCCCGCGACACCCGGTAATCGGTCCCGGCCCCATGCGGGGGGCAAGTGCAATGATCATGTGTTGGACCTGGATTCCAACAGCCCGCAGTTTCCGAACGGCCCTCCAGGGTGCGGCCCGGCACCGGCTTTCACCACGGAGCCGCACAGGCGCAGGGGTGCAGAAATAGCGGCACCATCCATCCCGGGACCATCCCGGGACCCCGATTCGCCCTGGGCGACCGGCCTCGGTTCGGGAGGGCGCGCAACGGAATGCGCAGGGCCCGGAGCCCAAGGCCGCACGGGACTTCCGGGCGATCGCACGCCCTCGGGCCGAACCTTTGACGACGAAATCAGTTGCCGGATCAAACGCGAGAAATGTCAGAAAAGTTCCAGTACGGCTAGCCGTCCACTTCCACGCCCGTCCCGGCGATGCGATCGTGCAACGCCTGGCCGCGCGGGCGATCCAGAATCAACGCCACGTCGGCGACCCAGAACAGGCCCGCGAGGACACCGAGCACCGGCACCGGCCGCAGCGCGATCGGTATCACGTACACCGCCGCCCGCAGGATCGCCCGCAGGACGGGTCCGCCGCCGGGCGGCCCGGCCACCTGCACCACCTTGATTCCGACCAGCCGTTTCCCGAGGGTACGACCCCACATTCCTACCAGTACCGAGTCGTACAGCAACAAAAGCACGGCGAGAGCGACGGGCATCGCGACACCGGCCGCGGGCCCCGGCAGCGCCACCCGGGTCACCACGACCACGGGCAGCCCGACGACGAACGTGTCCACAATGCGCGCGACCAACCGCTGCGCGGGCTCCGCCTGCGCCATCGTGAGGGTTATTCGTATTCGACACGGTCGTCGATGACGACCGTTCCGGCGAAGCGGTCGTGCACGGCCTGGTGCAGCGGCTGGTCCCAGATCGCCCACAAGTAGGACAACAGGACACCGATCGCCGCGAAGAGCATCCCGGCAAGGGCGTAGACGAAGATCGTGACGCCGATGACCAGAAAGAAGAAGATGCCGAGCTGATACACGATGTTGTTGATGGCCGCACGCCAGATCGCCTGAGCCAGGGTCAGATGCTCACCCCCCGGATCTGCTTGCACGACGCGAAGTCCGAGAAACCGCTTGCCCAGGGTCTGCCCGTAGACCGCGAGCTGGATCGCCTCGTACACAAAGGGCAGAACGGCACCGGCCACGAACATGGTCACGATGACGGGCGTACTCCAGGCGGAGTCGTTCTTGCCCGAGCCGGTCGCCGCCAGCACGAGGGGAAAGATCGTCGCGAAGCCGAACGCCCAGACGATGATCGAGTCCGTGACCCGCGCACCTGCCCGCCGCCAGAACGGCGCGGTCGGCAGATCTCCGGCCGCGTCCGCATATTGGCCGGGGCCGTACGACTGCTGTCCATAGGACGGCCTCCCATATGGGGGGTACTGGGGGTTGTTCACTGTGCGTCCTCCAGCCGGAGCAACATGCGTGTGTTGCCAAGGGTGTTGGGCTTGACCCGATCCAGTTCGAGAAACTCCGCGACGCCCTCGTCGTAGGAGCGGAGAAGTTCTTCGTACACCTCGTGTGAAACCGGCGCTCCCAGGATCGGACGAAAGCCGTGCCGTGCGAAGAACTCCACCTCGAAGGTCAGGCAGAACACCCGGCGCACACCAAGTTCCCGCGCGTTCTCCAGAAGCCTTCTCACCACATGGTGCCCGACTCCGCGCCCCCGATACCCCGGATCGACCGCGACCGTGCGTACTTCGGCCAGATCCTCCCACATGACGTGCAGCGCTCCACAGCCCAGGATGGCCGCCGAGTCGTCCTCGGCTACCCAGAACTCCTGGACGTCCTCGTAGAGCGTCACAGTGCTCTTGCGGAGCATCCGGGGGCCATCTCCCGCGTGCATGTCGACCAGCCGTCTGATCGCCGGGACATCAGCGGTGCGCGCCCGGCGGATCCTCACTTGTTCCACGAACAGGTGAGCGTAACGGTTCCATCTACGCATCTGGCCCACTGATGACCCGCACCGAGCTGCGAGTTCGCATGTTCCGGTTGGCATCGGCTTCAGACTCCGTTAATGTCCGACGCTGTTATCTGCTGACGTTCCACACGCCGGCAGGACCGCCAGTCCCCGGTGCCCGCCCGCCGATGGTGACCATTTGGCAGGGATGCTCCGGCCCGAACCCGGCAGGCGGGCCCGAGCACCGCGTGAGCGGAGCGAGCGCCGACAAACCGGGAGAGGAGCACACGTGGAGCCTGCGCATACGCGCACACGGATCGGCACTGTCATCGGGGCGTTGTGCGCGATCACCCTGGCACTGCCCTCGGCCCTGGGCCACGCCACGCCGGGTCCCAGCGCCAAGGACCTGAAGGACCAGGCCACCAAGCTCCACGACCGGCTCGAGCAGATCACCGAGCAGTACAACGGCCTGAAGGTCCGCCTCGACCAGTCGCAGTGGGCGGCGAAGGTCGCGGCCGACAACGCCAGGCGGCAGCAGACCGCGCTGGCGGCGGTGCAGCAGCGGATGGGCAGGCTGGCCGCGACGAGTTACATGAACGGCGGGGTCGACCCGTCCGTGGAACTGGCCACCTCGCGGAACCCACAGTCGCTGCTCGACCAGGCCTCCACGCTCAACTTCTTCGCGGCCAGGGACGGCGCCAAGTACGCGGACCTGTTCCAGGCCATCCAGGCCTCGGTCCGTGCGGGCAAGGCGGCACTCGAGCGGACGGGCGAGGTACAGACGCTCACGGCCGAGCTGGACCAGCGCAGGAAGCAGATCAACGACCTGTACGGCAGGACCCGTGACAAGATCGCGGCGAAGGACCCGTCGCTACTGCGGGACCTGCCCTTCGCAGGGGGTTCGGGCAAGGCCGCGGAAGCCGTCAACTGGGCGCTCAAGCAGCTCGGCAAGCCGTACGTCTGGGGGGCCGCCGGCCCGGAAACCTTCGACTGCTCGGGCCTGACCATGTGGGCGTACGGCAAGGTGGGCGTCAGCCTTGCGCACTACACCGGCAGCCAGTGGAACGCCGGAACCCATGTGCGCCTGAACCAGCTCCAGCCGGGCGACCTGATCTTCTTCTACTCCGACCTGCACCACATGGGGATGTACGTCGGCAACGGGCAGATGGTGCACGCCCCGCACACCGGTGATGTCGTCCGGATCTCCCCCCTGGCCGGCCGGCCGATCGCCGGAGCCGTCCGGCTCGCCTGAGAACTCGCCAGCAAATCAGATCAGCTGTCTTCGGGCCGCCCATACGACGGCCTCTATGGGGGTGCTGACCTCCAGCTGATCACAGATCGTCCGCAGCCGCCGCCGGAGGGTCCGCGCGCTCAGTTCGAGCTTGCGGGCCGCCACATCTGTAGTTACCCCGGTCGCGATCTGCGCCAGCAGCCTGACATCGTCCTCGCTCAGCCGTGGCTCGTCGATGCCACGACGTCCGAGCGTGGCCTGTTCCACTCCGTCCTCCCTTGTGCGTGTGCTTCGACCGCGGGAGTACAGCCAGGGCGCTGCACAGGGCCTGGGGGCTGGATCCATCTGTTGGTGGCCGATACCGGCCGCTCTGTCGTTTGACGGCGCCTATGGGGAACTCCGAGTAACGATTCATTCGTCGCCCCGAGAGGAGGAGTTCCCAGGAGGAGGGCTCCGCGTGGCTGCGTCGGATCCGAGACGGGTTCATGGTGGCGCCCCTTTCACCCATCCCTTCACTACGGTTCGCGACCGGAGATCGTGAATCGTTTCAAGCTACGCTTCGGTCCGGAACGCTAGGCGGCCAGATCCGGACCGTCAAGCGCACAAAGATAACGATGCGTGTGCATAAAATGGCGACGGGTAACATATGGCGCGAAACCCGAGCGACGAGAAGGCTGTAACCTGCGCAAACAGGTCAAATGCGGGTGGGGAGTCAGGTGGCACGGACAGGTATCCGTGAGGTAGCGAGACGTGCAGGAGTCTCAGTTGGCACGGTTTCGAACGTCCTAAACCGGCCAGATCTCGTGGCCGAAGCAACCCGTGACCGTGTACGTTGCGCGATCGCGGAGCTCGGTTTCGTCCGGAACGAGACCGCCCGCATGCTCCGGCAGGGCCCGTCCGCGCGCATCGGAGCGCTTGGCGTGGTCGTCGAGAACGTGACCAACCCGTACTTCACCGATGTCGGCCGGGGCGCCGAGGCTGCGATGAACGCCGCGGGCGTGGACGCGATCTGGTGCACCAGCGACGGCTCGGCGGCCAAGGAGCAGCGGTGCCTGGACTTCCTCGCCGAGCAGCGGGCGGCCGGGGTCCTGCTGATGCCGGTCGACGACGATCCGGCTCCGCTCGCCCGGCTGCGCGAGCAGGGCATGGCGGCCGTCCTGGTCGACCGGGACATCTCGGGATTCTGTTCGGTACGGGTCGATCACGTGCTCGGCGGCGCCCTCGCCGTCTCGTACCTGCTCGGCCGCGGCCATCAGCGGATCGCCCTGGTCACCGGGGTACCCGAGCTCGAGCCGTGCCGCGACCGGCGCCTGGGCGCCGAGCAGGCCATGCGCCAGGCGGCCTCCGGCGAACTCCTGATCGTCTCGCGTCCCGACCTGACGATCGCCGAGGGCGGCAAGGCCGCGCAGCGCCTGCTCCGGCGGACCGAGCCGCCGTCTGCGGTCTTCTGCGCCAATGACCTGCTCGCCATCGGCCTGGTAAACGAGCTGCTGCGGGCCGGCGTGAAGGTCCCCGGCGAGATCGCCGTGATCGGGTACGACGACATCGACCTGGCCGCGACCGCCGTCGTACCGCTCACCACCGTGTACCAGCCCCGCCACCAGCTCGGCTGGACCGCGGCCGAGCTGGCCCTGATCGAGGCCACCGCCACAGGCGGGCACAAGCACCAGCAGATCCTGCTGGCGCCGTCCCTGGTGGTGCGGGAGTCGACCGAATAACGTTCGGGTTACCCGTCTCTCGTGAGGAGCACCGTGGACGCGCTCGGGATCCTGGGTTTCGACCCGTTCGACAAGGCGTTCCGCGCCGACCCGTACTCGCACTACGCGCGCCTGCGCGCGGCGGGCCCGCTGAGCCGCACCGAGGCCGGTCTCTGGGTGACCACCTCGTACGAGCTGTGCGCCCAGGTACTGCGCGACCCCCGCTTCGGTCATGCCGAGGCCGGTGCGGCCTGGCGTCCTGAGGTCGTACGGCGTCGGTCGTTCCTGAGCATGAACCCGCCGGACCACACCCGGCTGCGGCGCCTCGTCAGCAAGGCGTTCTCAGCGCGTCTGATCTCGCGGCTGCAGCCCCGGATCAGCACGCTGGTGGACGAGCTGCTCGACGGGCTGACCGGCGAGGTGGACCTGATCGCCGCGCTCGCGTATCCGCTGCCGGTCACGCTGATCAGCGAGCTGCTCGGCGTACCGGCCGAGGACCAGGAGCGGTTCAAGGGCTGGTCGGCCGCGCTCGCACGTGGGCTCGACCCGGACTTCCTGCTGCCTGCTGCGCGGGCTCGCTCAGCTGCCAGTCGTCATTCGGGCCTGACCAGCGGGAACAGGATCGTCTCGCGGATGTTCCGGCCGGTGAACGCCATGATCATCCGGTCGATGCCCGCACCCATGCCACCGGTCGGGGGCATCCCGTACTCCAGCGCGCGCAGGAAGTCCTCGTCGAGCTGCATGGCCTCATGGTCGCCGCCGGCCGCCAGGAGGGACTGCTCGGTGAGCCTGCGCCGCTGCTCGATCGGGTCGACCAGCTCGGAGTAGGCGGTGCCCAGCTCGGTGCCGAACCCGATCAGGTCCCACTTCTCGGTCAGCAGCGGCTCGTCGCGGTGCCGCCGGGTGAGCGGTGAGGTCTCCAGCGGGTAGTCCATGACGAACGTGGGCTGCACGAGGGTGTGCTCGATCAGTTCCTCGAAGATCTCCTGAACGAGCTTGCCCTGCCCCCACTTCGGGTCCCAGCGGATCTCCCGCTGGTCGGCGTACTTGCGCACCTGCTCGATCGGCGTGTGCGGGGTGACCTCCTCGCCGAGGACCTGCGACACCGACCCGTACAGCGTGATGCGCGGCCATTCCTCGATGCCCAGGTCGATCTCGGTACCGTCGTGCACGACCACGCTCGTGCCCAGCGCGGCCAGCACGCACTTCTGGTACATCCGCTGGGTCAGGTCGGCCATGTCGTTGTAGTCGAGGTAGGTGCCGTACGCCTCGACCATGGTGAACTCGGGGTTGTGGGTCGAGTCCGCGCCCTCGTTGCGGAAGTTGCGGTTGACCTCGAAGACCTTCTCGACCCCGCCGACGACGAGCCGCTTGAGGTAGAGCTCGATCGCGATGCGGAGGTAGAGCTCCATGTCGTACGCGTTGATGTGCGTCTTGAACGGCCGGGCCGCCGCACCGCCGTGTATGGGCTGCAGCATCGGGGTCTCGACCTCGAGATACCCCTCCTCGTGCCAGAAGTCCCGTACGGCCCGTACCGTCGCACTGCGCACACGGGCCATCTTGCGGGCCTCGTCGTTGACGATCAGGTCCAGGTAGCGGTACCGCACCCGGGCCTCGGGGTCGGTGAGCCCGGCGTGCTTGTCGGGCAGCGGCCGCAGGCACTTGGACGTGATCGCGAACCGGTCCGCCATGACCGACAGCTCACCGCGCCGGGATGTGATGACCTCGCCCACGACCCCGATGTGGTCGCCGAGGTCGACGTCGCGCTTCCACGCCTCAAGGGCCTCCTCGCCGACCTTGGCGACCGACAACATGATCTGCAGGTCGCCGCTGCCGTCGCGGATGGTGGCGAAGCAGAGCTTGCCCGTGTTGCGGATCAGCATCACCCGCCCGGCGACCCCGGCCTTGTCTCCGGTCTCGGTCCCCGGCCCCAGGTCGGGATACCTCTCCCGGACCTCGGCCACCGTTGCCGTACGCGGGAAGCCCACCGGGTACGGGTCGATGCCGCTCTCGCGCAGCCGGTCCAGCTTCTCCCGCCGGACCCGCATCTGCTCCGGCAGGTCCTCGTACGTCTCGTCACTCACAGGTCAAAGGCTATCCACCTCGGCCAACCCGTTTTGCAGGTCAGGAGGAACCGCCGATGTTGCGTTCGTAGACCAGGCGCAGGCCGATCAGGGTGAGCCAGGGCTCGAAGACGTCGATGGTACGGGCCTCGTCGAGGACCAGCGGGGCGAGTCCGCCGGTGGCGACCACCGTCACGTCGTCGGGGCTGTTGGTGAGCTCCTCCGACATCCGGTCCACGATGCCGTCGACCTGGCCGGCGAAGCCGAAGATGACCCCGGACTGCAAGGCCTCGACGGTGTTCTTGCCGATCACGTTCCTGGGCCGGACCAGCTCGATCTTGTGCAGCTGGGCACCACGGGCCGACAGGGCGTCCACCGAGATCTCGATGCCGGGGGCGATTGCACCGCCGACGTACTCCCCCTTGTCGCTGACCGCGTCGAAGGTCGTCGCCGTACCGAAGTCGACGACGATCGCGGGCCCGCCGTACAGGTGGACGGCGGCGAGCGCGTTGACGATGCGGTCGGAGCCGACCTCCTTGGGGTTGTCCATGCGCACCGGGACCCCGGTCTTCACCCCGGGCTCCACGATCACCGCGGGGACGTCGCCGTAGTACCGGCGGCACATCTCGCGCATCTCGTGCAGGACCGACGGGACGGTCGAGCACAGCGCGATCCCGCTGATGTCGGTCTCGGCGAGCAGCGGGCTCTGTGAGACGAGCCCCTGGAGGACCACGGCGATCTCGTCGGCGGTGCGCCGCGAGTCGGTGTTGATCCTCCAGTGTTCGATCACCTCCACGCCCTCGAACAGGCCGAGGACGGTATGCGTGTTGCCGACGTCGATGGTGAGCAGCATCAGGTCCCCGCTCTGCTTTCAGGGCTAGGCGCGAAAGTCAAGGCCGATGTCCAGAACATGTGCCGAGTGTGTCAGTGCACCCACCGCAAGGTAGTCCACACCGGTTACGGCTACATCTCGGGCCCTGCCCACCGTAAGCCCACCGCTCGCCTCGAGTTCCGCCCGCCCCGCCACACGGCGGACGGCCTCGGTCATCTCGGCGTCCGTCATGTTGTCCAGCAGGATGGAGGCGGCCCCCACGGCCAGCGCCTCCCCGACCTGGTCGAGTGTGTCGCACTCGACCTGGATGTGCAGTTCCGGATGTGCCGCCCGGACGGCCTCGTAGGCCTTGGTGATGGATCCGGCGGCGGCGACGTGGTTGTCCTTGATGAGGGCCACGTCGTGCAGTCCCATCCGGTGGTTGACCCCGCCCCCCTGCCGGACGGCGTACTTCTGCAGGGCCCGCAGGCCCGGCAGGGTCTTGCGGGTGTCCCTGACCCGCGCCCTGGTGCCCGCCATGGCGTCGGCCCATTCCCGGGTCGCGGTGGCGATCCCGGACAGGTGGGTCAGCAGGTTCAGCGCGGTCCGCTCCGCCCGCAGCACGTCCCTCGTCGGCCCGCTCACGGTGAGGATCACCTCCCCCGCCCCCACCACATCCCCGTCCCGAACTCGTTGACTCGTGGCGTTTCCCGCACCTTCTCCGTGCGAGGTGCGGGAAACGCCACGAGTCAACGAGAGGCCGAGGATCTCGAAGACGACCTCGGCGACGGGGATGCCGGCGACGACGCCGGGGGCTCGGGCGGTGAAGTCGGCGGTGGAGGTCTCCGCGGGGCCGAAGATCGGCTCGCTGGTGACGTCGGTCTCGCCGTCCTCGGCCAGTGCGGTCCGGACCAGGTTATCCACAGCCTGTGGATCCAGCCCGGCGGCCTGCAGGCGTTCCGCCAGCTCAGGCGTCATGATGCCCCCTCGTAGGTGGTGGTCGGCCCGTCATCCAGACGGGTGACCAGATGGCCCAGCCAGCTCGTGTCGTCGCGGTCGGGGAAGTCCTCCCGCCAGTGGCTGCCGCGGGTCTCCTCGCGGCGCCTTGCGCCCAGCACGATCGCGGTGGCCACCGTGTGCAGGTTGGTGGCCTCCCACGCCTCGACGCAGGGCTCTCCGGCGCTGCGGCCGGCGAGCGCGGCCAGTTCCCGCTCCGCCCTTGCCAGCCCTTCGGCATTCCGCAGGACCCCGGAGTACTCCGACATGATCCGCTGCACGTCGGCCCGTACCGAGGGTTCGAGCACTCCCCCTCGCTCACGCCCGTCAAGGTCGAGAGCGCCGGGCCCGCTGAGGTCCAGAGCCTCGGGCCCGCTGAGGTCCAGAGCCTCGGGCCTGCTGAGGGCGAGGGCAGGGCCGGGCCAGTAGCGGGCGAGGTCCTGGCTGATGCGGGCGGCGAAGACGAGGCCTTCGAGGAGGGAGTTGGAGGCCAGCCGGTTGGCGCCGTGGACCCCCGTGCAGGCGACCTCGCCGCAGGCGTAGAGCCCCGGTACCGACGTACGGCCGTACAGGTCGGTCCGGACACCGCCACTGGCGTAGTGCGCGGCCGGCACCACCGGGATCGGCTCGGTCACCGGATCGACCCCGTGCGACCGGCAGTTCGCCAGGATGGTCGGGAACCGCTCCTCCCACATCCGGGCGCCGAGGTGCCTGCCGTCCAGGAACACGTGCGACGCACCGGTCTCCCGCAGCCGGGCCATGATCCCCTTGGCGACCACGTCGCGGGGGGCCAGCTCCGCAAGCTCGTGGCGGCCGACCATGAACCGCTCACCGGACGCGTCGATCAGGTACGCGCCCTCGCCCCGTACGGCCTCGGAGATCAGCGGCTGCTGCCCACGCGCGCCCTCGCCCAGCCAGAACACCGTCGGATGGAACTGGACGAACTCCAGGTCGGTGACGGTGGCCCCGGCCCGCAGCGCGAGCGCCACCCCGTCGCCGGTGGACACCTGCGGGTTGGTGGTGGCGGCGAAGACCTGGCCGAGCCCGCCGGTCGCCAGCACGACGGCCCGCGCGCGGACGGCGCCCACCCCGTCGCGGCGCCCCTCGCCCATGACGTGCAGGGTCACCCCGGCCGCACGGCCCCCGTCGAGCACCAGGTCCAGTACGAGCGCGTGCTCGATGACCTCTATGCCCTCGGACTTGGTGAGGGCCGCGAGGAGCGCCCGGCTGATCTCGGCGCCGGTCGCGTCACCGCCGGCGTGTGCGATGCGCCGCCGGTGGTGCCCGCCCTCGCGGGTCAGCGCCACGGTCCCGTCCTCGGCCCTGTCGAAGAGGGCGCCGAGTTCCATCAGGCTGCGTACGGCGCCGGGCCCCTCGGTGACCAGGGCCCGTACCGCCTCCTCGTCACAGAGCCCGACACCGGCGACCAGGGTGTCGCGCAGGTGTTCTTCGGGAGTGTCGTCGGGGGCCAGCGCGGCGGCGATCCCGCCCTGCGCCCAGCGCGTGGAGCCCTCGTCGAGCAGGGCCTTGGTGACCAGCAGGACCCGCAGGCCCTGGGCATGCGTGCGGAGCGCGGTGACCAGTCCGGCGATGCCGGATCCGATCACCACGACGTCGGTGTCCCGGACCCAGCCGGGCGCCGGGGCGGCGAGGCTTGCAGGGATCATCGGGCTCCTCCTCGGGGGAAGACATTTCTCGTCATTCTGACATTAACCCCTCCGGCCCCGTGCACCTGCCCCTCCGCCTCCTTTCGTTGAGCCGTGGCGTTTCCCGCACCTCACGCGTAGAGGGTGCGGGAAACGCCACGGGTCAACGGATCTGGTCGCCTCGGAGGGTGGGGGTGCCGGGGGTTTCAGCGGCGGGGTCGGTGCCCAGGGTGACGATGCTGTTGCCGGCGTCCACGTGGACGACGCTGGGCCGGAAGGCACGGGCGTCGGTGTCGGTCATGGCGGCGTAGCTGATGATGATCACGAGATCACCGGGGCGTACGAGGTGGGCGGCGGCACCGTTGATGCCGATGACACCGCTGCCGGACGGGCCCTCGATGACGTAGGTCTCCAGGCGGGCGCCGTTGGTGATGTCCACGATCTGCACCTGCTCGCCGGGAAGCAGGTCGGCGGCCTCCATGAGGTCGCGGTCGATGGTCACCGAACCGACGTAGTGCAGGTCGGCCTGGGTGACGGTGGCCCGGTGGATCTTCGATTTGAACATGGTCCGGAACATCAGGGTTCTCCTCGGGAGGTGTGGACGCTCGACACGAGTCGCCCCATCCGATTCATGCGGGCTCATCCCGCCTGGGGAAGTTCACGATCACGTTGTCGATCAGGTGGGTCGAGCCGACCTTGCCCGCCACGGCCAGCACCGCCGTACCGCTGAAGGTGTCGGGCACCGGGGTGAAGGTGGCGGGGTCCACCAGTACGAGGTAGTCCAGTTCGAGCGGGGGGTCGGACTTGACCGCCTCATCGAGTACGGCCCGTGCCGCGCGCCGCGCACCGGAAGGCCCCTGTGCTGAGGCTCCCGCGTGCAGGGCATGGGACAGTGCGAGCGCGGTGGCCCGCTCGGCCGGTGCGAGGAAACGGTTCCGGCTGGACAGCGCCAGTCCGTCCGGCTCCCGCACGGTCGGGCATCCGACGATCTCGATGGAAAGCGCGAGATCGGTCACCATACGGCGGATGACCGCCAGTTGCTGGGCGTCCTTCTCCCCGAACAGCACACAATCCGCCCGGACGAGATTGAACAGTTTCATCACCACTGTGAGAACGCCGTCGAAATGGCCGGGACGGCAGGCCCCCTCCACGATCGTGCCCATCCTCCCGGCACTGATCGTGATCTCGTTCGGCACCGGATACATGACCTCGAGGGTCGGCGCGAAGACCACGGCTACCCCCTCAGCAGCACAGATGGCCAGGTCGGCGTCGAAGGTACGGGGGTAGCGGTCCAGGTCCTCGTTCGGCCCGAACTGCAGTGGATTGACGAATATGCTCACCACCACGGAATCCGCGAGTTCACCGGCCCGCCCGATCAGCGACCGATGCCCTTCGTGCAGAGCGCCCATTGTCGGCACCAGTGCGATCTTCCCGGGAAGGGCGTTAATGGCGGTGTTCAGCTCTTCACGAGTTCGGGCGACAATGGGTGCCACAGCACTTCCCTTCAGTCTGCCAGTACTTCAAGGAGACGTTCCGCGTCTCCCGGCTTGAGGAGTCCGGCGGCCAGTGCCCGGTCGGCGGTGAGCCGGGCGAGCGCGATGTACGCCTGACGGCCCTCGGGGGACACCGCACTCAGCGCCTCCAGATGACCGGCGACGGTACCGCTGTCACCGCGTGCGACCGGCCCCGTGAGCCCGTTCATGCCGAGCCGCAGGGCGTTGTCGAGTGCGGCGCCGAGCAGTGGACCGAGCATCGCGGCCGGTTCGTCCACCCCGGCCGCGCGGAGCAGGTCCATCGACTCTACGACCAGGGTGACCAGGTGGTTCGCGCCGGAGGCCAGGGCGGCGTGGTACAGCGTCCGCTGGGACTCGGCGATCCAGACCGGCTCGCCGCCCATCTCCATCACCAGCGCCTCCGCGACGGGCCGCAGCGGGTCCGGGGAGGTGATGCCGAACGAGATCCCGTTCAGCCGGTGCACATCGTCGGGCCGGCCCGTGAAGGTCATCACCGGGTGCAGCGCGAGCGGCAGCCCGCCGAGCCGGGTGGCCTCATCAAGGACCCCCGCGCCGTACCGCCCGCTGGTGTGCGCGAGCAGCTTCCCCGCGACCGGCGCACCGGTCGCGAGCAGCCCGGCGATCAGGCCGGGCAGCGCGTCGTCGGGCACCGTCAGCAGCACCAGGTCGGCGGCGGCCACGACCTCCTGCGGTTCCATCAGGGGTACGCCGGGAAGCCGTTCGGCCGCGCGGAGCCGCGACGCCTCGGAGACCGCCGAGGCCGCGACGACGCGGTGCCCGGCCTGGGCGAGGGCCGCGCCGAGCGCGGTACCCACCCGCCCCGCGCCCACGACACCGACCCGTAGCCGGGCAGGCCGGGTTCCGGTCGTCAGTGGATCCATCTCGTCGTTCCAGTCCTCGTCTGCGGTACCGGACGTTGCCGCTCCAGGGTATCGGCGCCCCTTCCAGTGCTCGTCACCGCAACCGCCATCCCC
>JAOPYM010000050.1 GCA_025964615.1 Actinomycetes bacterium
CCGTCTGGAACGAGACGGCTATTGCGCAGCTGAATCCAAGCGTCGACCGCTGCGAGCATCGCGACATCCGCGATTCGATCGCTCTCGATCACGCTGGCACTGCTGAGCAATTCGTCTGGCATGACAATCGTAAGCACCGGCCAATCGACGGAATCCACGAGGGCATCGATCATGCGGCGCAGCTCGATCATTTCATCCATAGGGACACCCCAGACCTCGCTGCCGCGCTCTAGGAGGTGATCCTCGCTGCGCACGTAAACTGCGCACCCTACTGGGGCGTCCTTGAGCTTCGGCATGATCTCTGGAAGGACACGATGATCAATCAGGGACCAGACATTTCGCCGCGTGGCATGCTCATCACCAGCAAGATGCCTCGCGAATTCGACCCGTGCCTCGGTCACCACGGGATCGGTGGGGATCCCGTCGAGTGGAAGAGGAACGCTGTATCGAATATCGATGTATCCATAACCGAGGGCATCAGCCAGCAATGCCCCGATATATTCCGAATGAGCGTACGGGCAACCGAGCATCAGCACGTTCGGCACCGCCTGGACCGCACTTGTCGATGGCGGCCGAGGCCTCTCATGCTGAGGAACGTTGAGGATAAGCCGGGGATGGGGCAGTGGCCAATCATGTGCCTCCTGCTCGCGCCACCGCGCCCCGAAGACCCGAGCGGACTGACCAATGATATTGGTGACCTGCGTGCGGAGAGCTTCGTCATCATAACCATCGCGGCCGATGCTCTCGACGCCGACGTAGGTGCTTAGATGAATGGGGTACCGGACGCCGCGATAAGCGCGCCGCAAGGTAACCTGCAGAGGCACTTGGCTGTCGGCAAGGAGGATGCCGGCCAGGCGAGCCCCAGCGTCGGAGAAGGCCAACTCGGCCGCGCGCGATACCACCTGCGTAACTTCGCCGATCGCTCCTCGAAGTTCGTCAGCGACCTGCATCGCGTGCGCCTCAGAACGCAACTCCGCTGGTAGCACGTTGCCCAGTTCCAGCTGAACTGCATGACTCACACCAGTTAGATCAGCGATGGGACCGAGGCGTGACAGTTGCGGGGGAACTTCACCGGCTAGCCACCGCTTGAGTGTCGTGTTGCGCAACCCAAGTCGGCTTGCTGCGGAATTCAGCGTGATTCCCCGCCGGTCAAGCGCAGCCTGGACTGCCGAGCCCCATGCGGGCCAGCCGTGATCTTGCTCCGCGTCCCGAGCACCCTGCTGATCGTGTTTCTCCACAACTACATTCTGCACCGACGAAGTCAGCACCGCGTTGCCGACATTCGGCACTCTGGAGCCGTCATCCGCTCAGCCAGGGAATGCCGGCGCCGTAGTCGGTACGCGGCCAACCTTCGCCCTACTGTTCACCCTGTGTTTCCGTCAAGGTTAAGAACATTACCGAAGGCGTGGCACCGCTGGACGCGCCTGAAGCAGTGTCTGACGGTGACTGGGCTACGTGCTGAGCGGAGAAGGTGGTTGTGGGTGATGACGAAGAAAATTCCCGGCAGCAGGCGGCCCATCCCACTTACCTCAGCACTGATCGTACTGGGCTGCTGCGCGATAATCGTAATCGCCTTGTGCGTCCCAGTAGTAAGGGCGCAGTTGATCTTGTCATCACTACCGGGCCCCATCGCTATAGTCGCTGCACTGTCCAAACCGCGGCGACGCAAATGAGGCGTTCGGAGCCGTCATTCTGCTGCGGGTTCAGGCGGTTCGGGTGTCGTACGTCGCGCGGTTGGCGAGCACATCGTCCATGTGCATCTCGGCCCAGGTCTTGAGGCCGCGCATCATTTGGTGCAGGGAGAGACCGAGGTCGGTCAGCTCGTAGGAGACCGTGACGGGCACGGTCGGCGTCGCAGTGCGGGTGATCAGGCCGTCACGCTCCAGGGAGCGCAGCGTCTGAGTGAGCATCTTCTGGCTGACGCCCGCCAGCAGGCGGGACAGCTCCGAGTAGCGCATCGACCGGGGCTCACCGGCGCAGTCGGCGCCCAGCCGATGCGAGCCGTCGCTGCCCAGCGCGGCCAGGACCAGTGTGACCCACTTGTCGGAGAGACGGTCGAGCAGCTTGCGGCTAGGGCATCCCGCCAGGAAAGCGTCATATTCCGCCTTGGTCTGTGCCCTCTTCTGGGCCGCCGTCATCGTTGCCATCGACCGCTCCTCTAACCCGTGGGTGCCTTACGCACTCCGAGGTGCCTACTTCCTGTCAGGAAGTAACGTACCAATACTGATGCAAGGAGCCCCTAGGCACCACCACCCAGCTCAACACGAAAGACAGAGGCATGAGCACGCTCTCCACTTCGCTTCCCGGCGGCACCTGGACCCTGGGCGACCTGACCGTCACCCGGTTCGGCTACGGCGCTATGCAGCTCGCCGGCCCCGGGGTCATGGGGCCGCCCGCCGACCACGACAGCGCACTCGCCGTCCTCCGCGAGGCCGTCGACCTCGGCATCACCCACGTCGACACCAGCGACGCCTACGGGCCGCGCGTCACCAACCAGCTGATCCGTGAAGCGCTGCACCCATACCCCGAATCGCTGCACATCGTGACCAAGGTCGGCACGACCCGGGACTCCCACGGCGGCTGGCCCCCGGCCCGGCGGCCCGAGGACCTGCGCCGCTCCGTCAACGAGAACCTTGAGAACCTCGGCCTTGAGGCGCTCGACGTGGTCAACCTCCGGCTCGGCAACGCCCGGGGACCCCAGCCCGGCTCGCTCGCCGAGCCGTTCGAGACGCTCGTCGAACTCCAGCAACAGGGCCTGATCCGGCACCTCGGAGTAAGCAACGCGACGGCGGAACAGGTCGCCGAGGCACAGGCGATCGCGCCGATCGTATGCGTGCAGAACATGTACAACCTCACCTACCGCCAAGACGACAAGCTGATCGACGAGCTCGCCGAGCAGGGCATCGCCTACGTGCCCTTCTTCCCGCTCGGCGGCTTCAGCCCACTCCAGTCCTCGGTGCTCTCCACCGTAGCCAGCCGATTGGACGCGACGCCGATGTCGGTCGCCCTAGCCTGGCTGCTGCAGCGGTCGCCGAACATCCTGCTAATTCCTGGCACCTCGTCGGCGGCGCACCTGCGGGAGAACGTCGCCGGCGCGGGACTCCCGCTCTCCGACGAGGAGCTCGCCGAGCTTGACGAGATCTGGCACTAGCGGGGGTATCC
>JAOPYM010000126.1 GCA_025964615.1 Actinomycetes bacterium
TGCGCCCACCGCAGCGAGTCCGTGTGCTTGAACGCCGCCCAGAACCGGAACGGGAACATCCGCGACTTCGCGATGACCTCCGGATCCGTGAGCTTCGCGCACACCTGCTCGGCGGCCTGATCGGATACCCCGGCCTGGTCGAAGTTCCGCAGGTTCCTGACGAGGGCGAAGATCCCCATCGACGGGATGAGCGCCTCCCATGCCTTGGCGTTCATCGGCCCCTGCAGCCAGCCTGCGACCGTCTCCCAGGTCATCCCGGCGTCCTTCAGGACGAAGGCGGCCTGGCTGCGGTCGAACAGTGCGCGGCGCTCGGCGACCGGCCAGGACATCAGCTCAGCGTGGTTGCCGATGGTGATGAGCGACTCCGGGGTCGCCTCGCCGCGGCCGTGGCGCCGGTCGAGCGCGTATTCGAACAGGTCACCCTGCCATGCCCGCCATGCTTCGCTGTGGCTGCCCGCGGTCGGGTGGACGAGGTCGATGACGTCGCCGAACCGGTAGCCCTTCGAGTCGGTGTCGTACTTCAGGATCGCCCGCTCCGTGTAGAGCCTGGCAACCGCGTCGGCGATCCCGCGCTTCACCGGCTTCGGGACGTTCCGCCCGTACTTGGCGGCCCAGTAGGCGAGCATCTCGCCGGGCTCATCCGCGCGCTGAAGAACCGAGTCGATGACGCGCCGGTTCGTGGTCGCGTGGTAGTTCAAGCTGTCGCCACCAAAGACCACCGCGGCCTTGTCTTCGCCGACCTCATGGGTGCGGCGCTCGCGAGTGCCCGCAGCGTCGAGCCGGGCCTTCACGTACTCGGCCGCACCGACCAGCGCGGCGGAACGCATGTTCGCCTCGCGGCGGAGCCACGGCAGGAACCGGGCGGTCCACTCGGGGTCATCGAGCGCGACCTGTCGGACGAGGGTGCAGTACCGGTCGTCGCGCTGCTTCGCCTGCTCGTAGAACGTGTCTTCGCCGACCTTGTTGGAGACGGCGAGCAGGAACAACTCTGATTTCGCATCACGGGCATGACCGGGAGCGCCTTCGAAGGTCCGCCCGGATGCCACGGTCTCGGACTTGACCGGGCTGGACACGGCCGGCCGGGTGTCGGGCCGGTTGAACTTGGACATGGAAAAGGTCTCCTTCCGCACCGGGAGGAGACCTTGCTTCAACGCTTGGTGCCCGAGATCAAGGCGGCGACGGGCTTTTAGACCATTGCTCTACCGGACTGAGCTACCGGGCGGCATTGCCGTCCGGGCAGGATTTGAACCTGCGGCCGATGGTTCCGAATGAAGTATCCGTTGCCTGCGCACCGGGCACCAGCGATGAAGTTGTGTCCTCCCGAGATCAGTGTCGGCGCCGGCGTATTTTCGCCAAAGGAAGTAGCCGGAGCCTTCGCACCGGGAGGTGCTGGCTCTGACGGTACATGGCTGCGCCGGTATTCGCATGTCGCTTTCGTCCGCCGCGCCGCGGCCCACCAACACGAAAGCCCCGCCTCACCAGAGACGGGGCCCTCGACGTACTCGGGTCAGCCGGTGACCGGCAGGTCACCCGTCACCGGGGACGGCGCAGGAGCCTCGCCGGGCGTGGTGCTGGACGGGGCCGGGGACGGGGTGGTGCCGGTCGGGGACGGGGAGGGAGAGCCCGTGGTCGGCGTCGGGGTCGGCTTCGTGTGGCAGGCCAGAGAATAGTCGTGACCGTTGAACTTCACCGAGTGGACCAGGGTGGTCACGGTGCCGGGCGGGTTGGCCGTGTAGCCCACACCGAACGAGACCACGTGATGGCTCTTGTGCGGGGTGACCTGATCCACGAGCGTGGCCGGGCTGGTATCGCTGTAGAGCTGGCCGCCGGTGACCATGGTCCACTTGTTAGCGCCCGTGTCCCAGCGGAGCGTGGCGTAGCCGCCGTCCGTGCCAGAGACCTCGACCGAGAAGAACGAAGGCTGGTCCGGGGCCGGGCTGGCGGAGTACGTACCGTGCGTCAGGGCCTCCACGGTCGTGTCGGCCCTGTGATGGACCAGGTCCGAGCCACTGAACTCCATGCCGTCGGGGTTCTGGACCGGCTTGCGGTTGGTCTCGTCGGGGTTCTGGTACCAGCTCGTGTTACAAGTGGGCTGGCCGGGCACACTGGTGGCGTTCGCGGTGGCCGGCACGGCGAGGACCGCCGCGGTCGCGGCCACGGCCGCCGATACGGCAAGAAGCTTCTTCACTCTGGGTCCTTTCGGAGGGGCGCCCGTCCCGCGGCGACATGGCTCGCGGCGGATCGCTGGTAGTTGGACGCTTCGGGGGCGCTTTCGGATCACATGTGGCCTACTTGGGCCACTGTGACAGGTGTTAGCCCCCGTGGTGGTGAATCCACACCCGGGCGAGGATGGCGACCAGGGCGCAGGCGCACAGGAACACCCGCAGCTGCCCGCCGAAGACCTTCCGCGCCTTCTCGAGGCTGGCCTTCGCGCGACGGACCCGCGCGGTGTAGAACCCCACGAACACGGCCGCCCAGATCGCGACCGTCGCCGCACCGAGCGTCACGACGGGTCCTCACCGCGGATGGCGTCCAGGAGCCGCGCGGCCTCATCCGGGTAGGCGCGGATCAGCGCCTCAAGGGTCCGCAGCTGCGTACACCGCGGGTTCGTGGGGGTCTCCAGGGTCGCGAACACGCCGAGGAGATCGACCGCCTCAGCGGCAACGCGTTCCTCACGGGCGCCCATGACCGCACCGTAACCCGGCCCATAGATCTATGTATAGCTTTCCATTCCTTTGTGCAGGTCAGCCGGTTCGTAGCTTGGGGGCGTGAGTGACGATCGGGACACCCCGGGCTTCGACCGTGAAGGCCCGGACCTGGTGTACGTCCAGGTCGCCGATCACATCGCGGAGCGCATCAACACCGGCGAGTTGCAGCCGGGCGCACGGCTCCCCTCGGAGCATGACCTCGCGGATCAGTACGGCGTCGCGTACCTGACGGTCCGCCGGGCCACGCGGGAACTCCGGGAACGGGGACTGATCCGGACCGTGCACGGCAAGGGCACGTTCGTCGTCCCGCCGGCCGGGCCCGAGTAGTCTGGCGCGGCCTGGGGGAAGCAGAACGCCCCGCTGCGGGGGGCGGGGCGTTTCTGCGGTCGGGGGTCATGAGAACGGCGACTCGCGATTCCGAAAGAACTCGGCGAGCGCGGCCTGCCGGTCACGGATCTCCCGGTTGAACAGCCGCGTCTGGTAGATCTCCTCGATGACGAACGAGCCGACGATCCCTACGACACCGCAGCCGACGCCGACGAGTTCACCGGCGACGGTGCTGAGGGACGTGCCCACGGTGAGTATCGCGGTCACGAGCAGCGCACCGGAGATGAGAACCATGCAGGCCGTCTGCCGGATGAACTGTGTCATGGTCGCCTCCAGGGCGTTCGTACGGTCGGGTGGGCGGTTCAGGCACCGGCGGGCGTCTTGGTCAGGGCGTCGAGGAGCCAGGACCACAACGTGTTCCGACCCCACTCCAGGTCGATGACCGTGACCTGCGTGGCCGCGTACAGCACCTCGAACGCGGCGGGCGAGATGAGGTCGTAGATCAGGTGGATGTCGGAGCGGGACAGGTGCGCGCCGAAGCTGGTTTCGACGGTGCCGCCGTACATGGTGACCGGCGTGGCCTGGGCGTAGCCGGTGCGCCGCGGGCACGGGGCGGCGTGGACGATGACGCGCACACTGTCGCCCGCGGTGGCCGCGAGCCGGAGCGCGTTCGTCGGGTCGGTGAACCCGTCGACCCCGGCGCGCTGCCGGTACTCGCCGTCGATCAGTCCGGGCTGCGACCCGGAGGTGAGGAACCCGGCCCGGTTGATCGCGGCCAACTCCGTAGCGATCCCCGCGGTTTCGGGGTCGGGGCCCTGCTTGCCGGGGTAGCCGGGGTGCTGCTGCAGGTCCCGCATCAGCCAGCGCGCAGTGAGCTCGGCGAGGTCGGGGAGCGTGCGGGCTCCGGCCCACAGCTTCCTGTCGGAACGCTTCACGACGTCACCTCGACGGCCTGGGTGGCGGCTACCCGCTTGCTGTCGTACTGGCCGATGCCCCACTGGATCGCGTGGCACGACCAGAGGTACTTCCAGTCGTAGTCGCGGAGGTCCCAGTCGACCGTGTCGTAGAACTGGAATGGCTCCTCGGACTCAGGAGCACCGTCCGGCTTGTAGGTGAAGTCATGCAGCGCGCACCGGGCCCCGTGCTCGTTCGTCGTGTCGTACTCGGCGAAGAAGCCGTAGACCTTCTCGTTCCACGCCTCGGCCACGCCCGGCCAGTACTTCTCGGCCTCGACTTCCTTCAGGTGTTCGGTGACCTGCTTGTCCAGCAGGTCCGTCGAGTAGTCGACGACGGGATCGCCGCACGCGACGACCTTCTCCTCCCAGTAGGTGTAGTTCGGGCTGCCAGCGGGGCAGGACGTGCGGATGAAGTCGAACATGTCCTCCATGCGCGAGAACACGTAGGTGCCGACGGAGCCGTTGATGACGAGCTTCTGCGGCCAGGTGACGATCGAGAACCAGTCGCGGCTGCTGTCCGGCTTCGCGAACCGCAGGTGCCGGTACAGGCCGTCGTCGTGGAGGACGGTCATCTCATGGTTGGCGGTGTCGTTCTCGAACCGCTTGGCGATTTGCTCGGGGGTGCTCACTGTTCGCTCCTGGTGTCGTCGGTCGGGGTGATGCGCTTCACTGCGTTGTCGATGTCGCGGCGCGCCGACCCGAGCAACTCCCGGGCGGAGACGTAGTTCCCCGCGTCGATCTCGGTGACGGCGTCCTGGACGCCTTCGATGACACGGCCCGCCGCACGCTTCGCGATGGTGACGTTCAGGCCCCCGACCTCCCGGACGGGCGCGGCCGGCCCGAGTCGTGCGGTGGCCTCGGCGACGCCTTCGGGCGTGAGCCGGTAATAGCGGCGGATCCTGCCAGTGCCCTCCTCCCGCGAGGTGAGCCAGCCGTGCTCGGCGAGGCGGTGAAGGATCGGGGTGACGGTCCCGGACGCGAGACCGGTCTCCTGACAGATCCCGAAGCCGTGCCGCTCCCGGGCGGGGTCGGTGAGGAAGACCCGCAACACCTCACGCGTGGTGTGCGTCATCTTCGGGGCGGGGCGGTCAGTCACGATTCGTTGGTCTCCTTGGCTGGGTCTGGTCGGGGTGGGGGCCGGTTGCCCGGCCCCCGGGGGAAACGGTCAGAGGCTGGCGGCGCACTCACGCAGCGCGGCGGTGACCTGCTCGGCGGTGCGGTCCGGGGCGTCGTTCCACTCCTCGCCGACGACGTCGGTCAGCTCGTGTGGCGTGATGCACTCGGCCAAGCCCAGGTGTTTCGCGAGGGCGGCGGCGGCCTGCGCCTCAGGCTCGTCCATGCCGTAGTTGAAGAAGTCCGTCACCGGGTGATGGTTGGTGGCGACGTTGATCGCGGCCAAGACGCAGACGGGGCAGGTGCGTAGATCGCTTCGGGTGTCGCTGGGCGCATAGTCGCCTCGGTGATGGCCGCGCGCCTCGATGACGTCGGCGGCCTTCAGCAGGATCGCGCGGGCTTGCGTGGTGATCGAGTGGATCATCTTGGGCTCCTCGGTTGAGGTTGTCTGATGGTCGGTGGTGGGGTCAGGCGGCCTTGAGGATGACGGCGACGCGGTGAAAGCAGATGTGCTTCGCGCGCAGGCCGGCGGGGCAGTTGCACGCCTCGGGGGCGGTCAGGTAGGTGCGCTCGCCGTCGCTGCTCACGGTCCGGAAGATCCGGCGGCCGCGGAGGGCGACGATGCCGCCCTGCTCGATGAGCTCGTGGGCCTTGGCGACGAGGGCGGGCTTGAAGGTGGCGGCGGCGTCCTGGCGGGTGCGCTTGGCGCAGGTGCGGCCCATGCCGGCGGTGATGCTCTTGGCGGAGCGGAGGGGACGGCGGCAGCGCCGGCATCTGGCGGTCGTCGTGGTTTCCTCGCTCGCGTCCATGGGTTGAACACTAGCCTTGCCATAGGTTGAACACAAGCTATCCGGTGACCTAGTTGCAGGGGATTTCCGCCGTAGCGTTCCGTAGCCACACAGGCACGGATCTGTACATCGTAAAGGGAACCGGCGGGAACACTACGCACACCCATCACGCGACCGCCCCCGCACCGCCGCCAGCAGCGCGCCGCTCAAGGCCCCGCCGCAGCCACTCGAACCCCTCACCCGCGATGACCGGCGCCACGTTCTGACGGGCCTGCCGAGCCGCGTTCCGCAACAACCACCCACTGGCCGCGTCAGCATCCGCGTCGGCCGCGTACCCGTGCCGCGGGTCATCGACCGCGAACGGGTTCCGGCCGGCGTCCACCAGGTGCTCACGGGGCTCGGTCACGGTCACGGCCAGGCCGTCCGCGGGCAGGTTCACGCCGAGCCCGCGCTTGGCCGGCTGCTTCCGGGTGACGTTCCGGAGCGTGTCGGCGAGCATCTGGCGGGCTGCGCTGGCGTGGGTGGTGGTGTCGGTGACGGGTGGTGCGTCGGCGCGGGGGAGCGCGGCGACGTCGGCCGGGCCGAGGTCTGTGGTGCGTCCGGCGCCGAGCTGGACGGGCGGCGTGGCCCAGGTGCCGTCTCCTCGCCGCCAGGCGGTGAGGCGGTGCTTGACCCATGCGGCCGGGTGCCGGACGTCCGCGGTGTGCCAGCGGGCCGTGCCGTCGGGGGCGTGGTCGAGGGCGTAGCGGACCTGGGCGGGTGACCAGCCGGCGGCGAACACGGGCCGGAGGACGTGGCGGAGCCGCTTGTCGCTGATCCGGTTGAGCATCGGGGCTTGCTGCTGGAGTCGTTGTGTTGCATGGAGCATGTCCCCCCGCGTTTTGGGCGTCTGGTGCATCGGCCAGGGTGCCGTGGTCGCGGTGCTCGGGTGCTCGCTCGCGCGCCCGCGCAGGGGCTTATCTCCAGCCTCCATACGGAGGCTGGAAGGACGGTCACTTATTTCCACAGGCTCGTGAGCTGGGACGCACAGGACGTACTCGGCGCCGCGGTTCCCGTCCTCGTCGTCGATGTCGCAGCCTCGGGTTCGCCACGTTGAGCCGGTCTCGACGACGCCGAGGAGGCCCCAGGCGCGGAGGCGGCGGAGGGCGCGGTTGACGGTGGACTCGGATAGGCCGGTGAGTTCGGCGAGGAGGTTCCAGCCGGGGCGGGCGACGAGGGTGCGCCAGTCGGTGTGGCGGCAGAGGATCCATGCGATTTTGCGGACGTTGTCGGCGGCGTCGCAGCGGATCGCGCCGAGGTCGTGTTGTTCGGCGAGCGTGTGGTCGAGTTGGACCATCCACGCGGGCTGTGACTTGGCGCGCTGGGATCCGTCGGGGATGGCTTTGAAGACGCGGATGCGGCCGTTGGAAGTCTGCTGGCTGCTTCCAACGCGTCGCACGGTTGTGTTGGAGGCGCCGCGGGCTCGCCGGCGGCGGTGTCTTTGGACGGTTGGCGACACACCCGTGTCAGGGCATGGCAAGCCACCGTCGGGGGCGCGTGTTATTGTCGGCTCCGGCGAATGACGAAGGCGCCACACACCTTGCGAGCTCTCCAGGCGGCCAAACCACGGAGCTGCAAGACGGTGGACGTGAACGGATTAAGTTGTGCGAGGCGGCCCCTGCCGGGGCCGCTTTTCGTTTGTCTGGGGTCCTCCTGGGAAGATGCAGGGGGCGGGTCGAGCGGCAGCCTACGCCTTGCGCCCGCTGGAATCCGTGAACTACACGCGGTCATCGCCAGCACGCCGGTTTCGGCGTCGTCACTGGCGTAAGGCATCATGGAGACGGCTCCTCTTTAGGGAGGGGTTAACGGTCCTTCGGTTTTTGCGAGCTACGGGCCTTGGGGTCGCACCGGTTCTTGGCGGTTCGGGTGCGGCCCCGCAGCATGTCGGGGTTAGGGCGCCCACTCCTGCAGGTAGTCGGGGTGGTCGGCGTACACGGCGGCGCGGCACTTGATCGCGGTCCTCAGTCCGGTGACCTCACCGGCCGGAGCGCTACGGTTCTGGTTGTAGAACGCGACGGCTTCCTCGTACTCGCGGATGAGACGCCGGTCCGCTTCGACCTCGCACAGCGCGCGATCCTTGGACCAATACCGTTGCGGAGCCTCGCCGGCCATTGCCGCCGACGCCTCACCCGGCACGGCTGGGCTGGTAGCGGCTGCCTGCTTCTCGTCGAGCCGGGCTCGCTGGAACTTCACCAGGTCGTTCACGGGTTCGGCCCTTCGTAGTCGCAGTGGATGCAGGACGTGGATCCGGGATCAAGGTCCGATCCCTCGTGTCCGTCGATCTCGATGCCGTCCAGGGCGCAGACGCGGTTCCGGAGAAGGACGCCGCGCGCACCCTCGATCGTGCCGGGAGGGCCGCCGATGCCGCATGGCGGCAGGTCCGGGTCGTAGCCGTGGCGGGTCAAGGCCGCCCGCTGCTCGGCTTTCATGACGATCATCACTGCCTCCCTGTTGCAGCCACGTACTCGCGCGCCTGCTCAACGATCTTCGGTGGCACTGTTGCGGCGATCCCTATTTGGGCGTGGACCTTCTCGTACATGCCGGTCAGCAGGAACGGCATGCTGATCCGTCCGGGCGGGCAGGGGCCGACATGGTCCGTTATTGCCCAGATCCGCGCGATCGCGTTCTCGCATTCCATGGACTTCTCGGGCGGGTCCGCGCGGCTCATTCGGTACGCCTCGGCGAGGTCGCTCCACAGGTGCTCCAGCTCATCGCGGAGCGCCTGGGCGTAGGTCTCGACTTGCTCACTCATGGTCGCCTCCTGGGCGGTTGCTACTCAGCGTCCCATTCGGCGTACAGCTCCCACTGGTGTGCGGGCATGAGTTCGGTGACCTCCATGGCACGACCTTCAGCTGCCCGCGTGGTCCGTGTGATGGCGAATATCCGCTGGTCGTCGTCGATGTTTAGTGCCCGCGCCTCGTCGAAGTCGGGGACCCGTGTGCAGATCCGCTCACGGCAGGTCGTCGGGTTGTTGACCAGGTCCCGCACGCGGCGACGCCTCGGCTTCAGGGTCACGGTGGTCCCCACTCCTCGTCGGGGCTGAACGAGCCCCTCGGTCCGGAGAATGGCCAGGGCTCGGTTGACGGTCGGCCGGGTAACCCCAAGTCGGTCGGCGATCTCCGGCTCGCTGGGCAGGAGCGAACCGGACGGGTAGACGCCAGACTCGATCTGCTTGCGCAGGATGTCCGTCACCTGCTGGTAGTGCGAGCGCGGCTTCTCAATCACAACGGATGGGGCCGCGAGCCTGCTTCTGGGGCGGACCTTCCTCGCCTGTGGGCCTCTCGGCGCCTTCCACACCTTCCGTGCCTTGCGGGTCTTCCGCACCCTTCGCTGTTCGGCCCTCAGCCTCTGCGCCTCGGCTGTGATCTCTGTGATGGCCCGTACGACCTGTTCCGGCGCATCGCGGCCTGGGAAGTCGAACCACTCACCGTGCGAGCGGAACGCACTGAACCGGCGGTGGAGGGCTGTCTCCAGCTCCGCACCGCCCAACGTCTGCCAGAGCACCGTCAGCTTTGCCGGGCTCATCCGCTGGATGGCGGCCAAGCGCCCCTGTACGTCGACGGAGCGGCCGATCTTGACGAACGGGCTCTCCTCGCTGCCGATCAGGTAGACGAACTCGGTTCGATCAGGCAAGGTCTTGTTCCTCTCTCGGCGGCTACGCGTGCCGGGAAGCGCCTGCGCGGTCATCGTCGCTGATCATCTTCCGTGATCAGAGTACGCTAAGTCCGTACTCTCTGCACACCGTTGCCCCTCCCACTATGGCCTGTCAAGGGGCAGCGCCCGAAGCGCGAAAAAGCCCCGGCATCTCGCCGGGGCCTCTCCACGTCTGGGGGTGTCTCGACTCACCCCGTGCGACCAGCTAGGAGTCTTTCCCGCCCACTGGTGAGCTCCGGCTGCTCGCACGCCAGCCCTGCGGTGTGGATGAGCTCGCGCATCCGCTCGCGCAGGTTCGGGTTGCCGCTCATGGTGGCCGTGAACATGTCCGGGTCGTCGACCACCATTTCGGGGAAGTCGCCGAGTAGTGCGCTGATCAGCTCCCGCTGTGCGACCAGGCGTCGGGGTTCACCCGAGCGGTCGAGCAGGCAGCCGTGCTTGGAGACGTACACCCAGCAGTCCGGTACGGCCTGCTCCCCGGGCAGCGTCACGGGGTAGGCGGCCGGCAGTCGGACGCGGTGGTAGTTCGGCTCGGTCTCGTCCATCGCTTGGACTTCGGCGTCGTCGAGCCACGTCACGAACAGGTCTGAGGTCTCACCGTCTACGGTGATCGGCGCGGCGGGGATGTAGCCCGGGCGGCTGATGTGAGCGGAGACTCCTGCGGCGATCCCGTGGACGCGAACGGCGGTGATCGGCACGGCGGGGCGTACCCCGGCGCGGGAGAACTTGCGGGCGAGTTGGGCCGGGGCGGCGTTCGAGCCGACGGCGAGCACGGGGTGGCGTTCGCTCATGGGTGCGGCGCCGGCGTCGGCCAGCATGTCGTCGAGGGTCGCGACCTCGTCGCCGTTGACGAGCCAGCGGCCGGTCGGTGTTGCGCCCGGCCACAGGTCGAACAGGCTGTCGTCGAGCAGGAGTGCGGCCGGCCCGTCCAGGGCCCGGCCCGGGTAGGTGAGTGGCGCGGTGATCGGGTCGGCGGTGTAGCCGAGCGCCTTGAGTGTCCGGTCTGTCACGTGGGGTCCAGCTCCCATCGGAAGCGATGGCGGTCGCCTGGCGCGATGGTGACCATCACGCGCAGCGGCTTGCCATCTGTGTCGTACCCGGTGCGGGTGAGCTCAGCGACCGGCGTGCCCGCAGGGAGACCCAGCTGGGTCTTCTCGCCCTTGGTGGGCATCCGGACGACGAGGTCTTCCACGTATCGGGTCTGAATGTGGCCGAGGCTGGCGAGTACTCCGCCGGGCGCGTAGACGTCGCGGGGCTGCATGAGTGGCGTGCCCTGCACGAGCGTCTCGCGGAAGTAGGAGTCCGCCAGCTGGTACGGAACCTCGTCGACATAGCGGATCCGGCGGCGCACGACGACGAGCTCGTCCGGGCCTACGCCCAGCAGGTCCGCGACGTGTGCGGGCGGTTCCACGATCTCGACTTTGACGTCCTGGCGGGGCTCCCGGCCTTGGGCGCGTACGTCGGTGCTCCACTGGTCCTCGCCGGGGTCTCCGGCTTCTTCGTGGTGGTGGCGACTCTCGTACCGCGATATGTGCCAGGTCAGGGGCTTGTACGCCCGGACGATCCGCCCCCGGCCGCGGCTGGCCATGAGGAGGCCTTCGGCGGTCAGGTCTTGCAGTGCTGCGCGGATGGTCTGGCGGCTCACCTTGTACTGCTCCGCGAGTACCTCTTCGGGGGATAGGCGGTCGCCAGGCTGCAGCTCACCGTTGGTGATGAGCTGCCGCAGCTTGTCGGCGATCTGCTCGCGCAGGGGCCGGGCGCTGCCTCGCGTGGGATCCATCGTGTCCTCCTGAAAGTACGGACTGAAAGTACAGCGGCGCTGATCGCGTGCCTGGTAGTTCGGCTGGACTTGGTCGGCTCGTGACCTGCGGAAGGTGCGTACTTTACGCACCCCCCTTGACAGAGAGTAGGTCTAGGGTCGACAGTGCACAGAGTACGTACTAAGCGTACTCTTGGCTAGTAAGCAGTACAGGGCGCAAGACCCGCAGACGATCGCGGGGACGGCGGACCGACCGAGCTTTGAGAACTTCATCGAGGACCCGCGCGCCACCCCCGGGTGGTGCCGAAGCAGTCGGTAGCCGGGCATGCCGACCCACGCAGGTGGCTAACCGCTCAGTCGGTCGGCCGCGCCACGACCCCGCGAGGGAGAGCGCGCGCCGCGTCACCTGAAGAGCGGGCCACCGACCCGCTGACAACCAACCCGTACGACACGGAAGGCATCCACATGCCGAACATCAACGACAAGATCCAGATCGGGGAGTACGCCGACGGCGAGCCCGCACACCTGAACGGCATGACCGGCGACGGCAAGAGCCGCTGGGTGGCCGCCGAGGTCGCCAAGGCCAGCGACGGCAACCGCCAGGTCTGGACGTTCGACACCGCCAAGGCGAAGCAGGAGAACCGGCCGGTGAAACAGACTTGCACCAAGTGCGGCGGCGAGATCCGCCGTGGCGAGAAGCACGTGGCGATCGTCCGCAACATCGAGGTCGAGCACCGAGGGAACTTCCTCGAGCGGATCCTGGGTCGCTTCAGCGTCATCACCGTCAAGGACTCCGAGTCCCTGGCGACCTACCACTTCGAGCACGAGCCGGACAACGACCTGCTGGCCCACGCCCGCACCGAGCTGAGCGCGATCCTCGCCCAGCTCGAAGTCCACTTCGAGGACGAAGCCCGCGACGACCAGTACCGCCTGGAGCAGCTCGAAGAGCAGCTCACCGCGCT
>JAOPYM010000190.1 GCA_025964615.1 Actinomycetes bacterium
GCAGAGCCTGCGCGGCTACCGGATCGTTGCCCGCGGCCGCAGCGGCCTGCTGGAGGTCGTGGTCGGCCTGGGCACGGCGCTGCTCGTAGATGGCGAGGGCCTGGTCCCTGCCGACGCCGAGACCCTGCTCGCGGCCGACCAGGAGCACGTTGGCGACCTGGGCGTCCATGTCGTTGAGGGCGAAGTACAGGTCGGAGGTGGCGACGACCTGCGGGCCCATCTGGTGTCCGATCCTGCGGAGTCCGTCTCGGACGTCGCCGGTGGAGACGGCGAGCACGAAGCCGAGCACGATCGTGACCAACAGCGCGGCGGCAGTGAACGCGCGGAGCTGAACGGGGGTCGTCCAGGTTCGCGGGTCCGCGCTGATCCGAAGCCGGGACGCCTGCGGCGCCGAGACGGCCGCTGGACCGGTCGGAGGGCCGGCCGGGGAGCCAGTAGGGGGACGGCCGACTGGACGAGCGTGGGCACCGGTATCTCAGCCCTTCCTGATGATGACGATGGTGGTCCAGGCCCCGAGGTGGATGTGGTCGCCGTCGCGCAGGGGAACCGAGACGTTGACCGTGATGGGGTCGGGGTGGTCGTTGAGCAGGGTCCCGTTGGTGGAACCCGGGTCGACGAGATGCCAGTCGCCATCCGGCTGCGGGAGCAGGACGGCGTGGAGGTGCGAGATGCCAGGGTCCTGCGACAGGTCGATCTCCGGGGTGACCCCGCGTGAGATGCTCTGCCGCCCGATCCGGATCTGGGAGCCGGTCAGCGCGATCTGACGCTGCGGGCAGTCCACTGGAAACGGCACGGTCTGCGCGCCGTCGATGGTCATCGTGTCGTAGTAGGAGCGGTCGGCGCGCACCAGTGCGGACCAGACCGGTTCCGCGGGGGCGATGGGCCGGCCGGTCCGCATCGAGATGTCCAGGGCGGTGAGCGCGTCGGGTTTGTAGACCTTGACGCGGGTGGCGGGCGCCACGGTGAAGTGGTCGTGGCCGCAGTTCTCGCAGAACCGTCCGGTACGGCTCGTACCGCAGGACGGGCAGACCACGGGCGCAGGAGACGCCGCAGACGGCGGGGAAGCCGTGGGAAGCGGGTCGGGCATGGGAGAGCCACAGATGTCGCAGTAGTCGGTGGTGGCCGAGTCGTGTCCGGCAGGGCATACGGTCATGAGTTCAGTGTCCGGTCTTCCCGACCCGTACGGTCTTGCTTGAGCGGCTGTCCAGCGTCATTTCGTCGGCCTCGTTCACCGTGGCCTTGAGCCGCACCGTCCCGGTGGCGGGGTCCTCGACCTCGACCACCTTGCCGAGGAGCTCGCCGATCGCGGTGTTCCCTGACGCGGCGGCGAGCTGGACGGCCCGGCCGAGCCTGGTCGTCGCGGTGTCGGTGTCCCCGTCGCGGCGGGCCTCGAGACCGTCCTGGATGGCCTGGGCGAGTTCCGCCTGGCCCGTGTAGTGCGCGACCTGGGCGTTGATCCGCGTGGACAGCGCCTCGTCGCCCGTCCACACGGCCCGTACCAGACCCTGGGCGGCCACGTCCCCGCCCGGCAGCACCAGGCTGACCCTCGCCCCGAGCATCTCGTCGCCGACACCACCCGGCCGTACCTCCACACAGACGTGGTAGTCGCGGCTCTCCGCGCCCCAGGCGCCGAGTGGGTAGTCGCCGCTGAGCGGGCCGGACTGCGCACGCCGGCCGGTGAGGTCCTCGACGGCCGGAAGTACCTGCTTGACGAACCGTACGGACGAGCCCTGCGGTGACCAGACGCGCAGCGCGACGCCGGCGACGGCCTTTCCCATGGCGTGCTCGGTCATCGCCTGGAAGTCGGCGGCGAGGCCGGCCGGATCCGCGACGATGTCGACGGTGCCGAGCAGTGCCGAGGCGACGGTGCGCAGCTCGGCGACCACCCAGTCGGTGCCGACGCCGCGTGCGTCACAGGTGAAGGACCCGGCGCATTCGGCCAATGCTTCACGCAGCTGGAGGTCGCTCTCGTGCTGGTTGTTGCCGTCGGTGAGCAGGATCGTGTGGTGGATGGCGCCCGGCACCGAGTGGTCGGTGAACAACCGATGGGCGAGCCGGAGCCAGGAGCCGATGGCGGTGCCGCCGTCGGGCTTCACTCTGGCCACCGCCTCCTTCGCGGCCGTACGGGTCTGAGCCGAGGCCGCGATGAGCCGCCCGTCGGCCGGGTAGACGAGCTCCGCCCGGTGCGACCCCGCGATGATCGCAAAGGCGACCCCGTCGCGCAGCGTGTCGATCGCGGCCGCGGTGGCCTGCTTGGCCGCGGTCATCTTCGAGGCCGGGTAGCCCATCGATCCGGAGGTGTCGATGATGATCACTTCGGCGGCGGCCGCGGACGGCCCGCCGCCTGCGGGGACGCCGCCCGTCGCGGTCACCGTGACGATCGCGTTGACCTCGGTGCCGCCCTCGGGGAGGTACTCGTTCTGGTAGATGTCGACGGTGAACTGGGTGGACATGCGCTGCTCCGTGATCGAGGGGGTCAGACGACGGTTCTGGGACGTACGGAGTTGGCGCGGTCCACCAGGACGACCCGCTCCCGGGCACGGGGGGCCAGGCGGGCAAGGGCTCTGAAGGACCGCTCTAGGCCGAACCTTAGTTCGCGTTCGGCCAGCGGCAACCCGAGTACGGTCCCGGCAGGGGTTCCA
>JAOPYM010000315.1 GCA_025964615.1 Actinomycetes bacterium
CCGCCAGCCCGTCGAGGAGACCCTGGCCGAGCGTGAGCAGACCGAGCAGGGCGATGCAGACCGTGCCGCCCGCGAACAGGACCGCGCGGCCGGATGTGTTGAGTGCGTGGACGGCCGACCGCTCCGGTCCCAGACCCGACTGCAGGCCGCGGCGGTACCTGGTCACGATGAACAGGGCGTAGTCGACCCCGACGCCCAGGCCGATGAGCGCGCCGAGGATCGGCGCGATGCCGGTCACGGACATCAGGTGGCTGAGCGGTGCCATGAGCATCAGGCCGCTTCCCACGCCTGCCACCGCGGTCGCGATCGGCAGCGCTGTCGCGAATAGCGAGCCGAACGCGAAGAACAAGATGACGGCGGCAGCGCCGATACCGACCGCAGAAACGCTGGATAGCGGCGCCTGCTCGGTGTCCGAGATGGCCTTCCCGCCAAGCTCAACCGCAAGGCCCGGTTCCCGGGCAGCCGTCGCCACCGCGACCACCCGGTTGACGTCGGCATTGTTCAGGTAGTCGGCGGTCTGGGCGAAGTTCACCATGGCGTACGCAGTGCGCCCGTCCGGGCTTATCTGGACCTTGCCGCCCGGCAGGTAGGGGCTGGCGACCGAGGCCACCTCGGGCAGGTGCGACACCCGCAAGAGCATCACGGACATCCGCTGCTCGATGGCGGGGTCCGTGACACTGCCATGGCTCTCCTGCCAGACGATCTGGTCGGAGTCGCCCGCCTGGGCCGGCGCCGACCGCTGCAGCAGTTGCTGGGCGATGCCCGAACCGCCGCCGGCCAGCGTGAACGAGTTGTCATACGACGCCTTCACCGTCTGCGACATCACCGCCAGGCCGATGAGCAGGCCTATCCAGGCGGCGATCACGACGAATCGGTGCCGGTAGCACCAGCGTGCAAGAGCTGACATGATCCTGGGGTTCCTTTCGGTTCGGCTCCTCATCGTCCGGGTTTTGGCCCCCTGGGTCGCCGGCCTGCCGCAGCGGTTGCCCTGATCGCGGCCGCGCCATCCGGCGTGGTTCCCTGCTCCGCCTACTGCGTTGGCAGTAGTTCGGTTGTGCACGGCGCCGGCGGTTGCCTACAGTCCAGCTATGTGGGTGAGTGCCTGGAACCGGCTGATGGCCCGGCAGGAGTTGCTGCTGCTTTCCGCGGTCACGGCGATGGTGCTGTTCGCGGTGGTGACCATCCCGGCCGACATCCAGCACGCGCTGAGCTCTCACCAGCCGCTGAGCTGGCTGGCGGGCGCCGTGGTCTACGCGGCCCTGGCGGCGCGTCGACGGTTCCCGCTCGGCACGGTGGCGATCGCCGTCATCGGGTCGGTGGTGCTGATGGCCAACGGGATGGCCTACCCGCTGACCTTGCCAGCGGTCTTCTACGCGCTGTACTCGGTCGCGCTGGGTGCCGGTCCTGGCCGGACGCTCGCGGTCGGCGTCGCGGTCAAGGCTGCGCTGCTCGGCGCCTCGCTCATCACCCATCCCGGCATCACGGGCTTCGTCATCCTGCTGTGGGCAGCTCTGGCAGTGACCACCGGCAGTGCGTCCCGTACCCATCGTGCCTACATCGCCAGGTCGAGAAGCGCGCCAGGCGAGCAGAGCAGGCCAGGGAAGATGAGGCGAACCGCCGGGTCGCCGAGGAACGGCTGCGGATCGCACGGGAACTGCACGACGCCGTCGGGCACCACGTCGCCCTGATCAACGTGCAGGCGGGCGCGCTGACCTGCCTGCTCGACGACGAGGACCTTGTCCAGGCCAGGGAATCGGTCGCGCACATCCAGCGGGCTAGCGAGGAGGCCCTCGAGGAGCTGCGGCTGACCGTCGGGCTGCTGCGCGAGCCCGGCGCGCTCGAGCCGGCGGAGCCGATGGCGCCGGTGGTGCCGATGGAGCCGGTACCGGGTCTTGACCGGCTCGAGGAGCTGATCTGCTCGTTCGCAGGTGCGGGCCTGCAGGTCACCCGGGAGGTGACCGGCCAGGCCAGGTCGTTGCCTGAGACGGTGGAGCTGGCCGTCTACCGGGTCATACAGGAGTCGCTGACCAATACTCGCAAGCACGCGGACTGCGACACCGCCGTGGTGCGGCTGGGGTATGCGCCCGGGGCGCTCAGGCTGGCGGTCGAGGACGAGGGAAAGGCGGTCGCCCAGGGCAGCCGGCGCCCGCTCGAAGGGCACGGCATCGTGGGCATGCGAGAGCGGGTGGCTGCCCTGGGCGGACGGCTGTCGGCGGGGCCACGGCCCGGGGGAGGCTATCGCGTCCTCGCCGAGCTTCCGCTGCGAGCGGCCGGGATCGAGGGCTCTTGACCGGAGCCACGGGCGCCTCGCTGGCGTCCGCCGCAACGGCGCCGACCCGCGTGGTCCTGGCCGACGACCAGGACCTTGTCCGCGCGGGCCTGCGGCTCATGATCGACCGCGCGCCGGGGCTGACGGTTGTGGGCGAGGCCGCCACCGGCGGCGACGCGGTCCGGCTCGCCCGCGAGGCACGTGCCGATGTCGTCCTAATGGACATCCGGATGCCGGGCCTTGACGGGCTGGCCGCGACCCGGCGGATCGCCGCTGACAACAGCCTCGCCAGGGTACGGGTGCTGATCCTGACGACGTTCGAGGTGGACGAGTACGTCTTCGAGGCGCTGCGGTCGGGGGCCAGCGGGTTCCTTGGCAAGGGCGCCCGCCCAGAAGTCCTGATCGACGCGATCCGCACCGTCGCCCGCGGTGACGCGCTGCTGTCGCCGTCCGCCACCCGGGGCCTCATCACCAGGTTTCTCCAGCTGCACGACAGCGAGCCGGTCCGCCCCTCTCCGCTGCTCGCCACCCTCACCGACCGCGAGCGCGAGGTGGTGTCCCTGGTCGCCGACGGGATGTCTAACGCCGATATCGCCCGCCAGCTCACGCTCAGCCCGCTCACCGTCAAGACGCACGTCAATCACGCCATGACCAAACTCGGCGCACGGGATCGCGCGCAACTCGTCGTGGTCGCTTACCAGACCGGCCTGTCCGTTGGAGTTCCAAAACGGCGCATAAGCGGCTGACCGGCAGATTCGTCAGGACTTGGAGGCGGACAGGATGGTCTTCAGGAACTGGCCGGTGTAGCTCTTCTCGTTCTTCGCGACCTGCTCGGGGGTGCCGGTCGCGACGATCGTTCCGCCGCCGTTGCCGCCCTCTGGACCCATGTCGATGATCCAGTCGGCGGTCTTGATGACGTCCAGGTTGTGCTCGATGACCAGCACCGTGTTGCCGTTCTGGACCAGCTTGTCGAGGACGCCGAGCAGCTTGCGGATGTCTTCGAAGTGCAGGCCGGTGGTGGGCTCGTCGAGCACGTAGATGGTGCGGCCGGTGGAGCGGCGCTGTAGCTCGGTGGAGAGCTTCACGCGCTGCGCCTCGCCGCCCGAGAGCGTGGTGGCGGGCTGGCCGAGCCGCACGTAGCCGAGGCCGACGTCGACCAGGGTCTTGAGGTGCCGGTGGATCGCCGGGACCGCCTCGAAGAACCCGGACGCCTCCTCGATCGGCATGTCGAGCACCTCTGCGATCGACTTGCCCTTGAAGTGAACCTGCAGCGTGTCGGTGTTGTAGCGGGCGCCGTGGCAGACCTCGCACGGCACGTACACGTCCGGCAGGAACTGCATCTCGATCTTGATCGTGCCGTCGCCCGAGCAGGCCTCGCACCGGCCGCCCTTGACGTTGAAGGAGAACCGGCCCGGCTGGTAACCGCGGACCTTCGCCTCGGTGGTGGCGGCGAACAGCTTCCTGATGTGGTCGAAGACGCCGGTGTAGGTGGCCGGGTTGGACCGCGGGGTCCGGCCGATCGGGCCCTGGTCGACGTGCACCACCTTGTCCAGGTTCTCCATGCCGGTGACGCGGGTGTGCTTGCCCGGCACGGTCCGCGCGGCGTGCAGCTCCTTCGCAAGCACCCGGTAGAGGATGTCGTTGACCAGGGTGGACTTGCCCGACCCGGACACGCCGGTGACCGCGGTGAAGAGCCCGAGCGGGAAAGCGACGTCGACGTTCTTGAGGTTGTTCGCCGCGGCGCCCTTGACGACCAGCTCGCGGCCCTTGGTCGGCTTGCGGCGCGTCTTGGGGACCGCGATCTGCCTGCGGCCGGACAGGTACATGCCGGTCATCGACGTCTCGCTGTTGACCAGCTCGTCGACCGTGCCGGAGACGACGACGTGGCCGCCGTGCTCGCCAGCGCCCGGCCCGATGTCCACCACCCAGTCGGCGGCGCGGATGGTGTCCTCGTCGTGCTCGACCACGATCAGCGTGTTGCCGAGGTCGCGCAGCCGCAGCAATGTGTCGAGCAGCTTCTGGTTGTCCCGCTGGTGCAGGCCGATGGACGGCTCGTCGAGCACGTAGAGCACGCCGACCAGGCCCGATCCGATCTGGGTGGCGAGCCTGATCCGCTGCGCCTCTCCCCCGGCCAGGGTGGCGCTCGCCCGGTCCAGGCTGAGGTAGTCGAGGCCGACGTCGAGCAGGAAGCCGAGCCGCGCGTTGACCTCCTTGAGTATCAGCCTCGCGATCTGCATGTCCCGGTCGGAAAGCTCCAGGTTGAGCAGGGTCTTGGCCAGCTCGCCGATCGGCTGCGCACTGTAGGCGGCGATCGACTTGTCGTCGATGGTGACGGCCAGCGAGATCGGCTTGAGCCTGCTGCCCTTGCAGGACGGGCAGGGCACCTCACGCATGAACCCGGCGAACTTCTCCCGGCTGGAGTCCGACTCGGCCTCGGCGTGCCGCCGCTCGACGTAGGTGATCGCGCCCTCGAAGTCGGTGTAATAGGAGCGCTCGCGGCCGTACCGGTTCTTGTAGCGGACGTGCACCTGGGTGTCGTGCCCGTAGAGCAGCGCCTTCTTGGCCTTGGCGGGCAGCCTCTCCCAGGGGGTGTCGAGCCGGAAGCCGAGGGTGTCGGCCAGCGCCTCGATGAGGCGGTCGAAGTAGTCGCTGACGTGGCCGCCCGCCCACGGGGCGATCGCGCCCTCCTTGAGCGACTTCTCCGGGTCGGAGACGATCAGCTCCGGGTCGACCTCCATCTTGGTGCCAAGACCGGTGCAGTCCGGGCAGGCGCCCCACGGGGAGTTAAACGAGAAGCTTCGCGGCTCGAGCTCGTCGAAGGACAGGTCGTCGTAGAGGCAGGCGAGGTGCTCGGAGTACATCCGCTCCCGGTGCGGGTCGTTTTCCGGCAGGTCGACGAAGTCGAGGATGACGACACCGCCCGCGAGGCCGAGCGCGGTCTCGACCGAGTCGGTGAGCCGCCGGCGGGCCGTGTCCTTCACCGCGAGCCGGTCGATGATCACCTCGATCTCGTGCTTCTCCTGCTTCTTCAGCGTCGGCAGGGCGCCAGCGTCGCCCGCGACCTCGTCCAGGCGGATAATCGTGCCGTCGACCCGGGCCCGCGAGTACCCCTTGGCCTGCAGTTCCTTGAGCAGCTCGGTGTACTCGCCCTTGCGCCCGCGGACGACCGGGGCCAGCACCTGGAACCGGGTGCCCTCCTCGAGCTCGAGCACCCGGTCGACGATCTGCTGCGGGGTCTGCCGGGCGATCGGCCGGCCGCAGATCGGGCAGTGCGGCTTGCCGACCCGCGCGAACAGCAGCCGCAGGTAGTCGTAGACCTCGGTGACCGTGCCGACGGT
>JAOPYM010000198.1 GCA_025964615.1 Actinomycetes bacterium
CGAGCGTGCGCGGCGACCTCCTCGCAAAACTCGGCCGCTTCGGCGAGGCACGCGAGGAGTTCGAACGCGCGGCATCACTCACCCGCAACCTGCCCGAGCAGACAGTGCTCCTCGCTCGCGCCGCCGCATGCGCGCCCGGATCGATGCCACCGCAGCCGAACACGTAGGCGGCACCGACTTCTGAGGACCGGTTTCGGAAACGCCCCCTTCCTTGGAGAGCCCGGGATATTCCTTTGAGGCACGTGCGGGCAGGAGAGACGTGTTGGAGCCCGCCAACGACCAGGAAGAACCTTGATCGTGACCAGGACCACCGGCTCTCGCCTCGCCCTCAGCGGTCTGTTCATCCTCGCGGGCTCAGCCGCCTGCACCCCCGGCGGCCAGCCCTCCCATCACGAACGCAGCCACATCCGGGGGGTCAACCTTCAGCTTCCCCGCGACCTCCGCAAGGCCCCGCTGGTACGGATCCGCAACCTGCTCGTCCTCGGCCCGCCCGAGGGGCAGACGTTCGCCCCGAACGCCAATGCCGCCGTCTACGCCACGATCATCGACAGCGCGGCCGACGGCAAGGCCGACCGGCTGATCTCGGTGACGTCACCGAAGTTCCACGGGCCCACCCAGATCACGGGAGGCGGCATCGATCTCCCGTACAACCAGCCGGTGCTCCTCAACGCCGGTGGCCGGCCCCTCGTCGTGATGACCGGGCTCACCGAGCAGGTTCGCGGCGGCGACTGGATCCCGCTCACGATCGGATTCAAGCGAGCCGGTTCCACCACCATCACCGTGCAGATCGTCACGCACCGCGGCGAATACGCGAGCCTTCCCCCGGCCCCCACCACGACCGGTCCATGATCAGGCCCTCGTCCGGAGCGCGTGCAGCCGGAGGGCGAGCTGGATCTCCAGGGCGCGTGCGGGGGCCTGCCAGTCCGGGCCGAGCAGCCGGCTGATCCGGTCCAGCCGCTGGGTGACGGTGTTCACGTGGATGTGCAGGTGCTCCGCGGCCTTCGACTGCTGAGCACCCGCTGAGAAGTAGGCCTCCAGGGTCTCGGTCAGGCCCGTACCCCGCCGGGTGTCGTAGTCGAGCACCGGTCCGAGGACCGCGGACACGAACCCGGGCACGTCCCGTCCATCGCCGATGAGCAGCCCGACGAAGCCGAGTTCGCCCGCGCCGGCCCCCTCCCCATGGCGGCCCAGCGACATCAGGGCATCGGCGCAGCGGAGCGCCTCGGCATAGCCGGGAGCCACGGCGGAGGGCCCCTTCAGCGGACCGGCGGCGCCCGCCGTGACGGGCACTCCCAGGGAGAGACCGAGTTCCCTGGCCACCCGGCGGGCGGCCGGTCCCGGATCCGTACCTGGGAGCAGCAGTACTGTCTCCTCCCCGCGCGTCGCCACCAGCCCGTGCTCGACGGCGGCGTGCGAGGCCGCCCAGAACGTGGCACGCTGCCGGTCGCCGCCGTGCCGGGCCACGACCAGCACATGCGAGCCGTCCAGGTCGACCCCGACCAGGCGCGCACGGCCTGGCAGCGCATCCAGTCCACGTCCGGCGAGCAGGTCGTCGAGAAGCTCGCCCCGTACCCGGCCCTCGGCGTCGGCGACGGTCCGGCGGAACAGCAGCAGCAGCGCGGTCACCACGGCGGCGCGTTCCAGGATGCGCTGGTCGGCACCCGCCACGTCGTGGGAGACGCGCAGCACGAGGGTGCCGAGGGTCTCGGCACCGGCGATCATGGATGCCACCCAGAGGTCGCCGTGCTGGACCGTACGGCCGAGAGCGCTTGAGGATGCCGCCGCGGCCGCGACGTGCGCCTCGTCGAGCGACCCCATCGAACCGACGGTGGCCAACCGGTTTCCGGAGGCGTCCAGGACGGCCAGCGCACCGCCGAGCACGTCGGTGACGACGGCCGCGACGTCCTCCACTCCCCCACCGCGGACGACCAGGGCGGCCATCCGGTCGTGAGCGAGAGCCGCCCGCTCGACGGACGCGCTGCGTGCCCGGATCAGCTCGTTGGCGACGCTCAACTCCGCCAGCGCGGCCCGGGTCTCCTCGAGCAGCCGCGCGTTGTCGATGGCGACGGCGGCGTGCGCGGCCAGCGAGCCGAGCAGCGCCACCTCCTCCTGGTCGAAGGGGCGGGCGCTGCGGTTGGCTGCGAACAGCACCCCGATCACGCGGGTGCCGAGCCGCATCGGCACACCGAGGATGGCGACCAGGGCCTCCTCCCCCACCGCGGCGTCGATGTCGTCTCGGTGCTGGAACCGGTCATCGGAGGTGTACGCGGCGCTGGTGTACGGGGCGCCGGTCTGGGCGACGAGGCCACCGAGGCCGGCGCCCATCGGCAGCCGCAGCGCGCGGAAGGCCGCCGAGACCGAACCGTCAGTGATCCGCATGTAGGTGTCGCCGCGTGAGTCGTCGTGCAGGGTCATGTACGAGACGTCCGCGTGCAGCAGGCGCCTGGCCCGTCTGACAATGGCCTCCAGGACCGCGTCCACGCCGCGCAGCCCGGCCAGGTCCCCTGCCGTGTCGAACAGCGCGGACAGCTCGGCCTCCCTGCGGGCATGCCGCTCAAGGAGCGAACGCACCCGCAGGGCAGCCGCCTTGGTCCGTTCGAGCTCGGCCAGCGCCTCGGCGGGGACCCCGGCGGAGCGGGCCTCCAGGATCGGCGCCTCGAACTCGACAGGGGAGGCCTCCCGCGCCAGCAGGTCCAGGAAGACGTCACAGGTCATGGCGGTCATTGTCAGTGCGCTGTCCATCCGCCGTCGGGGGCGACCGAGGCCCCTGTCATCATCGATGCCTGCGGCGAACAGAGGTACGCGACCAGTTCGGCCACCTCTTCCGGCTCGAACAACCGGCGAATGGCGGCCTTCGCCAGCAGGATCTGCTCAACGACCGCCTCGGGTGCCAGGCCGTGCGCCGCGGCCTGGTCCGCCACCAGCGGAGTACGTACGTAGGCCGGGTTCACGCAGTTGGAGGTGACCCGATGGGCGGCGCCCTCCAGGGCGATCACCTTGGAGAGTCCTTCGAGTGCGTGCTCGGCGGTCACGTAGGCGACCTTGTACGGCGAGTCGCGCAGCCCGTGCACGCAGGAAATGTTGACGATCCTGCCCCACCCCCGCTCGTACAGTGCCCGCCTGACCAGCCGGAACGGCGCCTCGACCATGATACGGAGGATCTCCGCGAACGTCTCCACGGGGAAGTCCTCGATGGCCGCGATGTGCTGGTAACCCGCATTGTTGATCCTAATGTCGACATCGCACTCCAGCCCGTCCACCGCGGACAGGTCGACGGCCACGGCCGGGCCGCCGACGTCCTCGGCGGCCAGCCGCCCGGCGCAGGCCCGGCCGATCCCGCTGGCGCCGCCGGTCACCAGCGCACGCCTCCCCGGCAGATCGTTCATGCTCGCGCCCCCAGGAGATGATGAGCGGTGCCCAGACGCCGCGGCGGAAGACGAGGACGACGCGCACGAAGATGGTTGCCGGTCACCAGGCCGATCTCCTGAAATCCGGCCGTTGCCAGGTAAACACTACGTCCGTCCCGAACTACGTTCCATGTGGCCGTCACACATATTCACCGCTCTGGCCCGTGGATGACCCACATCACACTCGCCCAATGGTGGTTGTGTGGACGGGCCACGTAGGAATGCGATGTCCCTCGCCCATACCGTCCAGTCCTGACTCGACTGGAGGTGGCATGGACAAGGTGGTGACCTCACCGGCGGCGGCCGTGGCCGGCATACCCGACGGGGCGTCGCTGGCCGTCGGAGGATTCGGGCTGTGCGGCATCCCGATGGAGCTGATCGGCTCGTTGCGGGCGCACGGCCTGCACGTCGTCTCGAACAACTGCGGCGTGGACGGCTGGGGCCTCGGCGTGCTGCTGGCCACGGGCCAGATCACGCGCATGACCAGTTCGTACGTCGGCGAGAACAAGGAGTTCGCCCGGCAGTACCTCGCCGGGGAGCTGGAGGTCGAACTGGTACCGCAGGGAACTCTGGCCGAGCGGCTACGCGCAGGCGGCTGCGGCATCCCGGCCTTCTACACCCCCGCCGGCGTCGGCACGCAGATCGCCTCCGGGGGCATGGCGTGGCGGTACGACCCGGACGGGTCCATCGCGGTGGCCGCACCGGCGAAGGAGATCCGCTCCTTCGCAGGCCAGTCGTACGTCCTCGAAGAGGCGATCACCACTGACTTCGCGCTCGTGCACGCAGCGCGCGGCGACCGGTTCGGCAACCTGGCATTCCACGCCTCGGCCCGCAACTTCAACCCGCTGGCCGCCATGGCCGGGCGCGTCACCATCGCCGAGGTCGAAGCCCTCGTGGAGCGGCTGGACCCCGACGAGATCCACCTCCCGGGGATCTTCGTCGACCGGATCGTCCCCGTGGGCCGGATCGAGAAGCGCATCGAGAAGACGACGCTCTCCGTATCCGGGCAGGCCTCCTGATGCCTCTGACCCGTGCACAGATGGCGGCCCGCGCCGCCCGCGAGCTGACCGACGGCTCGTACGTCAACCTCGGCATCGGGCTCCCCACCCTGGTGCCCAACCACCTGCCTCCCGGGGTTTCGGTCACCCTGCACAGTGAGAACGGCATCCTCGGCGTCGGTCCCTACCCTCTCGAAGGCGAGGAGGACCCGGACCTGATCAACGCCGGCAAGGAGACCGTCACCACGCTGGCCGGTGCCTCGTTCTTCGACTCGGCCCTGTCGTTCGGGATCATCCGGAGCGGGCGCCTCGACGCGGCGATCCTCGGCGGCATGCAGGTCTCGGCCACCGGCGACCTGGCCAACTGGACCGTCCCCGGCAAGATGATCAAGGGTATGGGCGGAGCGATGGACCTGGTCCACGGTGCCCGCAGGGTCATCGTCCTGATGGAGCACCTGACGCGGGACGGATCACCCAAGATCCTCGCGGAGTGCACCCTGCCGCTCACGGGCCGCCGCGTGGTGGACCAGATCATCACCGACCTCGCAGTCATCGACGTCACCCCCGCCGGCCTCGTCCTGCGCGAGACGGCCCCCGGCGTAACCCCCGCCCAAGTCCGCTCCGCCACCCCCACCCCCCTCCATTGACTCGTGGCGTTTCCCGCACCTCAGGCGCAGACGGTGCGGTAACCGCCACGAGTCAACGGTGGAGGGGACCGTGCAAGTGATCTTCTTCACCCGTGCCGGGCGGGTTCCGGGGAAAATTGCCTACCTGTTATCCATATCAACGACGCATACGCCGACAGGGGCCACCAGCTTGACCGGGGGCCGCCTACTCTTGAAAATGGAGTTCTGACTACTAACAAGTAGGTACGCTGAGTCCAACGGCATGGGAGGTCACGTGCGGCAGATGCTGCTGGCGCTGCTCGCCAAGGAGCCCGCACATGGCTATGAGCTGAAGCAGGCCATCGAGCAGACCTTCGGGAGTGCCTACCCATCGCCCAACATCGGCCAGATCTACGTCACCCTCGGCCGCCTCGAGCGTGACGGGCTGGTCGCGAGTCAGGACGTCGCCCAGACCGGCCGGCCCAACAAGCGCGTCTACGAGCTGACCGCCACCGGGCGTGAGACGCTCACCGACTGGATCCAGCAGCCCAGCGAGGGCTTCCGCATCCGCGATGACTTCTTCATCAAGCTCGCCCTGGCCCCGCTTACCGGCTCCGCCGACCGTGCGGCGCTCATCAACCAGCAGCGCCGCCATCATCTCAACTCGATGCGGGCCCTCAACGACCTCAGCCGTACCACCGAGCGCGACAATGCGACCGCCCGCCTGCTCATCGAAGGCGCCCGCCTGCATCTGCAGGCCGACCTCGACTGGCTGGAGCGCTGCCAGGAGGAGCTGCGGTGAGTTCCCGGCCTGCACCCGCCAGACCGGGAACTCACCCCGCTTTACTTCACCGAACCGGCCAGCAGTCCCTGGACGAAGTGCCGCTGGAAGGCGAAGAACACCACGAGCGGCACGATCAGCGAGAGGAACGCGCCCGGGGCGAGGACGTCGATGTTCGCGCCGAACTGCCGCATCTGTGCCTGCAGGGCCTTGGTCATCGGCTGCGAGTCCGTGTTGGCGAAGACCAGCGAGACGAGCAGGTCGTTCCACACCCACATGAACTGGAAGATCCCCAGCGAGGCGATGGCCGGTTTGCCCAGCGGAAGGACGACCCGAAAGAAGATCGTCAAATCTCCGCAGCCGTCGATCCGTGCCGCTTCGAGCAGCTCACGGGGGATCCCCATGAAGAAGTTGCGCAGCAGGAAGATGGCGAAGGGCAGGCCGAACGCGACGTGGAACAGCACGACCCCGGGAATGGACCCGAAGATGCCGATCAGCCCGTACAGCCTGGCGACCGGAATGAGGGCCACCTGAATGGGCACCACAAGGAGGCCGACGACGACCAGGAAGACCCAGTCGCGGCCGGGGAAGTCGACCCAGGCGAAGGCGTAGGCGGCGAGTGAGGCGATCAGGACCACGAGCAGCGTGGCCGGCACGGTGATCCAGATCGTGTTCCAGAACGACGCCGTGAAACCGCCACCGCTGAGCAGCTTCTGGTAGTTGGACACGGTCAGCTCGGCCGGTTTGGTGAAGACGGTCCACCAGCCGGTGTTGGTGTTGTCCGCCTCGCTGCGCAGCGAGGCGACGAACAGGCCGAGCGTCGGGAGCAGCCAGAAGATCGCAATCCCGAGCAGCACGATCTGGACGAACCCCTTGCTGACCCAGCTCAGCGCACGGGCCGGGGCACGGGCCGCGGAGAACGCTGTCATCACTGCTCCTGTCGGAATCGGCGGAGGTTGAAGAAAATCGCCGGGCTCACCAGGAGACACAGGAAGATCGCCATGGCGCTGCCTGCTCCCTGATCGGCGCCACCACCGAACGAGACCCGCCACATCTCCAGGGCGAGGACGGTGGCCTGCGGCTGGACGGACCCGGGGGCGATGATGAACACCAGGTCGAAGACCTTCAGGACGTTGATCACCAGGGTGACGAAGACGACCGTGAGCACCGGTGCGAGTAGCGGCACGGTGATCCTGCGGAAGAGGTGCCACTCGCTCGCGCCGTCCATCCGCGCCGCCTCCAGCACGTCCCGGGGAATCGCGGCAAGGCCGGCCGCGATGAGCACCATCGCGAATCCCGCCCAGATCCAGATGTAGGCGCCGATGATGGCGGGCGTGATCAGGCTGGGCCCGAGCCAGGTCACTCCCTGGTAGGGCGCGGCGAAGTTGCCGCCCGGCAGCTTGAGCGTGTAGGTCCCGGCCGGCAGCTTGGTGAAGGCGAACGTGCCGTCCGGCCCGGTCGTCGTGGACGCGACGGCCTTTCCTGCTTGTACGGCCTGTACGCGGATGCCGGGCAGGCCCTTCTCGGCCGGGTCGACGTGGTTCTGGACCCCGCCACCGCCACGGGTGAAGTCCAGCCACACCGTCCCGGAGATCCCATCCGGCGGCGGTGCCGGAGCAGGGACGGCCTGCGTCGCGCTCTTGGGCAGTTGCGCGGCGGGCAGCCCGACCAGGGGCAGCAGAACCATGTGGCCTGGCTGGATGCCGGTGGTGGTGACAAAAGCGTTCCCCGGCGCCGGGGTGAGAGGCGAGCCGGGGCGTGCGATGGCGCCGGGATAGACCGAGGAGGAGCTGAAGGTGTCATGCACGGTGGTCAGCACCGCGTTGATGACCCCCCTGTGCGGATCCCCCTCGTACACCAGGCGGAAGATGACGCCGGAGGCGAGGAAGGAGACCGCCATCGGCATGAAGACGATCATCTTGAAGGCCGAGGCCCACCGGATGCGCTCGGTCAGCACCGCGAAGATCAGCCCGAGGACGGTCACCAGGCTCGGTGCCACCACGACCCAGATGAGGGTGTTGCGCATGGCGGTCCGGGAGTCGGCGTCGGTGAAGATCCGGGTGTAGTTGTGCGCGCCGACGAAGGTGTTCCCGGAGGCGTCGAACATGCTGCGGTACGCCGAGAAGACGATCGGGTACACCACCAGGGCCCCGAGCAGTGCGAGGGCCGGCAGCAGAAAACCCAGCGCCACCCAGCGCCTCCGCCGGGTCACGGTCTTACGGTGGGAGGCTGCGGGCCTTCCCGTCGTGGCTTCGCCCGCGTTCTGCGAAGCCACGACATCACCACTGTTCCCGTGCACGGAGCGATTCCTTTACTTGAACGCTGCTGCGGCGTCGGCCTCGAGCTTCTGCTGGGTCCCCGCGACGTCGGCGGGGTTGCGCAGGAAGTCCGTCAGGTCCTTCCACTCGCCCTTGCCGTCGGTGCCGCCGAACGCGGCCGGCGCCATGTCGGACATGTCATAGCGGGCGTCGTCGCCGACCTTGAGGATGGTCTGGGCGAGCTGCTGGTGGATCGCGTCTGTGTACGCGGTGGGCGGGACGTTCTTGTTGGCGGAGAAGTACCCGGGCAGCGCCGCCCAGGCCTTGCCGGCCTCGGCCGAGGCCAGGAACTTCAGCAGCGCCTGTGCGCCCTTGGTGTCCTTCATCACGACCGCGATGTCACCACCAAGCTCGACCGGCTGGGTCGCCCCCACCTTCGGGAAGGGGAAGACCTTCGCGTCCTGGTCGGCCCCGGGGTACTTCGACATCTCGGTCCCGACGAAGTCGGCCTCGTAGACCATGGCCGCCTGCTTCTTGCCGAACACCGTGCCCACGCAGGTGGGGTAGTCGGTCTGCAGCGCGCCCGGCGCGACCTGGTTGGGCTGCCAGGCCTGACCGAGGGACTTCAGCGCCGCCGCCACCGAAGGGTCGGTCCACTTGATCTGGTGCGCGGCCAGCTTGTCGTACATCTGCGGGCCGGCCTGCGACAGGTACACGTTCTCGAACCAGTCGGTGAGCGTCCAGCCCGACGCCCCGCACAGCGAGAAGGGCGCCTTCACCCCCGAGTCGCGGAGCTTCTGGGAGGCCGGACCGACCATGTCGGCCCAGGTCTGCGGCGGCTGGATGCCCGCCGTGTCGAAGGCCTTGGCGCTGTACCACATCGTCGACTTGTAGGCGGCCTTGATCAGCACACCGTACGGAGTACCCCCGGACGAACCGAGGTTCTTCCAGTACGGCGTGAAGTTCTGGTCGACTGCCGCGACGACGTCGGCCGACAGCGGCTTCAGCGCATGCTGGCCCGCATACTGCGCCACCAGGCCGGGCTGCGGCAGGACCGCGATGTCCGGCGGGTCACCACCCTGGATGCGCGGGGCGAGGAAGGTGTCGAGGCTGTCCCCGGTCGGGGTGTAGGTGATCTTCGCGCCGGTCTCCCCCTCGAAGATCTTCGCGATCTTCAGGAAGTTGTCCTGCTCGACGCCCGTCCACTTCGCGGCGACCTCGATCTTGACACCCTTGAGCGGCTGGGCTGCCGACGTGCCACTGGTGGTGCTGGAGCTGCCGCACGCTGCGAGCGGGGTGAGCAGGCCGGCCACCAGGGCGGTCGCCCGAAGGCCTTTCATGTACATCTTTCGTTCTCCTTTTCGGCTGATGTTCTTCTCCCCGAATGAGCAGCCCTGAAAAACGGGTTGCCAAAAACAATCTCCGTGCAGAATTGCGGATGGTCAGCGATTGACGATGGCGCCCTTGAGATCGGCGTCCATCTTCATGATCGCCACCTCGGTCGAGTCCTGGAGCGCGAGAGCTCCATAGACCGCATTGGAAACGATCAGGCTCACCTGGTTGTAGTTCGGGCTTTGCGGCCGTGGCCTGGCCGCGAGGATGCTCTCCTTGAGCACCGGAAGGTAGGGATACCTCTTGATGAGTGCGGGATCGTCGTACAGGCTCGCCCAGACCGGCGGGAACGAACCGTCGGTCAGGACCCTGCGCTGGGTGGGCAGGCTGGTCAGGTACCTGATGAACTCCAGCGCGCTCTTCTGGTGTTTCGAATAGGAGCTGATCGCCAGGTTGGCGCCGCCGAGCGAACTGGAACCGGGATGACTCGCGTCGGAGCCGGGCAGCGTGACCACGCCGAACCGCCCCTTCACGGCGTTGCCCGCGCCGGCCCGATCGAACGCGCCGTAGACATAGGGCCAGTTGCGCAGGAACAGCAGATGACCCGCCTCGAACTCCTTGCGCGACTCCTCTTCCTTGTAACCGAGAGCCGCTTTCGGAATCCAGCCTTCCCTGAGCCCGCCGACGAGGAAGTTCAATCCCGCACGCGCCTGCGGAGAGTTGACGACCACATCGGTACCGTTGTTGGTGAGGATGGCGCCGCCTGCGGACTGGACCGCCTCGGCGAAGTTGACGGTGAGTCCCTCATATGACTGGAACTGACCTGCGTAGCCGCCCATCTTGTACTTCGGGGCGACGGTCCTGGCGAGATCGCTGAGTTCCGCCCAGGTCTTGGGCGGACTCTTCTTCTCCTTGTCGAGGATGTCCTTACGGTAGTAGAGCAACCCCGCGTTGCTGGTATAGGGCACGGCGTAGAGCTGACCGCGGAAGAGCGCGGTGTCCACGACCGGGGTAAGGAAGCGGTCGAGCGGAAAGTCCCCCCGGTTCAGGGGGATGATCCAGCCGGCGTCGGCGAACTCGGCCGTCCAGACGACGTCGAGGTTGAGGACGTCGTAGCGATCGCTCTTCACCCGGAGGTTGTTGACCATCTGGGCGCGCTGGTCATCGGTCGCCTCTGGGAGTTCGAGGAGTTTCGCCCGCTCATGGGGATGCGCGGCGTTCCACTGATCCAGAAGCGGCTGAAGGTACTCCGTCGCGACCTTGCCCGTGGCCAGGGTGATCGGGCCGACGCCCATCGACCGATCACCGCCGGCCGGGGAGGTCTGGGGCGATCCGACACAGCCCGCGGCCAGCGTGAGCGTGGCCAGTGCCGCGGGCAGCGACTTCATCTCCAAGCCTCCATTGCCTTAACGAGCTACATACATGTTATGCACAGCGGTAATATAGGTGTCAACAACGCGTTTCCGTTTCGTTACCGGGACCCATCGACACGCCGATGGCCGGTCGGTAGCGTCCGAACCGATACCCCACCCCCGGGTAAGCCCTATCGCCAGGCCCGACAGGGCCAAGAAGAGCGCACATGACCACCAGTGGTTCCTCCCCCTCCCGTGCGGCGGTGCTCCGGGTCAGAGATCTGGCCAAGGTCTTCACGTCCGACGGAGTCCCGGTGCCAGCCGTACGGGGTGTCGATCTGCGTGTCCACCCAGGTGAGTTCGTGGCCGTGATGGGCCCGTCCGGCTCGGGCAAGTCCACGCTGCTGCATCTGCTCGGAGGCCTGTACCGGCCGACCAGAGGGGAGATCTGGATACGCGAGCAGCGGGTCGACGGCCTGGGCCAGGCCGGCTGGGCCGTACTGCGCCGAAAGCATGTCGGGTTCGTCTTCCAGACCTTCAACCTCATCTCCAACATGACCGTGGCCGACAACGTCGAACTGCCGGCGCTGCTCGCCGGGACCGGTTCGCGAGTCGCCCGGGCGCGCCGTGAGCACCTGCTCGGGGAGCTGGGGATCAGTAACAAGGCAGGGGCCGCACCCACCCAGCTGTCGGGCGGGGAGCAGCAGAAGGTCGCCCTCGCCCGGGCCCTGGCCAATCAGCCGAGCCTGCTCCTGGCCGACGAGCCCACCGGAAATCTGGACAGCGTCAACACCCTGAACGTGCTGCGGCTGCTCGTACAGGTCCATGACCAGGGCCAGACCATCCTGCTCGTCACCCATGACGCACGGGTCGCCAGCATGGCCGACCGCGTCGTCACGCTCTTCGACGGCATGGTCGGCGACGACGCCGACATCACCCCGAACCCGAAGAGGATCACCTCCATCATCGACCTCCGGGGCTGAGCCGTGCGCGTCACCATCCGATGGATCCGAGCGAACCTGCACGTCAGGCGCACTCAGGCCCTCCTGTCCGCCGGGGTCGTCGCCGGAGTCGTCGCGGCCCTCATCGTGGGCCTCACCCTGCTTCAGGGCACCCTGGACCCGTGGAGCGGAGTGTTCGCGCGCTCCAACGGCGCCCATGTGTGGATCTACACCAATCCCGGCACCGATCTTCAGCCGCTGGCCAGCCTGGACGACGTGACCGCTCTCGCCGGCCCCTTCGAGACGGCCTCGGCCTCGGTCGTACAGGCGGGCAAGCGGTCCTGGCTCGAACTGCGGGCGATGGGGACCCAGATCCCCAACGTCGGGCGGCCGCTCCTGGTGCACGGCCGCTGGCTGGACACCAGGACGCCCAACGGGGTGGTCCTGGAACGAACGTTCGCGCAGTCACTTGCGGCCAAGGTCGGCTCTCCGCTGAATGTTCAGGGCCTCGACGGCAACGTCCACGTCTTCTCCGTCATCGGCATCGCGGACACCTCCGACCAGGCTCCGTACTCCAACGGCGGGCAGGGCCTGGCGCTGCTCCTGCCCGCAGCGCTGAACCAGGTCCAGGCCGACGTGCGGCAGACCCGCCAGCTCGTCGGCCTGCGCCTGTCGGACTCCGGCCAGGACACCTTCGTGGCCGAGCGTGCGATCTCCGTACTCCCCGAGAACTCGGTGGTGAAGATCTCCAAGTGGCGTGAGGTGCGGGCCGCGATGGAGGTCGACGACCGGCTGCTCGGCCTGTTCCTCGCGCTCTTCGGAATCGTCGGGCTGATCTCCGCGGCGCTGGCCATCGGCAACACGACCGGCGGCTGGGTCCTGTCCCAGATACAGGACATCGCCGTACTCAAGATCCTCGGCTTCACACCCCGCCAGGTCTTGCGCACACTGCTGCTCGAACAGGGCGTCCTCGGTCTGGCCGGCATCGTGACGGGCATCGGAGTCGCACGCCTGCTCACCGGCCCGTGGGTGTCGGCGCTGCTGCCGGACTCGCTCACGAACAAGACCGCGGTGCCCATCTCGGCGGCGAGCCTCGGCCTGATCGCGGCCGGCACCGTCGCCGTACTGATCATCGCCACACTGCTGCCGGCCTGGCGTGGCAGCCGGGTCTCCCCGGTCGCGGCGGTCGGCAGCACCCCGCCGAGCGGCCGCCTGTCCAGGCTCGCCCGGGTGGCGCTGCTCGCGCACCTGCCGCCTGCGCTGGTCCTCGGCACCCGGGACGCCTTCACCCGCCGGCTCTACGCCGCGATGACCATCGCCACGCTGGCCGTCCCCATGGCCATGGTCACCATCGGACTCGGCTGCCTGGCGACCCTCGACAACTTCGGCCGCCATCCCGAGCAGATCGGCCTCGCCGGAACCCTGACCGTACGGCCGACGGGACTGTCCGACGAGCAGGCGAGGGGCCTCATCACCGCAGACCCCGGCGTCGGGGCCACCTATCCGGCGGCGTACACCACAGCGCTGCTACCCGGGCAGGCCAGCATGATCCGGGCCCGCGCCATCGGTACCTCCCGCCAGCCGTACCCCTTCCCCGTGATGGAGGGACGGCTGTACCGCACGCGCGGCGAGGCGGTGGCCGGTCAGGGCCTCCTCGACATGATGCACGCCCACGTCGGCGAACGGATCGCCGTGCACGTGGGCGGAGTCCAGATGAACCTGCATATCGTCGGACGCACCATCGAACCCGAGGCCAACGGCGAGGTCCTCTCCTTCGGGCTCGACACCCTGGACGTGTACCAGGACACCTCCACCACGCGTGTCTTCAGCGTGACGCTGCGCCCGGGAGTGAGCTCCGAGGCCGTGCGCGCGCGACTGCTCAAGATCTCACCCGGCAGGTTCGACGTGCAGCGCGTACCGAACCCGGCAGACCGGCTCGGCATCATCCGCATCCTGGTGGGGACGCTCATCGGCGTCCTCGCGCTGATCGGCCAGGCCAGTCTGCTGACGGCGACCTCCGTCGAGCTGCGCGATCATCAGCGAAACGCGGGCGTTCTCCGGGCGATAGGCCTCACGCCCCGTCAGGTCATGGCGACGCTGGCGACCCGCACCGTTCTGCTCGCACTCATCGCGGTGCTGATCGGGTCAGCCGTGGGGACCGTGCTCTCGCCCTGGCTCATCGACATCCAGGGCCATGACAGCGGTGTCGGCGCGGGCATCGGACGGGCGCCCACACCCATGACACTGTTCCTCGCCAACGCGCTCGCCGTGGTCATGGCGGGGCTGACCGCACTGGTACCGGCACGCAGGGTCGCGTGGACCGAGGTGACCTCGATCCTGTACGGCCGGCGCCCCACCCGGGTCCCGCACCAGGCGAGCAGCGCGTCCACAGCGGTCACATCGTCATGATCCACGGTCTCAAGCAGCTCCCGGTACGGCTTCACCGCCGGTAAGTTCGGAGCCATACCCGGCTGCCCACCATGGAGGAACACCGATGTCCCTGCTCACCCAGCTGGTCACCGCGGTCGCCGACGGTTCCATCGAGGTCATCGACCTGACCGCTCCGCTGTCGGAGACGACTCCGATCCTGCAGCTGCCCCCGCCGTTCGGCAACACGGTGACCTTCTCGCTGCGGGAGATCAGCCGGTACGACGACCGGGGACCCGCCTGGTACTGGAACGACATCGTCACCGGTGAGCACACCGGCACCCACTTCGACGCGCCGGTCCACTGGATCACCGGCCGGGACGGCGAGGACGTCTCCCAGGTCGCGCCACGCCGCCTGGTGGGTCCGGCCGTGGTCCTCGACGTGGCCGCGCACGCCGCCGCCGACCCCGACTTCCTGCTCGAGATCGAGCACGTCCGGGAGTGGACCAAGGCGCACGGGCCACTGCCCGAGGGTGGCTGGCTGCTCTACCGGACCGGGTGGGACTCCCGTTCCGGCGATCAGGCGGAGTTCCTCAACGCCGACGAGACCGGGCCGCATTCGCCCGGGATCTCACCGGAGTGCGCGCACTGGCTGGCCGAGGAGACGCCGCTGATCGGGCTCGGGGTGGAGACCGTGGGTACCGACGCGGGCGCCGCGCACAGCTTCGACCCGCCGTTCCCCTGCCACTCGTTCTTCCTGGGCGCCGGAAAGTACGGTCTGACGCAGTTGCGCAACCTGGATCGGCTGCCCGCCACCGGCGCCGTCCTCGTCGCGTCCCCGCTGCCGATCGTCGGCGGCTCGGGCAGCCCGGCCCGGGTTCTGGCACTGGTCGAGCATTGATCGTCGCGAACGCCGTCGGCCGGGCGCTGCGCCTGTCCGGCGTGGACACGGTCTTCGGAGTGGTCGGCAGCGGCAACTTCCACGTGACCAACGCGCTCGTCGCGGGCGGAGCCCGGTTCGTGGCGGCCAGGCACGAGGGCGGCGCGGCCACCATGGCCGACGCCTATGCCCGGGTGAGCGGGAACCTCGGCGTCCTCTCGGTGCATCAGGGACCCGGCCTGACCAACGCACTCACCGGGATCACCGAGGCCGCCAAAAGCCGTACACCGCTCTTGGTCCTGGCCGCGGAGGTGACCTCTCCGAGGTCGAACTTCTGGCTCGACCAGGCCGCGCTCGCCACGGCCGTCGGGGCGGTCCCGGAGCGGATCCACTCTCCCGAGACCGCCCTCGCCGATGCGGCGCGGGCCTGCCGTACGGCGGTGGCCGAGCGGCGGACGGTCCTGCTCAGTCTGCCGCTGGACGTCCAGGCCGCCGAGTGCCCGAATCTCTGGGCGGACCCCGAGATCGTTCTCCTCCCTCCGCCCGTACCGGAGATCGGCGGCCTCGCCGACGCGCTCAGCGCCGCCCGCCGCCCGGTGTTCATCGGCGGGCGTGGCGCGCGGCTGGCCGGAGCACGCGAACCGTTGCGGATCCTGGCCGCGCGTACCGGGGCGCTGCTCGCCACCTCCGCAGTCGCCCGGGGGCTGTTCGCCGGAGACCTGTTCGACCTGGACGTGAGCGGAGGCTTCGCCTCGCCGGTGGCGGCCGAACTGATCCGCGGCGCGGATCTGATCGTCGGCTGGGGCTGTGCGCTGAACATGTGGACGCTGCGGCACGGGAACCTCGTCGGCGCTGACACGGTGGTCGTACAGGTGGATCTGGACACCGACGCCCTCGGCGCGCATCAGCCGGTACGGCTCGGGATCACCGGCGACGTCACCGCCGTCGCGCTGGCAGCGGAGGCGGAGCTGGCCCGGCGGGGCCACAGTTCCGCGGGCTACCGCTCCCCCGAACTCGCCGACCGGCTGGCCCGCGAGGTCCGCTGGCGCGACGTCCCGTACGACGACGATTCCGACGGGTCACGGATCGACCCGCGGACGCTGTCGATCGCCCTGGACGACCTGCTGCCCGCGGAGCGCACGGTCGCGGTGGACTCCGGCAACTTCATGGGTTACCCGGCCATGTACCTGGGCGTTCCCGACGTCGACGGGCTGGTCTTCACGCAGGCCTTCCAGTCGATCGGCCTGGGCCTGGCCACCGCGATCGGCGCGGCCGTCGCCCGCCCCGACCGGCTGACGGTGGCCGCGCTGGGCGACGGCGGCGCGCTGATGGGCGTCGCTGAGCTGGAGACGGCTGTACGGCTCGGGCTCGGGATGCTGATCGTGGTCTATGACGACGAGGCGTACGGCGCGGAGGTCCATCACTTCGGACCGGCCGGGCATCCGCTTGACACGGTGACGTTCCCACCCGTCGACCTGGCGGCGGTCGGCCGGGGTTTCGGCTGCGAGGCCGTCACCGTACTGCGGACCGAGGATCTGTCCGCCGTGACCGCGTGGCTGGCCGGTCCCCGCGACCGGCCCATGGTCGTGGACGCCAAGGTCACGACCGGCCGGCCCTCCTGGTGGCTGGAGGAGGCCTTCCGCGGTCACTGACCCGTTCGTCAGCGGGCGAGGCGCCCGAATGTGATGGTCCGCGGGCCCTGGACCACCGGGTGTTCGATCAGGCCGGGGGCCTCCTCCGCGACCCGGGAGAACAGGCTCCGGCCAAGCCTGCCGGTGAGCGCGGTGGCGAGTTCGTCCGCGTCGGCACGCTGCAGCGCCCGCTCATAGGGCTCCCGGTAGCGGGACTCCCAGAGGCCGCCGTCGCGGAGCCGCTCCGCCTCCGCCAGGGCGGCCTCGCGCCAGCGCTCTGGCACGGTCTCCGCGTCCTGCCCGGTGTGCAGCAGGCCAAGGGCGAACAGGTGGGCGGCTCCCTCGGCGGAGGGTTCTGGCGGGTCCTGACCGGGATCCCCGATCAGGACCCAGCGACGGGCCCGGATCGCGGCGACCAGGAAGCCGGTATCGGTGATCTGGTCGGCACCGTCCACGATCAGGACATCGACGTCGGCGTCCTGATCCGCGGCCACCTGCGGCTGCTCCGGCGGCCGCGTCAGTTCCTCGATCCGCGCCATCGCCGCGCGCTGGTGCTCGGCGATGGCGCCAGGGTCGCCGATCTGCTCGACGTGTCCCCGGGAACCGCCCTCCGCCCGGATCGAGAACTCCAGTTCGGCGTCCGCCTCCACATCCGAGGTGCCGGGTTCGGTGCGCCACCGTTCCAGTGCGGCCTCGGTCTCGGCCACGGCCGCGGCGGCCGACTCCAGTTCGGTCCTGGCCCGCTCGACGGCCTCGCCCGCCTCCTGAAGGCTCGCCCAGGACGCAGCGAGCTGTTCCTCCGCATGCCTGCAGAGCCGCCCCGCCTTGCGCGCGAACACCAGGGCCTCCGTGGCGGCCTCCGACGCCTCGGCGGCGCGTTGCGCGTGCATCCGGCTCTCCTCCCGTGCGATGTCGATCTCGGGTGCGAGCCGGGCCAGTTCCTCCTGCGCCCGTTCCTGAGCCGTACGCGCCTCCGCCAGTTCCTGATCTCCGATGGCGAGGAAACCGGCCAGCGAGGCACGGTGCTCGTCCGCCCGTGCGGCCGCCTCGCTGGACTGCCGGGCGCGGGCGGCGGCCTCGTCGGCCTCACGCCGCCGGGTGGTGGCCTGCAGCCGTAGTTCCCGTACGCCCTGCCTGGCCTGCGGCACGTGGAACCTGCCCAGGCCCAGGCGCTGGCGCTCGGCCGCCAGCGCCGACTCGGCGGCGACCAGCCGGTAGTAGCGTGCGTGCGCTTCACCGGAGGCCTCAGCAGCCTCGGCCGCCAGCCGTTCCGCCTCAGCGGTCGACTTCGGCAGGTCCTGCTCCGCCTGGGCGAGTTCGGCGACGAGCGTCTGCTCGCGCCGATGCGCCGCCTCCTGCTCGGCCGTGCAGCGTCCGGCCCGTTCCCCTATGGCCTGCAGCCGTTCCCTGGCCGTCTCGGCCGCGGCGTTCAGGGCGTCCGCCGAGGTGGAGGCGGCATCCGCAGTGGCCTGCCGCTCGTCATAGCCGGCCTGGAGCCGGACCGCCTCCGCGGCGAGCAGTTCGCGCTCCCCGGCGACCCGGGCATGGGCCTCCTCGGCGGCTCCCACGGCTTCTTCGGCGGCCGGGACGGCGTCCTGCCGGCCGGCGAGCTCGGCCATCAGGGCCTGCTCCCCCGCGGCGCGGACGACCTCGCGACGCTCCTGCTCCTGGCGGGCGGCTGCCAGCGCGGCCAAGTCCCTGGGCCACTGCTCGAGCCACATCAGGTTACGGCGCAGGCGCCGCAGTTCTTCGTCGAGTTCCGCGCCCTGGAGCCGTTCGGCGGGCCCCTCCCACACGGTGAGGTTCCCGGGGGTCATCAGAGCGGCCCGTACCCCGGGCTCGGCCAGGAGTTCCTGGATCAGCGCGGTCCGCTCGGGGCCGGACACGAGCTCGACGAACCGGGTCGACGGGTCCGCTTCGAGGGCACCAGGATCGGTGAGCAGGCGGGCGAGCCGATCGGCGGACCCGGCGACCTTCCCGTCGCGCAGGGCCCGGAGGGAGGCGAGGTGCGGTGCCCAGGTCACCACGTCGGGATCGGTCTCCCGGAGCCGGTTCTCCAGCAGTTGGCAGAGCGCCACCACGGGTGCATAGGCTCCCGCGATCTTCTCCCGCAGCGGATCTTCAGTGTCCATTCCGCCCCTTGGCTCGGGTGTCCCCTTCCAGTGTCGCGGACACCCGAGCCCCGGCGAAATCCAATGCTTGCTGGCGCTCGCTTCACTCGCGCGGCGCTCGGGCCTTGACGCGCGGCCTTCCCTCCTCACTCGGTCGCTGTGTTCATGGCCGCGCATGCGGCGCGGAGCCGGGCGGGCCTTGACGCGCCGTTTTCCCTCGCTCCTCAGTCCAGGCCACGCGGCCCGAGCACTAGATCACGAGTCGGTGGGGGCCAGCTCGGCGACCTCCCGCTGGTGCTCCGCGAGGTCGGCCGAAGCTGCCTTCGGGCTCCACCGGCCGATCATCGGCAGCACGAACGGGATGAACAGGAGCTGGGCGGCGATGCAGACCCACCACCAGTGCTGCCACTGGTGCGGGGCGGCGATGACCGCGTCCTTGATCTTGCCGAGTTCGGCGAGGAGGGCGGGCGGCGGCGGGGTCCCAGGCGGGACGGCCTTCAGCGCACCCGTCACTGCAGGGGCTCCGACCAGGGTGTTGGCGCTGCTCACCACGTACGGGAGCAGGAAGAAGGAGACGCAGACGGTGACCCTGACAAGCCAGCCCCAAACGGCGAGGCCGGTGGCCATGAGTGCCGGGTTGCGCTTCTCGATGGTCTCGGTGAAGGCCGCCATCCACGGCGCGTAGGCGATGGCGAGACCGATGGCGAGCAGGCTGACGATCCAGGTCAGCGTGATCGAACTGGTGTGCGGCTGGGTGGCCTTCTGCATGAAGACGTACGTCATGACGATCGCGAGGACGGCCCCGATGATCATGAACGGCTTGCGTACCCGCAGCCAGTCCGAGAGCAACCCGACCACCACGAGGCCGATCGCGTCCATCGTCCAGTACCAGGTACTGATGCCGTTGGCCGTGGAGGTGGTAAACCCGAAGATCGACGTGAGGTAGATCGTGAAGAACCCGACGGCGGTGTAGTAGACGATCAGGAAGATCGCGATGCCGAGGGCCGGGGCGACGATGTCCAGGCGGACCATCTGCCGCCAGGGATTCGCGAGATTCGGCTGGACCGTGGCCGACCGCGCCTCGACCAGCTCCTTGTCGTCGACGCTGACCATGACCTGGTCGCGCAGCCCGGGAGCCAGCTCGCGCAGCCCCACCAGCGCGACCACGAAGGCCACCAGGCCGACGACGCCGACGATGTAGTACTGGCTCGCCCAGCTGTTGTTCAGGTGCGGCAGCGTCCGGTTGGCCACGAAGCTGACGATGATGCTGCCGACGACCGGACCGAGTGACCAGAACCCCATCGCCGAGGCCCTGCCGAGTTGCGGGGAGAAGTCACGTACCAGTGCGGGCGTGGCCACCAGGATGACGCCCTCGACGAGGCCGATGACGACCAGGAAGGCCACGAAGACGGTCTTGTTGGGCGCCAGCGGAGTGAGCAGCGAGAGCACGCCGGTGATCGCGAGCCCATAGGCGACGAGGTTGGCCCTGCCCCACCGATCGGCCAGCCCGGCGAGCAGCGAGCCGAAGGCACCGACCAGGTTGGCGATGACGAGGGCGTTGACGTAGTACAGGAACGTCATCTTGTAGTGCGCGAGGACCAGCGGCGCGACGCCGCCGGTGACGTAGAGCTCGTAGTACAGAACGATCGTGGCGATGATCGCGACGGCGAGATAGCCGAGCCGCTGGGTGGTCGCCGGGTAGTGGTTCAGGCTGCGCTTCCACAGCCAGTCCATGGAGCTGCGGCGTTCGACGGATGCCATCAGGCCTCTCTCTTCGATGCCGGGGGTGTTCGACTCAGCGCGGCACCCCGCACTGCCCCCGAAAGAGGAATGACCCGAAGGAGATACTTCGCATACCTAAAACATTGGTACGCCCATGATCAGGGAGCGTCAAGCCCCAACCGAACGCGACTCGGTTACGCCTCGACCCCCCCAGCCCGTTGACTCGTGGCGTTTACCGCACCGTTTCCCCGAACAGTGCGGGTAACGCCACGACTCAACGGGCGGGTGGCGGCGAGGGCGAGGGCGCCGAAGAGGAGGCCCCAGAGGGCGGAGCCGATGCCCAGGAGGGTGACGCCGGAGGCGGTGGTGAGGAAGGTGATCAGCGCGGGCTCTCGCAGAGACTCCTCGCCCATCGCAGACGTCAGCGAACCGGCGATCGTGCCGAGCAGGCCCAGACCGGCGATCCCGACGACCAGGGCCGTGGGGAACGCGGCGAGCAACGCCACGATGGTGGCTCCGGACACGCCGATCAACAGGTAGAAGACCCCGGCCGCCACACTGGCCCAGTAACGGCGCCCGGGATCCTCGTGCACGTCCTCGCCCATGCAGATGGCCGCGGTGATCGCCGCGAGGTTGAGGCTGAAGCAGCCGAACGGCGCGAGCACCAGGGTGACGGCGCCCGTCCAGGAGATCAGCGGGGAGACGGGCGTGGAATAGCCGGCTCCCCGGATCGCCGCCATACCCGGGATGTTCTGCGAGGCCATCGTCACGACGAACAGCGGGATCCCGACACTGACCAGCGTCTGCCAGGAGAACGACGGCGCCACGAAGACCGGCCTGGCCAGGCTCCAGTGCAGCGCTCCCGTCCGCATCTGACCCGATACCGCGGCCGCGACGACCCCGGTCGCCAGGGCGAGCACGATCGCGTACCTCGGCAGCAGCCGTTTGCACAGCAGGTAGACGGCGAACATCGGGAAGACGATCCCGAAGTGGCCGTGCATCAGGGCAAAGGTGTTCATCCCGAACCGGACCAGCACGCCCGCGAGCAGTGCCGAGGCGAGCGGTACGGGCACCCGGTCCATGACCCGCTCGAACCATCCGGTCACCCCGCAGAGTGTGACGAGCGCGGCCGAGAACAGGAACGCGCCAATGGCCTCGCTCATCGGCACCCCGGACAGGCTGGTGGCCAGCAGCGCCGCCCCCGGGGTGGACCACGCCGTGACGACCGGGCTCCGGTACCGCAGCGACAGCCCGATGCATGTGACGCCCATCCCGATGCCGAGCGCGAGAATCCACGAGGTGATCTCCGCGTCGCTCGCGCCCGCGGCCCTGGCCGCCTGGAACACGACCGCCGCCGAACTGGTGAAGCCGACGAGCACGGTAACGAACCCGGCCGTCACCGCCGACAGCGGCCCTGCGACCGAAATCGCCCCAGAAGATCTCATCGCCGCATTCTGCCCCACCGTTGAGTCGTGGCGTTTCCCGCACCGTTCGTTGAAACGGTGCGGGAAACACCACGGGTCGACGTCAGGTCAGGGGGAGGTCCGGGTGCTGGGCGAGGTGGATGAGGTGGTTGGCCTGGTCGTCGAGGCTCTTGGCGATGTGGTGGTCGACCTGGCCGCCGTGGAACTCGACGTTGTCGAGCAGGGTGAGGATCTGCGCGGCCAGCTGGTCGCGGGCGTTGCCGAGCGCGGTGAGGCGGGCCTCGGAGGCGGTGTAGGTCGCGTCGCTCGCCGAGTCCGACACGATGCCGGTCGTCGAGCTGGTGAGGGTGGCGGCGGCGAAGTCGCCGACACTCGCGTCGAGCTGCTTGAAGGTCTCCGCGAGTTGCTGCACGTCACCGCTGTTCAGGCCGTGCGGGACCCGGTGCATCAGCTCGAACAGCACGCGCCCGTCATGGGTGTACGGGTCGCGCAGCCTGAGCAGGGACAGCATGGTCGGCCGGATGTCGGTGTGGTCGGACCAGATGCCGTCAGTGGTCCCCAGGTGCCGGACACCGGGTCCGGCGATGCCCAGGAACGTCTTGTTGATGTCGGGGGCGAAGGCACCGTGGTTCCAGGCGAAGCCGGGTCCGAGGGCGACGCACGGGCTGTTGCAGTTGGACGCGCCCGCGTAGACGAAGTAGTTCGGGTCGGCGAACGTGGTGAAGGTCGGCGTCCGCAGCGGGTCCCCGGTCACCATGTGGAGCAGCTTCATCTCCACCGGGTCGGCGAAGTACGTCGCGAACTGGTCGGTCCTGCCGGTGATCGGGTTGACCGCCGTCAGCTTCGACACCGCCTTCTCGAAGGCCCGGGTCTTCGGGTCGGTGGCTGCGGGGTTGCCGTCCAGATAGAAGTTGGGGGCCGAGTCGCTGTGCACCTGGTACGGCGTGGTGACGTTCTGCTGGGTGGCGAGCAGGCCGCGCGAGTTGGCGTTGATCTCGCCGATCTGGCTGTACGTGCACGGGGTGGTCACCCCGTCGCAGCTCGCCGGGGACGCCGCCCCGCCCACGAAGTGGTCGTTCTCGTCGGCCGTCACGACGAACAGGGTGTTCTTCGTGGTGATGCCGTCCTTGGCGAGCCGGTCGAAGAAGCCCGCGAAGGCATTGTCATAGGACGTGAGCGCCTGCACGTAACCGGCCTCGCCCGGACCGTAGGCTGGGCCTGACGGGTGCCGGTCGTGGGCGTCGGAGATGTACCCGTAGGTGACCGGTACACCGGCCTCCTGCATCGAGGCGACGTAGCCGAGGGTGTTGTCCGCGCTCATCCCGTCGAAGCCGGGGAAGCCCGGGTTGCCCTGCGGATCGGCGATCGTGGCGCCGGAGATGGACTTCACCGGCCCGCTCGGGGAGATCACCGGGTTGACGTACTTGGCGCCGAACAGCCCGTTGTAGCCGGTGTAGCCGCCGGGCTCATCGGGCAGCACGTCCGGCCTGGCGCCGGTACCCGCACAGCGTGCAGACCCTGCGGCGCAGTGCACGCCGATGCCGACGAAGTCGGTGGTGGCCAGGCTCGGGTTCGCGTTGCCCTCGGCGACCTCCGGCGAGCCCGCGCCGAACACCTTGGGCAGGTCGATCTTGTTGTTCTCCAGGACGGTGTTGGCGGTCGCCACGGCACCGAAGTCACAGCCGGCCTTGGTGTACGCCGCCCAGGGCGCCGGGGCGATCTTCCCGGCCTGGGTGGTCATGGTCGGGGTCGTGTCGGTGGGCGTCGCCGTGGCCGGGTCGTACACCCCGTCAGTCCAGTACGCGAACGAGACGCCGGTGGCGCTGGTGCCGTCCGGCTTGTAGTACCGGTACGAGTTGGAGATCGGCTGGCCCATGTTCGAGCCGTACTTCCCGGTCAGCGAGGTGAGGATGTCGGTGCCGGTGTGCGCGATGAGCGGGGTGTGGTGGTTGGCGTCGAGCGTGCCCTGGTTCGTCAGGAAGTTGAGCAGATGCGGCATCTGCTCAAGGTCGGAGGGCACGTTCGGGTTGTCCCTGGTGAGGTGGACGTTGTCGAACTGCAGGTAGATGACGTGCTGGACCGGGTTTCCCGGAGTGCCCAGCGTGCAGCCCCCGCCCGGCTGCCTGGCCTGTGCGGGGGCCTGTACGGCGACCGCCAGCGCGGCGACCGTCCCGAGCGCGGCCACGCCCGACAACATGCGTCTCATGCGCATTCTTCTACTCCCTTGTGTAGACGCCGCGCTGACGATCTCCCAGGCCGCAGCCTCCTTCAAGGGCATAACCCGACATGCCGCCAGCTGTTCATGGGGCCATCATTGATTCTTCCCGACGTACGGCCGGGGTCCGAGGTCTATCGGAGGGTGGCCGGTATCGGCACAATGAAGAACCGCCGACGAGGAGTTGCCCCATGGATCCGATCACCCTGGCCATCGCCACGGCCATCGCGGCCAAGAGCGCGGAGTCGGTGACCGGCCCGGCGATCAGCGCGCTCACGAAGTGGGTCAGGGAGAAGTTCAGCGGCAGGCCGCTGGAGTCGGCGCTACTCGCGGCGGCCGAGGCCGACCCCGCGCACGCGGAGGCGCTGGCGGGCGCCCTGGATCAGGCCGCGCAGGCCGATCCGGAGTTCGGCAGGGAGCTGCGCGACCGCTGGGAGCAGATCCAGTCGAACACGACCGCCGGGCACGGTGGCGTGGCCAACGTGTTCCACGGTCAGGCGGAGAAGGTCGTCCAGCTCCGCGACCTGCACGGAGACCTCAACATCAGCTGACCTTTCGCACCCTATGCACCATACGTCCCGTACAGAGACTCCTCCGTGCCGAGACGTGGAGATGTTTTCGCCGCCCACCCGGGGTGCGGCTGCCTCGCCGAGCCCGTCGGGGCCGGGTCGTGCGTCGTCCGGTTGCGCGGCGGTGAGGTGATCGACGTGTGCCTGCCGGAGGCCGTGGACCCGGTGCTCCCGCCTCGGTGGTCTACGCGTTCGTGCGGGCGGGAGACCCGCTCCCCGCCGAGCTCACCGTGGCGATCGGGCCACAGACCTTCAGCGGTTCCTTCAAAGCCCGCCTGCGCTGACGGAACTGTCGAGTTCGGCGAGCAGGTCACGGAGGGCCTCACGCTGCCGGGCCGACAGCGGCGCGAAGAGATCCTCGGCCGCCTGCCGCCGGGCCTCGTGCAGGCGCGCGCGTACGGCATGGCCCGCGGGCGTCAGCATGATCAAGGTCGAGCGGCGGTTGGCCGGATCGGCCGCACGGCGGACCAGCCCGGCGGCCTCCAGCGCGTCGACGACGGTGGTGACGGACCTCGGCACCACCTCGAGCCTGGCCGCGAGGTCGACCATGCGCAGCGGCGCCTCGTCCCGGGCGATCACTCGCAGTGCGCGGGACTGGGCGGGTGTGAGCCCGAGCGGCGCCAGCCGGTCGGCTTGGTTGCGGCGCATCCGCCGGGCGGCCCGCAGGAACAGCTCGGCCAGCTGCCCGGTGGTGTCGTCGCTCTCCATACAACCGAGCTTAGCTCATAGTTCGCAGAAATAATTATGAGTCATACTCTGTTAAGCAGATGCCCCACGTACCGAAGGAGCCGCCAGTGCCCTCATCCAACCACGCCGAGCCGGAGCAGCCGATGCAGCTTCGCCGGATCATGCGCCTGTTCCGCCCCTACCGGGGCCGCCTCGCCCTCGTCGGCGCCCTCGTCGGCCTGTCATCCCTGGTCTCGCTGACCTCACCGTTCATGCTCCGCGCCGTAGTCGATGTCGCACTGCCGCAGGGCAGGACCGGGCTGCTGAGCCTGCTCGCCCTCGGCATGATCCTGGTCGCGGTGGCGAACAGCGTTTTCAACGTCCTGCAGACCTACCTGTCCACCGGGGTCGGCCAGCGGGTCATGCATGACCTGCGGACCGCCGTCTACGGGCACCTGCAGCGCATGCCGCTCGCGTTCTTCACCCGGACGCGGACCGGAGAGATCCAGTCCAGGATCGCCAACGACATCGGCGGCATGCAGTCGACCGTCACCTCGACCGCGACCTCCCTGGTGTCCAACCTGACCAGCGTCATAGCCACCGTGATCGCCATGCTGGTCCTCGACTGGCGCCTCACGATCGTGTCGCTGGTGATGCTCCCCTTCTTCGTCTGGATCAGCCGGCGGGTCGGCAGTGAGCGCAAGAGGATCACCTCGCAGCGGCAGAAGCAGCTGGCCGCGATGTCGGCGGTCGTGGAGGAGTCGCTCTCGGTGAGCGGCATCCTGCTCGGCCGGACCATGGGCCGCTCCCGTGCGCTGACCGACGACTTCACCGCGGAGTCCGACACCCTAGCCGGCCTGGAGATCCGGGCCGGGATGGCGGGCCGCTGGCGGCAGTCCACCATCCAGATCGTCATGTCGGCGATGCCCGCGATCATCTACTGGGCGGCCGGCCTCACCACCTCACGCGGCCACGCGCTGGTCACTATCGGCACGCTCGTCGCCTTCACGAGCCTGCAATCGGGCCTGTTCCGTCCCATGGTGCAACTGCTCCAGACCGGGGTCGACATGCAGAGCTCCCTTGCCCTGTTCGGGCGGATCTTCGAGTACCTCGACCTGCGGCCCGGCCTGGAGGAGTCCGCCGACCCGATCGCGCTGCCGGAGATCCGCGGTGACGTCCGCTTCGACCATGTCGGCTTCGCATACGACGACGTGACCGGGCCCGCACTGCACGACATCGACGTCATGGTCCCCGCCGGCACCAGCCTGGCGGTGGTCGGCGAGACCGGATCAGGCAAGACGACCCTCAGCTATCTGATCCCCCGGCTCTACGACGTCACCGGCGGGCAGGTCACCATCGACGGCGTCGACGTCCGCGAGCTCGGCTTCCCCACCCTGGCCGACGCCGTCGGCGTGGTCTCCCAGGAGACCTACTTGTTCCACGCGTCCGTCGCCGACAACCTGAGGTTCGCCAAGCCGGAGGCGACCGACGAGGAGCTGTACGCCGCGGCGCGGGCGGCCCAGATCCATGACCACATCGCCTCGTTGCCCGATGGGTACGGCACGCTCGTCGGCGAACGGGGCTACCGGTTCTCCGGCGGTGAGAAGCAGCGGCTCGCCATCGCCCGGACGATCCTGCGCAACCCGCCGATCCTGGTGCTCGACGAAGCGACGAGCGCGCTCGACACACAGACCGAGCAGGCCGTCCAGGAGGCCATCGACGCCCTGGCCAAGGGCCGTACGACCATCACCATCGCACACCGGCTGTCCACCGTCCGCGACGCCGACCAGATCATCGTGCTCGACCACGGCAGCATCGTCGAACGCGGCACCCACGAGGAGCTCCTCGCGACCGGCGGGCACTACGCGGCGCTGGTCGGCCGGGACGGCGTCCTGGCTCCAGCGGCCTAAGTACTGTCCCGCTCCTCAGTCCGGCCCATGTGGCCCGAGCAGCTGGCCGTCTGCCGCAGCTCGGCCGCCCGCAGGCTGCCGACCTGGTCGTACGCCTCGATGGCGGCGGTCAGGTGCGCGGGCCGTGACGCAGACCGTGCTCAAGGCCTCCAGGATTTCAGCCGCCTGGTATGTACGGCCCTGCTCACGCATGATCTCCAGCGCCCTGCTGAGCGGCTCGAATGCGGGCAGCCCACCCTCGCTTGGCTGCATCTGTGCGCCAGCGGTCATGCCTCATCGTGGGTTCGCCCGGGGCCTGATGCGCATGGGGCGTGCACATTGCGGTCCAGGATTCCGCTAGAGTTTGTCATGTCGGAACGGGGTGGATCCCGGGCCCCGGCGCGCGGAAGTGGCTCAGTGGTAGAGCATCACCTTGCCAAGGTGAGGGTCGCGGGTTCGAATCCCGTCTTCCGCTCGGAGAGGTCACGCAGGCCTCACTCCGGTGGAGTGGCCGAGAGGCGAGGCAACGGCCTGCAAAGCCGTGTACACGGGTTCAAATCCCGTCTCCACCTCGATATACGCAGGTCCCGGGACGATTAGCTCAGCGGGAGAGCGCTTCCCTGACACGGAAGAGGTCACTGGTTCAATCCCAGTATCGTCCAC
>JAOPYM010000205.1 GCA_025964615.1 Actinomycetes bacterium
CGCCACCCTGCGCGAGTGGTGGGACGGGTTGTGGGACCAGACCGCCCGCCCGGCCGGCTTCCCAACCTGATCACTGACCCGGGCGTATCCAACGAGCCCGCCGAGCCAGACTCGGCGGGCTCCTTGAGCAGCGCGAGTACGGGACGGGTACCGCGTCAGCGGTTACCTGTTCACCAACCTCAAAAACGGGCAGTTGGCCTTCCGGCCCCGCGATCCCGGCCGGTGCCGAGATGGCGGGTGGGGACTGCGCAGGGTGACCGAGCAGCACGGTCACCGCGCGCCCGGCCATCGGCCGGACGGCGACAAGCGGACGCAGCCCGACGGGCACCCAGCGGATGCCATGCACGTCAGCGCGTCGGAGGCACAGCAGGTGTCGAAGGCCGGAATCATCCGTGTCGAGCGAACCGGCAGCACTACGCCGATCAGTCCTGCATCGCGAACTGGCTCTCGAACACGCGCGTGAACTCCTCAAATGCTGAGCGAGCCCCGGGCGTTGTGACGCCCAGACTGAAATGCAGCTCCATGTCCGCGACCCATTCGCGGGCTTGGACCTGGTGTGATCGGCAGAGCCAGACGGTCCACTCGCGCTTGAACCCTGGGAGGCTCAATGCCAAGTGTTCTGCGGCGGCATCGTAGGGCGGGCAGCCGGTGGCAGCACAGTGTCGCGCGGGCTGCGCGGCACCCGTTGAGGCGGAGGCCGAGGCCGTCAGGAACTCGGTCATCGGGCCCGGTCCACCACGACGTGGCCGGGCACGAAGTCGTGCCAGTCGTCTCCGGGCTGAACGAAACCGGACCCGGCGCGGACCTCGCTGACGTTGGTCGAGGTCTTGACCCCGATCGGCGGCTCCCCCATTGACACCCGCTTCACGGATTCCAGCAGGATGCGTCGCATCCGGATCACGGCCTGGTCGGCAGGCACCAGATGCATGCCGAAGTCGGTGCTCTCGACCTCCAGAACGGGTGCGTCGACTGTTGTCAGGGCGACAACGTTGGGCGCTTCACGCGTGCCGAGGGTGTCTTGGTGCAGCATTCCGACGTGTGACGAGTCGGCGAGTCCCTCGAGCGGTTGCACGTAGTTGCAGTCCAGGTCGACGGGGATGACCAAGCGGTTGGCTGCCGGCAGACGCATCCAGTAGTAGTCGGGCGGGGTGGTCTGCGTGGTGGGGGGCCCGGGGTACCCAGGCTCCTGCGAGCGACTGCCGGCGCACCTGGCACAGATCCGCCCGCTCTACGACCTCTACTTCCGGACGAACATGTGGGCGGCCGCGCCGATCGGACCCGGACCTCTTCGGACGATGAGCGGCGCGGCCCGGTGTTTGTGTAGACCTGCCTGTTGGTGGGGTTCAGTATGCGTTGGGGTCGGCCATCACGGCTTCGGGTACGGGGTGGCGGTAGAGCCGTGAGGCGTTTTCCCAGGTGATTTTCCGTACGTCTTCGGCGGGCAGTCCGCCGATTTCGTGTTCGAGGACTTGTTGGGTGCGAGGCCAGGTCGAGTCGCAGTGGGGGTAGTCCTGTTCGACGAGGATGTGGTCGATGCCGATTCGCTCTCGCTGGATGAATGAGGACGGATCTTCTACCGCGCAGAAGTAGAAGTTGCGTTGGAGAACTTCGGCGGGGGTGAGTTCGATGCCGTTCCAGGTGCCGTACATCTGGTGGTAGGTCGACATGTGGTCGAGGCGGTCCAGGAGTGCGGGAACCCAGCCGATCCCGCCCTCGGACAGGGTGATCTTGATGTTGGGGAAGCGCACGGGGATGCGCGAGTAGAGCCAGTCGACGGCGGCGAACATCGCGTAGCCGAAGAACAGCACACCCACCACATCCGGTGGGGCGTCGTCGGAGGTGCCTGGCGAGGTGCCCGATGAGCCGATGTGCAGGTTGATCACGGTCTCGGTTTCCTCGCACGCCCGCATGATCGGGTCCCAGTGCCCGGTGTGCAGTGAGGGCAGGCCGAGGGCGTGTGGTCCTTCGGTGAAGGTGATGGCCTTGAATCCGCGTTCGGCGTTGCGGTAGACCTCCTGCGCGCCGACCTCCGGGTCCAGCATGTAGGGGATCTGGCAGGGGATGATGCGTCCTGGGTGGGTGCCGGCCCACACCTCGATGTGCCAGTCGTTCCAGGCGCGTACGGCGGCGAGGGCCAGTTCGCTGTCCTTGGTGGACAACTGGAGGCGCTGGCCGCCGAAGCCGGGCAGGAACGAGGGGAAGCAGAGGGAGGCGTAGATTCCGGACAGGTCCATGTCGCGGATCCGCTCGTTGATGTCCCAGGCTCCGCGGCGCATGTCGGCGAATCGTGCGGGTTCGAAGCCCCATTCGTCGACGGGGCGGCCGACGACGGCGTTGAAACCGACGTTGGGGATCTCCTTGCCGTCGTAGATCCAGACGTCGGCGCCGTCCTTCTCGACCACGCGTGGCGCGCGGTCGGCGAATTTGGCCGGCATTCGATTCTCGAAGGTGTCCTTGGGTTCCACGATGTGGTCGTCGACGGAGATCACCGTGTACTTGCGGGGTTGCCGCTCGGGTTCGGGCAGGAACGTGACCTTGCCCTTTACCGCTGTGGTGAAGCCGGTGTTGCGTTCGAGGTCGTCGAGGCTTGCCATGGAGGGTCCTTTCCGGATCGGGTGTTGGGCGGGTGTCAGGTCAGGACGTCGGGTTCGGTGCGCAGGAGCGAACGTACGGCGCCTGCCCAGTACACCTCACTGCCGCGTTCGAGCAGGGATTTCTTCATGCCGGCCTTGATGGCGGGGGTGATGGGGAGCGGGTCTTTGCCGAGCAGCATCACGTCGTAGGCCAGATGGCACATCCGGTCGATGCTGGCCGCCCGGTAGGTGGCTTCCTGGATGGTCGTGCCGGTCACGATGATGCCGTGGCTGGCCAGAATCACGGTGGACTTGTCGCCGATCATGTCGGCCAGGGCGGCGCCCAGTTCGGCGTCGTCGACCTCACCGGTGTACTCGGTGACGAAGGACAGGTCTGCATCGAACATGGTTCCGGTCTGGTGGACGATTTCGGGTAGTACGCCCATGGCGGCCAGTACGGTGACGTAGTAGGGGTGGTTGTGGATGACGACCCGGGCGTCGGGGCGGCGGCGGTGCAGTTCGGTGTGGATGTGGATGGCGGGCGTGACATCCCACTTGCCTTCCAGCACGTTGCCGTCGCCATCGACCCGGCAGATGTCGGAGGCTGTGATCTCCTCCCACCACAGGCCCCACGGGTTGACCCACATGTCACCGCTGGAGTCGGGTGACCAGGTGATGTGCCCGGCGATGTTCTCGCTGAAGCCGGTGCGGGCCAGGATCCGGAAGGCGCAGGCCAGTTCTTGGCGCAAGGTGAGGTCCACGCCGATCGGCGGGGTGATCCGTGGTGCCCACTTGGCCAGTCCGCCTTCGCGTACCTCGGCCGGTTCGCTGTGCGTTGTCTCGGACATGCGCTCTACCTCTCCAGTTGACGCGGCGCCCGCGGGCCGGGCGAATCCGATGCTATGACCACGGTCTCCGGCTAACAACTAAAAGATTGATAACACGCATACGATAGCATCGTCGTAGACGTGAGGAAGGTGCCGCATGGACAAGCAGGAGCCCCGTCGGACCCTGATCCCGACCGGATGGCGAGGAGCGCGGGATGTACGCGGATCACCCCCGGCGTTTGGCGTAGACCACGAACAGCTGACCGGCGGGATCGCGAGGCACCGTCCGTCCATCCGGATCTCGTGAAGGAGAGGTGTGCCGTGCCTTCCTCTCGTCGCCGTACCGAGCCTGACGGCGGATTCCTCGTGAGTGCGGTGAGAGCGGATGCGCGCGTCCGAGCGGTGACCCGGATACGGCTCAGCTATGCCGACACCGATCCCGCCGGCTTGATCTACTACGGGAGTTGGTTCGCCTGGATGGAGCGCCTCAGCACCGAGTGGATGTTCGCGGAGGGCTTCCGCTACGACCGGATGCTCGCCGAGCACGGCGCGAGCCAGGTGACCCGTTCCACTCAATGCGAATACCTGCTCCCGACTGCTGTCTACGACGAGATCGACATCGAGTTGAGGGTTCCCCGGGTCGGTGTTCGCTCCTATGACTTCGGTTACACGATGGTCCGCTCCGCCGACGGCGATGTGGTCGCGAGGTCGACCTTGTCGCTCGTGACGGTAGACGCGCATGGCCGCCCCACGACTCTACCCGCAACCCTCCGTGCCGTACTCGAAGGATGATCAAGAATGACCATGTCCGGAAAATCCCTGCCGACAGCCGAAGGAGCAGGTGTGGGTACGCAGGATCGACGCCGCGCCGCCGTCGCCACGATGCCCCGCTGGGACTCGTTGGACGCGGCGATCAAGGGGTACGCGGCCGGCAAGCCGGACGCGTTCGCAGTCGTCGAGCCATCCGGCAGGCTCTCCTGGACCGCCTACGACGGATATATCACGTTGCTTGCCCTGGCACTGGTGGAGGCCGGCGTCGAACCTGGCGAACGGGTCGGGGTATGGATACCGGATGGAGCGGCCGTTCACGTGGCGTTGTCGGCCTGTCTGCGCGCGGGCGTGGTCTTCACCGGCATCGGGTCCCGTTCAGGTGAGCGCGAGCTGCGGCACCTGCTCGCCAAGTCCGGCGCGACCACGCTGCTCACGGTCCCGCAGCTCGGACCCGTGGACACCAGGGAACTGTTCGGGCAACTGTCGGCCGACCTGCCGGCGCTGACCCGGTACATGAATGTCTACGATTGGGTGCCGCAGCCGCAGGGCGCGGTCTTTCGGGCTGCCGCGCCTGAGGTGATCGCCCGGGCCGAGGCGCGGATCGCCGGCCGTCGGAGGCCGATCGAGCAGATCTCCCTTCTGAACTCGACCTCGGGCACCACGGGTCTGCCCAAGTGCGTTGTGCACGACGAGCGACGCTGGCTCAAATACCATGAGTATTCGGTGGATTCCGGCGCGCTCACCACCGACGACATCTGCATGAGCGTCGTGCCCGCGCCGTTCGGGTTCGGCCTCTGGACCGCGCATTTCACGCCCACGCTGCTCGGCGTGCCGTCCGTGGTACTGCCACGCTTCGACGTCCAGGCGACCCTGGAGATGCTGGAGGCCGAGCGGGTCACCGTATTCATGGCCGTCTCCACCCAGTTCGTCATGATGTTGGGGCATCCCGACTTCGACAGCTACGACCTCGGTGCGCTGCGCGTGATGTTCACCGGCGGCGAGGCGGTGCCCTATCACAAGGCCGAGGAGTTCGAGACGAGGACCGGCGCGGTCATCGTCAACATGTACGGCTCCAACGAGACGGGTGTCCAGAGCTACACGACGATCGACGATCCGCGCGAGCGGCGGCTGACCACCGGGGGGAAGCTCATCCCCGAGACCCAGGTCCGACTGTTCGCCGAGAACGGCGCTGAGTTGCCGATACCCGGCGGACCGGGTCGACCGGCCTCGATCGGCATCGTACGCTCTCGCGGGTACTACGAGGATCCCTCCGCGAACGCGGAGCTGTTCACGCCGGACGGCTGGATGCTGATGGGTGATCTGGTCACCATAGACGAGGAGGGATACCTCAGCGTTGTGGGCCGCACGTCCGACTTCATCATCCGGGGCGGAAAGAACATCAGCGCCCCCGCGGTAGAGGAGGAGGTCGGCACGATGCCCGGCATCATCCGGTGTGCCGCGGTCGCCATGCCGGACGAGGTCTTCGGAGAGCGGGTGTGCGTCTACGTGGTGCCGAGTGCAGGCGTACACATCACCTTGGACGAGATCCGTACGCACCTCAGCTCGCGTGGCGTCAGCAAGGAATGGTTCCCTGAGTACCTGGTCGTGACCGACGAGTTGCCGACCTCTGACGGCGGCAAACTGGCCAAAGCGGCCCTACGGGCTGACATACGTGCCCGGCTGGGGCAGAAGGGCCGCGACTAACAGTTCAGCCGCGACCAGCCGCCGCCGGCCGCTGGTCGCGGCTGCTCGCTAAGACGGGAGCTCGCGGTTCCGCAGCCCAGCGGGGTCGATCACGTCCCGGATCAGGTGCAGTTCGTCGGCGTTCGGCAGCCGAGTCTCCGTCACGTCTTCGACCACCAGAGGGAACCCGGTTGCCAGCTGCACCTGTTCCACCGTCACGCCGGGGTGTACCGACCGCAGTCGCATCGATCGGTCGGGTGTCGCGAAGTCCAGTACAGCGAGGTCGGTGACGACGACCCGCACGTCGTGATAGCGCGCCGCCGCCGCGCCGTTCGCGCGCGCCCGATCGTGACCGACTCCGGAGACGACGTCGACGCGCTCTACGAACACGCGCCGACTGTGCCGCGGCACCCAGTAGTCGGTGCGGTGGTTGACGGTGTTACCCGGCGCCCCGCGCACCCCGATCAGCTGGAAGGCCGGGTGGCGCCAGTCACCGATCGCCGAGATGTTCTGGTTGCCGTAGCGATCGATTTGGCTGGCACCCATCATCACCTGGCGGCGCCCGGCTGCGACGATGTCGAACACGCGCCGATAGGGGAGCCAGCCTTCGATGACGCCGACGTCCGAGCCCGTGGCTCCCAGCTTCGGCACATCCATGATCAGCAGCGCTTCGCCGTCGGACATCACCAGGTCCGGCGCGCTGGTCAGCCGGGCCAGGCGTGCCCCGACCGCCGGAACGATCCCAATCGGTGAGGCGAGCACCTCACCGGCGCCGATCCAGGTATCGGCGCACGCGGCCACGCAGATCTCGGCACGGGTGGCCTGCTGTCGGCCCGTCTGATCGCTGGTCAGCTGACTCACAACGCCACCGCCGGTCGCTCGTCGAAGGCCCGTACCGCGGCCTGGTAGTCGTCCTCGCTGCCGGACAGGAATTGTCTCTCGAACTCCGCCCACGCGGCGGGTTCGCGAGCGCTGGCCACGTAGTGACGCTGAAAGGACTCGTCCCGCCCGTAGTCCGGCGCGCAGCTGGTGAAATGGGCGCTTCCAGGTGACTCGACCACGCCGGTGACGAACATCCGGCTGAGCAGCAGTGACTGCACCGGCGCGGTCGCCGTCAGCTCTTCGGTGGGCACGATGCGTTCGCAACTCACGTAGCTCTCCTTCGCCGCCATGCAGAACAGGTCATCGAAGTAGGCGTCGGGTCCCAGATACTGGGCGTTGCCGAGCTGGTCCGCGGCGTTCAGATGCACCAGCGCGACATCCAGCGTCAGCGGGGGCATGGCCACCACGACATCGTCAGGGTCGTACGGTGAGGTGATCGTGCGCAGGTCCGGGTTGATCGTGAGCACGTCGGAACTGAGACCTGCCCTGATCGGCATGAACGGCAGCCTGTGTGCGGCGGCGCGCAACCCTGCCAGGCACATCCCCTCGTCGTACTCGGCGATCTCGAGGGAGCCCGCCTCCCGCGCTGCCCTGAAGTGCGGGTCCAACGCGATGGAGTCGAGCGAGACGAAGCCGTACACGACCTTGCGCACCTTGCCGGCCTGGCAGAGCAATCCGACGTCTGGACCGCCGAAGCTCACCACCGTGAGGTCCCTGACGTCGGTGCGCAGCAGTGCTCGGACCAATGACATCGGCTTGCGTCGCGAACCCCAGCCACCGATGCCCACTGTCATGCCGTCGCGAACCTGGGCCGCGACGTCGTCCGCGGACATCCGCTTGTCAGTCATGCACTCTCCTTGAGCGACGGCAGGGCTGGCCGCAGTCCGCCAGCGCGTCTGTGGTGTGTGTGCGGTCGTTCGGTGCGTTTCGAGCTGCACCGGACACAAATCTATCATCATAAAGTTTTATCTGTATCGAGGACGGCCGCAAACCCCACGGAGATGTTGATCACGTCGCGATGGTTGTGCAGGTCGCCACGGGTGTGGGCGATGTCGGCGGATCCGGACCAGGCGCAGGGCTCCGGTGGCGGGGGTTCGGGGATCGGCATGCCTTCGGGCTGAGCGAGCGGCGAAGCTCCTCGAAGAACGAACGCGATCGTGGTCGATCGCTGCCCTACCGGGCGCTACGCTCCTATGGCTGACGCGCCGGCCGTCACCGAATCGCGGTCTCCGCTCGTGCCGGCCGGTTCGTCGACTCCGGACCCGCACCGCTGCGCCACCGGAAGCGGCCCTTGGCCGGACAGAAGCCGAGCACGCCGTGCAGCGGTTGGTGATTGACACGAAGTCAGCTATCTTTTGAAACAAAGGAAAGATATTTCTATTAGCGTTGTGACTGCCCTGTCGGAGGTGAGCCGGTGTCAGGAGAAGCAGGCGCGGAGTTCGCGGCACTAGAGACGGTAGTGTCTGCTCCCGCTATTCGTGTTCGTACCGCTGGAGAGGCGCCTGTGCAGATCCATCAGCCTCGGCTGGCGGAAATGGTGGCTGAGGTCCTGCGTGAGCGGATCGTGACGGGTGTGCTCCAGGATGGTGCTTTCCTGCCGAGGCAGGAGGATCTGCTGTTGGAGTTTCGGGTGAGTCGCCCGTCGCTTCGTGAGGCGTTGCGGATCTTGGAGGCCGAGGGTCTGATCACGGTTCATCGTGGTAACCGTGGTGGTGCGACGGTGCATGTGCCGCGGGTCAGTAATGCGGCTTACTCGGTCGGGCTGGTGTTGCAGTCGAAGGGTGTGCAGTTGGCGGATCTGCGTGATGCGCTCAAGAACATCGAGCCGGTGTGTGCGAGTATCTGCGCCTCCCGGGAGGACCGTTATGAGACGGTGTTGCCGCGGCTGCGTGAGTTGCACGCGCAGACGCTGGAGGTGATCGACGATCCGTATCAGTTCACGATGACGTCGCGTCGTTTCCATGAGGAGCTGGTCAGTAGTTGTGGCAATGAGACGTTGAAGCTGGTGGTGGGTGCGCTGGAGTCGTTGTGGTCGAGTCGGGAGGAGGCGTGGGTGCGTGATGCGGACCAGGCCGGTGCCTTCCCGGAGCCGAAGCAGCGGATGATCGGTACCCGCGCGCACGAGCGGATCATCAAGTACATCGAGGACGGCGATGTCGATCGTGTCCAGCGTCAGGCTCGCCTGCATCTGGAGTCGAGCCTGTTGTACGCCACCGCGGGTGATGACACCCGGCCCGTCGGACCGTCATCGCCAAGGGCCGGCCAGGAGCCGTGACCCGGCCTGCTCGCCGACACCGACACCGCGACACCGAATGCCGATCGTAGGCACCTGCTCATATCTTTCTTCTGAAAGATTTATATGATAGGAAGTATGAGTTGACGCGGACGCCGGTCGGCTGACCGCTGGGAGCAGGGGGTAAGGGTGGATCAATTGAGCGAAGGTCCTGCCGCGTCGGCGGGGCGGCTGCACACCCGCATCTGTGACTTGTTCGGTGTGCGGTACCCGATCGTGCAGACCGGCATGGGCTACGTCTCCGGCCCCGAGCTCACCGCCGCCACCGCACAGGCCGGCGGTCTCGGGATCATCGCCGGGGGCGCGATGGGCTTCGACGAACTGCAGACGGCCATCCGGCGGACGAAGGAACTCACCGACCGGCCGTTCGGGGTCAACCTGCGTGCGAGCCAGCCCGACGTGCAGCGCCGGGTCGAACTGCTGATCTCCGAGGGAGTGCGGGTCGCGTCGTTCGCGCAGGCTCCCGAGGAGCAGTTGATCCGCCATCTGAAGGATGCCGGGGTGGTGGTCGTCCCCACCGTCGGTGCCAGACGGCATGCGGAGAAGGTGGCCGCCTGGGGCGTGGACGCGGTGATCGTGCAGGGCAGTGAGGGCGGCGGGCACACCGGCCAGGTGCCGACGAGCCTGCTGCTGCCCCAGGTGGTCGATGCGGTGGACATCCCGGTGATCGCCGCCGGCGGGTTCTTCGACGGCCGAGGGCTGGTGGCCGCGCTGGCGTACGGCGCATCGGGAATCGCGATGGGCACGCGCTTCCTGCTCACCAGCGACAGTACGGTCGTCGAGCGGGTCAAGCAGGTCTACCTGGACGCAACGGTGAATGACACCGTTCTGACCAGCGAGGTGGACGGTGTCCCGCAGCGGTTGCTCCGAGCTGGGTCGATCAAGGCCCTGCTGGACACCTCCGGGCCGCGGCGTTATGTCCGCGCGGCGCGCAACGCCATCACGTACCGACGACTGTCCGGTGTTCCCTGGCGGGACATGGTGCGCGAGGGCGTGACGATGAAGCAGTCGCACGAGCTGCGGTGGCGACAGGTTTTCATGGCCGCCAACGCGCCGATGTTGTACCGCACCGCACTGGTCGACGGTGACGCAGAGCTCGGCGTGATGGCCACCGGTCAAGTCGTCGGGCTGATCGACGAGCTGCCCAGCTGCCGGCAACTCATCGATCGGATCATGGCTGAGGCGAGCGACGTACTTGTCGAGCTGACTGGATGAATGAGCCCGTGACCAGGAGAGACGCATGACCAATTTTCAGCCCGGCTCGCCGATCTCGTCCTCGGTGGACTCAACTGGCATCGCCGAGGTCGTGATGGACAATCCGCCCGTCAACGCCTTGCCGGTCCAGGGTTGGTTCGACCTGGCGAAGACGATCACCGCGCTGGGCGCCGACTCCGCTGTGCGGGTGGTCGTCCTGCGTGCCAACGGCCGGGGCTTCAACGCCGGGGTGGACATCAAGGAGATGCAGCGCACGGAGGGTTTCACCGCGCTGCTCGGCGCCAACCGAGGGTGCTACGCCGCGTTCGCGGCGATCTACGACTGCGAGGTCCCGGTGATCGCGGCGGTCCACGGCTACTGCCTGGGCGGCGGGATCGGCCTGGTCGGCAACGCGGACATCATCGTCGCGAGCGAGGACGCCACCTTTGGCCTGCCTGAAGTGGACCGAGGCGCGCTCGGCGCGGCCACGCATCTGTCCCGGTTGGTGCCCCAGCACAAAATGCGCGCGATGACCTACACCTCGGCCACCGCCACCGCAGCCGAGTTGAAGGCCTTCGGTTCGGTGCTCGAGGTGGTGCCCGCCGATCGGCTGCGGGAGACGGCGTTGGAGGTGGCCCGCCAGGTGGCGGCGAAGGACCCGGTCGTGATCCGCGCGGCCAAGCAATCGTTGAACGGTATCGACCTGTGGGATGTCAAGCACAGCTACCGATTCGAGCAGAGCTTCACCTTCGAGCTGAACCTGAGCGGCGTGTCCGACCGCATCCGCGACGAGTTCGTCGGTACGGGCGAGGAGTAAGCAGTGGATCTGAACTACAGCGAGCGCGAGCAGACCTTCCGGGCCGAGGCGCGCGTCTGGCTCGAGGCGAACGTGCCGGATCCAGGCGGACCGTCCGGCGATACCAGGGAGGGATTCGCGCGTCACCTGGAGTGGGAGCGCGCACTGCACGAGGCCCGCTGGGCGGTGGTGGCCTGGCCCGAGCGCTACGGCGGACGTGACGCCACCCTGTGGGAGTGGCTGATCTTCGAGGAGGAGTACTACCGGGCCGGTGCGCCGCCCCGGATCACCCAGAATGGGATCTTCCTGCTCGCGCCGACGATCTTCGAGTTCGGCACCGACGAGCAGCAGGACCGCATTCTGCCGAGGATGGCCGCGGCGCAGGACATCTGGTGCCAGGGCTGGTCCGAGCCGGGCGCGGGCAGCGATCTCGCCTCGCTCCGTAGCCGGGCTGTACGCGACGAAGCGGCCGGTGGTTGGCGACTGACCGGGCACAAGACGTGGACCACCAGAGGTGCCTTCTGCACCCACCTGTTCGGACTGTTCCGCAGTGACCCCGACTCCGAGCGGCATCGAGGTCTCACCTATTTCATGGTGGCGCTGAACTCTCCAGGGATCACGGTGCGGGGCTTCAACCGGCTGGACGGTGACGAGGGTTTCGCTGAGGTGTTTCTCGACGACGTGTTCGTCCCCGACACCGACGTGCTCGGCGGGGTCGGTGAGGGCTGGCGAGTTGCGATGTCCACGACCGGCTCGGAGCGAGGTCTGTCGCTTCGCTCGCCGGGGCGGTTCCTGAGCTCGGCGGAAAGGCTGGTCGAGTTGGCACGTGAACGCCTCGCCGACACGCCGGCCGCGGTGCTGGACCGTGTGGTGGGATCCTGGCTCGACGCCCAGGCCTACCAGCTGTTCACGCTGCAGCAGGCGACTCGGATGGCCGCCGGTGTCGACACCGGCGCAGAGTCCAGCTTGAACAAGATCTTCTGGTCTGAGCTGGACGTACGGCTCCAGCAGACCGCGTTGGACATCCTCGGGCCCGAAGCCGAGCTGGACGGGCCGTGGAGCAAGGGCTTTCTGTTCTCGCTGTCGGGACCGATCTACGCCGGAACCAACGAGATTCAGCGCAACATCGTGGCCGAGCGCGTACTGGGGCTTCCCCGGAAATGAGCGATCACCGTAGCGAAGGCCGGCCAGTGAGGAGAGAGGACGTGCATGTACTTCGACCTGGATGAGGACCAGCGCATGTTGCGCGACCTGGTACGGCGCCTGCTCGCCGACGAGTGCCCGCCCTCGGTGGTTCGCGCGGCGTGGCCGGGCGGCGAAGTCTCGCTGCTGGAACCCGTGTGGCGCAAACTCGCCGGCATCGGCGTGCCAGGCCTGCTGGTCGATGAGACGCTGGGCGGGACCGGCCTGGACGAGACCTATATGGTCGCCCTCCTGGAGCAGACCGGCCATGCCGGCTTGCCGCTGCCGACCGTCGCGACCGTTGCGGTGGCCGCGCCGCTGCTGGCCGCGAGCCCTGATCGTGCCGAGTTGCTTGCCGACGTGCTCAGCGGTCAGACGCTGATCGGGTGCCAGCTGGAGGCCTCGAGCACCGACGGCACGGTGCTCGTTCCGCACGGCCAGCTTGTCTCGGCGGCCATTGTGATCACGCCGCGGGGTCTGGGTCTGGTGTCGATGGCGGCCGCGCGACCGGTGGCGAGTATGGACGGCGCGCGCCGCCTGGCCCAGGTCGACCTGCGCGCGGCCGTGCCGTTGCACGTCGACGATGAGGCGCTCGACCTGGCTGTCGCGCGTGCCACGGTGGGCACGGCGGCGGAGCTGATCGGGCTCAGCCGCAGAATGCTTGCGATCACCGTTGAGTACGTCTGCCAGCGCACGCAGTTCGGCGTGCCGGTCGGTGGTTTCCAAGCGATCAAGCACCAGCTGGCCGACGCGCTGCTGGCCATCGAGTTCGCCGGACCCGCCGTGCGCCGGGCCGGCTACTCGCTGGCCACGGGTGACGCGAACGCCGAAAGGGAAGTCTCGGCTGCCAAGGCGCTCGCTTCGGAGGCGGCGACGTCGGTCGCACGTACCACGATCCAATGCCACGGAGCGATCGCCTACACCACGGAGTATGACCATCACCTTTTCGCCAAACGTGCCTGGGCGCTGGCGCAGGAGTACGGCAACGCGGCTGCGCACAGGCAGCGACTGGCGGGCCTGCTGGGTCTGCGCACAGACCATCCGAGCCGGACAATCCAGAAGGTGGCGCCATGACCGAGTCCCAGCCCGTCGTCCTTTACCGCGTCGAGGATGCGACCGCCGTCGTCACGATGAACCGGCCGCGTTACCGCAACGCACAGAACTCCGCGATGACCTACGCGCTGGACGAGGCGTTCTACCGTGCCGCGGAGGACCCTTCGGTCAAGGTGGTGGTGCTGGCCGGAGCCGGTGATCACTTCTCCGCGGGCCACGACATCGGTACTTCCGAGCGCGACATCGACAAGACATTCCCGCGGAAGGCGGGGCTGTGGTGGGACCACGTAGGCCGACCCGGTGCGGAGAGCAGGTTCGCCCGGGAGGAGGAGGTCTACATCGGCATGTGCCGGCGATGGCGGGAGCTGCCGAAGCCGACGATCGCGATGGTGCAGGGAGCCTGTGTCGCCGGTGGCCTCATGCTGTCCTGGGTGTGCGATCTCATCGTCGCCGCGGACGACGCCTTCTTCGCCGATCCGGTCGTACGGATGGGGATCCCCGGGGTGGAGTACTTCGCGCACCCCACTGCGATGGGAGCCCGCTTCGCCAAGGAGTTTCTCTTCCTCGGTGAGCGGATCGACGCCATGCGAGCGCATCAGCTCGGAATGATCAATCGGGTGGTGCCGCGTGCCGAGCTGGAGAGCGAGGCGATGGGAATGGCAGCGCGCATCGCCGCGATGCCGGCCTTTGGTCTCGCGCTGGTTAAGAAGGCCGTGAACCAGGTCGAGGATGTGATGGGCCTGCAGACCGGTATCGATTCGGTCTTCGGCCTCCATCAGCTCGCCCATGCTCACAATGCCGAGGTCGGCGTTGACTCCCTGGCCGGACAGGACGCGCGCAGCATGCGAGACGCCAGCCGCCACCAGTGAGT
>JAOPYM010000254.1 GCA_025964615.1 Actinomycetes bacterium
ACGGCTCCCTGCAGGGGCTGGGCAAGTGCATGGACGTCACTGCGGCGGGCACCGCGAACGGAACCCAGGTGCAGTTGTACGACTGCAACGGCACCGGTGCCCAGAAGTGGCAGCACCAGAGCAACGGTGCCTTGCTCAATCCGGCCTCCGGCCGCTGCCTGGACGCCACGGGCCCCAGCTCCGCCAACGGCACGCGCCTGCAGATCTGGGACTGCGCGGGATCCGCGAACCAGCAGTGGAACCTCCCCAGTTGAGCGCCCCATCCAGTCAGCCGGCTCAGATTACTCAGACGACGGAGGATCAGATGAACTCTGAACAACCACGACGATGGCCACGACGCCGTACCGCGGCGCTGGCGGCCACGGCCCTGGCGGCAGGTGCGCTGACGCTCGCCCTCGCACCCTCGGCGACCGCTGTCGCAAGTCTCCCGGCGGCGGTCACCTCGGGCACGACCTACACGGTCACCAACGCGAACAGCGGCAAATGCGTCGACGCCAGGGCAGCCGGCACCGCGAACGGCACCGCCGTCCAGCAGTACACCTGCAACGGAACCGCCGCGCAACAGTGGCAGTTCACAGCCACCAGCGGCGGCTACTTCCAGGTCGGCACCGCCACGAGCAACGCCCAGGTGTGGGACGTGACCAACGTGTCCACCGCGAACGGCGCGCTCATCCAGCTGTGGACCTACGGCGGCGGCAATAACCAGCAGTGGCAGCCGGTCGCCGAATCGGGCGGCGGCTACCACTTCGTCAACCGCAACAGCGGCACGTGCCTGGACGTACCCGCCGCCACAACCGCCGACAGCACCCAGTTGCAGCAGTACACCTGCAACGGCACTGCCGCCCAGTCGTTCACGCTGACCCCTGCCGGAGCACCCCCGCCTCCACCGCCGGGCACTCCTGATCTGGGACCCAACGTGCTGACCTTCGATCCGTCGATGTCCAGCGCCGCGATTCAGAGCCAGCTCGACAACGTCTACAACCAGCAGCAGACCAACCAGTTCGGTGGTCAGCGCTACGCCCTGCTGTTCAAGCCCGGCTCCTACAACGTGAACGTCCACGTGGGCTACTACACCCAGGTCCTCGGCCTGGGCCAGTCCCCGAACGCCACCACGATCACCGGCGGCGGAGTCAACGCCGACGCGCAGTGGGCCGGCGGCAACGCGACCCAGAACTTCTGGCGCTCCGTCGAGAACCTCACCGACAGCCCGTCCAACGGGCAGGTGAAGTGGGCAGTGTCGCAGGCCTCGCCGATGCGCCGGGTGCACGTCACCGGCAACATGGTGCTCGACGACAACGGCGGCTGGTCCAGCGGCGGCTTCCTCGCCGACTCCCAGGTCGATGGGCAGGTCAACTCCGGCAGCCAGCAGCAGTGGCTGTCGCGCAACGACCAGTGGGGCAGCTGGACCGGATCCAACTGGAACATGGTCTTCGTCGGCGACCCCAACGCCCCGGCGCAGGCCTTCCCCAACCCGCCGTACACCACTGTCGCGCAGACGCCGACGATCGCTGAGAAGCCCTACCTGTACATCGACTCGTCCGGCGCCTACCAGGTGTTCGTTCCGGCCGACCAGACCAACAGCCGCGGCACGACCTGGGCCGGCGGCAACACGCCGGGGACCTCCCTGCCGATCAGCCAGTTCTACATCGCCAAGCCCGCCGATACTGCCGCCACCATCAACGCGGCGCTGGCCTCGGGCAAGAACCTGCTGTTCACACCGGGGGTCTACCACCTGACCGACACGATCAGGGTCACCCGTGCGGACACCGTGGTCCTGGGCCTCGGCCTTGCCACGCTGGAGGCCGACAACGGCGTCACCGCGATGTCCACCGCCGACGTGAACGGCGTGCGCATCGGCGGCCTGCTGTTCGACGCGGGCACGACCAACTCGCCCGTCCTGCTGCAGGTCGGGCCGACTGGATCCGGCGCGGACCACTCCGCCGACCCGACGGTGCTGTCCGACGTCTTCGCCCGCATCGGCGGCGCGGCCGTCGGCAAGGCCAGTGTCAGCGTCCAGGTGAACAGCAACAACACCGTCGGCGACGACTTCTGGCTGTGGCGCGCCGACCACGGCAGCGGTGTCGGCTGGACGTCCAACACCGCGGCGAACGGCCTGGTCGTCAACGGCGCCAACGTCACCATGTACGGGCTGGCGGCGGAGCACTATCAGCAGTACGCGGTGCTCTGGAACGGCAACGGCGGGCGTACGTACTTCCTTCAGAACGAGCTCCCCTACGATCCGCCCAACCAGTCGAGCTGGATGAACGGAAGTACGAGAGGCTACGCCGCGTACAAGGTGGCCAACGGGGTCACCAGCCTCGAGGCGTGGGGGCTCGGCGTGTACTGCTACTTCAACGTCAACACCTCGATCGGCGCCGACCGCGCCATCGAGGTGCCCGACACCTCCGGCGTCCGGCTCCACGACATGGTGACGGTCTCGCTCGGCGGCGTGGGCACGATCACCCACATCGTCAACAACACGGGAGGGCCGTCCAACTCCGGCAACAACGTCGCCAAGCTGGTCAGCTACCCGTAGATCAACCGCTTGGCCCGACGACAGTCCCCGGGAACGCTGACCGAGTGTTCCCGGGGACGCCGCCGTGCGAGCTGCAGGGGAAAACTTTGCTTATGGCCCGGTTTGCGCCTTTTGGCCTATTGGTAGGGCTATTGGCGAGTTAGGCGTCCTGTGTACGACGGGTAGTACGCAAAGAGCCCGCGTCATAGCAGGATTCATCACGCCTGTGTCACTCGTACCCGAGATGACGGCATCACTGCGGAAGCCGGCGGTGAATGCGTCCAATCGCAAACGAAGGCAATGAGCTGGAGGAATCCAATGAAGGCTCTGGTGTACGAAGGTCCTCGCGAAGTCCGCGTCGAGGACCGGCCTGATGCGAAGATCGAGCGGGCCACTGACGTTCTGGTGAGAGTCACGACGACGAACATCTGCGGGTCCGACCTGCACATGTACGAGGGACGCACCGACATGGAGCCGGGCCGGGTCCTCGGCCACGAGAATATGGGAGAGGTGATCGAGGTCGGCTCGGCGGTCGACCGAGTACGGATCGGCGACCTGGTGTGTCTGCCGTTCAACGTCAGCTGTGGCTTCTGTCGCAACTGTGAGCGCGGCCTCACCGCGTACTGCCTGACCACCCCGGATACCCCGAACATGGCCGGTGCGGCGTACGGCTTTGCCGACATGGGCCCGTACGACGGGGGTCAGGCCGACTTCCTGCGGGTGCCGTACGGCGACTTCAACTGCCTCGTCCTCCCCCAGGAGGCCTGGGAGCGGCAGACCGACTACGTGATGCTCTCCGACATCTTCCCCACTGGCTGGCACTGCACCGAACTGGCGGACCTGCAGCCCGGCGAGACCGTCGTCATCTTCGGAGCGGGCCCGGTCGGCCTGATGGCCGCCCTGTCGGCGACCCTCAAGAGCGCGGCCAAGATCTTGATCGTCGACCGCCATCCGGATCGGCTCGCGCTCGCGGAACAGATCGGCGCGATCGCCATCGACGACTCCAAGGTATCGCCCATCGACGCGGTGTTGGAGGAGACCAACGGCCTCGGCGCCGACCGCGGATGTGAGTGTGTGGGCTACCAGGCCCATGACCCGCAGGGCAACGAGCATCCCAACATGACGCTGAACAACCTTGTGCAGTCGGTCAAGTTCACCGGCTCCATCGGGGTGGTCGGTGTCTTCATCACGAAGGATCCGCAGAGTCCTGACCCCCTCTACAGGGAGGGTGACGTCGCCTTCGACTATGGCGCCTACTGGTTCAAGGGACAGAGCATGGGCTCCGGTCAGTGCAACGTCAAGCACTACAACCGCCAGCTCTCCGGCCTGATCCAGCAGGGCAAGGCCAAGCCATCGTGGATCGTCTCACACGAACTCCCGCTGCCCCAGGCCCCAGAGGGCTACCTCCACTTCGACAACCGCGACAACGGCTGGACGAAGGTCGTGCTGCACCCCGAGGGAACTCGCTGACCAGAGCGCTCTGTTCGAGGTTCAGCCGGACGGCCCGGCAGAGCAGCCCGGGTCACGGCGGCGGGGTCAGCTCAGCGGCCAGCTTCTCGATCCGGGCGCGGATCTCGTCGCGGATCGGGCGTACGGCTGCCACGCCCTGGCCTGCGGGGTCATCCAGCTGCCAGTCGAGGTAGCGCTTGCCGGGGAAGATCGGGCACACATCCCCGCACCCCATCGTGATCACCACATCGGAGGCCTGCACCGCGTCACTGGTGAGGACCTTGGGGATCTCGGCCGCGATGTCGATGCCCTCCTCGGCCATCGCCGCCACCACCGCAGGATTCACCGCATCGGCCGGCGCCGACCCGGCCGACCGGACCTCCACCGCCCCCTGGGTCAGGTGGGTGAGATAAGCCGCCGCCATCTGCGAACGGCCCGCATTGTGCACACAGACGAACAGGACACTCGGCCTGTCAGCGGTCGCGCCGGTGGTGATGTCGGACATCAGAGGTCCCCTTCCAAGGTGTCGAGCAGGTCCCCGGTCCTCGAAGACTCCACGACCTGGCCGTTCTGCCCCGCGACCTCCCGAGCCCCTGCACCGGGTACGGCCGTTGCGTCCGGGTAGAGCGCCCCGACTAGCAGCAACCCGACCGCACCGCCCACCAGCTGGGCGGCGATGAACGCCGGGGCGCCGGCGGGGGCGATCCCGGCGAAGGTGTTGGAGAACATCCGGCCGATGGTCACCGCCGGGTTCGCGAAACTCGTCGAAGAGGTGAACCAGTACGCCGCGCCGATGTAGGAGGCCACCGCGACCGGAATGGCCGAGGCGCGCCCGTTGCGTACCAGCGCGAAGATCACCATGATCAGGCCCGCGGTCGCAACCAGCTCGCCCAGCCACAGGTGCGGAGAGGAGCGGTCTTTCTGCGACCAGGACACCAGCGCCCTGCCGAACATCGCGTTCGCCAGCACCGCCCCCGCAACCGCACCTGCCACCTGGGCGCCGGTGTAGGCGGCGACCTCCCTCAGGCTCAGGCCGGTCCGCGTGTGGCGGCCCGCCCACCAGTCGGCCAGCGACACCACGGTATTGAAATGCGCCCCGGACACCGGGCCCAGCATCACGATGAGCACGCCGAGGCCGAACACCGTGGTCAGCGAGTTCTCCAGGAGCTGCAGGCCCACATCCTGAGGGGACAGGGTCTGCGCCATGATGCCCGAGCCGATCACCACCGCCACCAGCGCCGCCGTACCCACCAACTCGGCCAGCGCCCGGCGCGCCAGCGGCACCGTCACCGCACACCCACGGAGAGCAGACCCGACAGCTTCGCCAGGGTCTCAGGCACGACCCGGTAGTACACCCACGTCGCCCGCCGCTCCGAGGTCAGCAACCCCGCCTCCCGCAGCACCTTCAGGTGATGCGAGATCGTCGGCTGCGACACATCGAAGAACCCGCTGATGTCACAGACGCACGCCTCACCACCCTGGTAGCTGGCGACCAGGGAGAACAGGCGCAGCCGCACCGGATCCCCGAGCGCTTTGAACACCCGGCCGAGCTCGGCCGCCTGATCCTCATCCAGCGGCTCGGACACCAACGGCGAACAGCACTCCAGCACCTCAAGCGGCAGCAACACGACCTCCTACTGGTTCATCCGACATCTATATTTACATGCGTCTATGCATGGTCGGTGCGCCGGACCTGACGGGCAGATGAACATCTGCCAGAGTGCTCTCATGCAGAAGTACGTGATCATTGGGCCGCAAGGTAGTGGCAAGGGGACTCAGAGCGCGTTGCTGGCCAAGGACCTCGATCTCGTACACATCAGCGTCGGTGACATCTTCCGCTGGCATGTGCAGCATCACACCAAGTTGGGCGCTCAGGTACGCCGCACCATGGCGGCGGGTGAACTCGTGGAGGACGAACAGGTCGAGGGCGTGGTCCGCGAGAGGCTGGCGCAACACGACTGGAACTACGGGTTCATCATCGATGGATTTCCGCGCAACCGCCGGCAGACCGAGTTCTTCCTCGAGAGCTATGACATCGACGGGGTCATCCACCTCGACCTGCCCGACGACGAGGTCCGGCGAAGAGTACTGGCCCGACGGTACTGCCCGCGCTGCGGTATGGACTACAACCTGATCCTCGACCGGCCGGACGAAGAAGGCCGGTGCGACGTATGCGGCAGCGAGCTGGTCAGCCGGGAGGACGACACCGAAGAAGCGCTCGCCGAGCGCCTGCGGCTCTACCACGAGAAGACCGATCCGATCCTCGAGCTCTTCCGCCGCAAAGAGTACGTCTTCACCGTCGACGCCAGCCAGGACATCGACACCGTGCACCAGGCCAT
>JAOPYM010000284.1 GCA_025964615.1 Actinomycetes bacterium
GCCGCAACGATCTCGCCGACGCTCATCGGCTCACCGCGCCGGGCGAGCAGCGACACGATCTGGATCCGGGTGGCGTCGGCGAGCGCCTTGAACCAGGAGGCGTACTCCTCGGCGGTCGGCCGGTCCAATGGCTCGAACCTATTCATCGTTCATCGACGATAGACGATGAATTTTCTTCTGTACAGGACTCAGACCGGGCCCGTCGAGGATACCGTTCGTTCCCGCGAGTCCACGCCCGCAGTGCGGTCCGGGGGCGCCGTCGCGGGGGTGTACAGGATGCCGTACCCGGTGATCTGGGTGACGCACAGGGCGATCAGCGCCCGCCGCAACCGGGGGGTGGAACCTGCACCGCGGCCGGGTGCCGCGGGGCCGGAGTCGGTCATCGGCTGCTCCTGGGGGGTGAGGCTTGTGACGTCCTGTTGGCGCCTTCTACGCCGGCCCCCCGCTGGAGCGGGAGGGGCCGGCGGGGTGCGGGGTCAGCTGCAGCAGCCACCGCTGGACTGCGAGGTGGTCACGAGCAGGGGCTGGGCGGGGAGGCCGCCGCTGATGCCGGTGGCGAACCCGGACTTCTCCCCCGCCGGTGCGGGGTTGAGGTTCGCGGAACAGACGCCGGTCTCGGGCAGTTCCAGTTCGACCCGGCGGGCGGCGTCCCAGTCGCCGGCCAGGGCCGCGACGACAGAGCGGGCCTGTTCGTAGCCGGTGGCGAGCAGGAAGGTCGGGGCGCGCCCGTAGCTCTTGACGCCGATGGCGTAGTACCCGGTCTCGGGGTGAGCGAGCTCGGCCTCGCCGTGCGGGGGGACGGTGCCGCAGGAGTGCTCGTTGGGGTCGATCAGCGGCGCCAGTGCCGGGGTGGTGCCCATGATCGGGTCCAGGTGCAGGCGCAGCTCACCGGTGAGAGTGTGGTCGGGCCGGAACCCGGTCGCCGCGACCACCTGGTCGACGACCAGCGTTCGCTCGGTTCCGTCCGGGCTGTGGCCGGTCACCTCGATCCCGCCGAACTGCGGGGTCTCGGCTAGGGGCCGGACTGTGTGGGTGAAGAACCCGGTGACCAGGTCGATCCGGCCCGCCTCCACATGCCGGCGCAAGCGGGAACCGAGAGCGCCGCGGGCGGGCAGCTGATCGGCGTCCCCGCCCCCATAGGTACGGGAGGCACCGGCGCCGCGCAGTGCCCAGGTGATGCGGGTACCCGGCTCGGCGTCGGCGAGGTCGGCGAGCGCGAGCAAGGTGGTGGCGGCCGAGTGACCGGCACCGGCGACCAGGGTGTGACGCCCGGCGAACCGCTTGCGGTCGGCGCCGAGCACGTCGGGCAGCGGCGCCGTGATCCACGCGGCGGCCTCCGTCTCACCGTAGGCGGGCAGGCCGGTGGCGCCCAGCACGTTCGGGGTGGTCCAGGTGCCGGAGGCGTCGATGACCGCCCGTGCCCGTACCTCCTCGACCTGCCCGCCCGCGTCGCGTACCCGCAGCAGGAAGGGGGCCTGGTCACGGCCGGTGGTGCGCAGCCGGTCGTACCCGGCCCGGGTGATCGCCTCCACCCGTACCCCCACCCGCAGCTGCGGTTCGAGCTGCGGCGACGCGGCCAGCGGCGACAGGTACCCGGCGATCAGCTCGGCGCCGGTCGGCAGCAGCCCGGGGTCGGGCGCGGCCCACCCCGCGGCTTCCAGCAGCCTGCGCGCGGCCGGGTCGATGTCATACCGCCACGGGCTGAACAGCCGTACGTGCCCCCACTCGCCGATCGACGCGCCCACCTGGGCGCCCGCCTCCAGTACCAGGAACGGCAGGCCGCGTTCGGCCAGGTGCGCGGCGGCGGCCAGCCCGACCGGGCCCGCGCCGATCACGACCACCGGCAGATCCGCGGCGCCGCGCGCCCCAGTGCCTTCAGGAGAGGACTCCTGAAGGGAGGTGGAGGAGCTACCGCAGCAGCCTGCCGAGGTGGGAGCGTCGCTCATGGGATTCTCCTGTCAGGGCGCTTGCTTAGGAACCTGTCGAAGTAGCGTGAGCTTGCACTACTGCTTAGAAAGATGTCAAATTAGAAACATGTCAAAGCAGAGGATCCTTCCGGTGATCGCTGAGGTGTGCTGCGCGCCGCTGGTCGCGGGGACGATGTCGCAGGACGAGGCGGCGGAGCTGTCTCGGGTGTTCAAGGCGCTGGCTGATCCCGTACGGCTGCGGCTGCTGAACCTGATCGCCGCCCATCCGGGCGGGGAGGCGTGTGTGTGTGATCTGACCGGGCCGTTCGACCTGAGCGCGCCGACGATATCCCACCATCTGAAGGTGCTGCGGGAGGCGGGGCTGATCGAGGGTGAACGGCGGGGCACCTGGGTGTACTACCGGACGATTCCGCAGGCGCTCACCCGCCTGTCGGACCTGTTCACCCCAGCGCTCGTACCCGCGCCGTGACCCCGGGCAACCGGTCGGCCGCCCTGCGCTGGTGGGGTCACGCCTCGGCGAGGTCGTAGGCGACGTCCGCGGTGAACAGCTGATCCAGCCGGTCGAGATCGCCATCGTCCATAAGGTGCCCGTGCAGCGAGATCAACGATCGGTCGTGATGATCTCCGGATGCTCGGCGGCGTCCAGGCGGTGGATGGCGTCCAGGAACCCGCCAGCCGTTACGTGCCCGAAACACTGTTAAAAACGAACCGAAACATCACGACCATACTAATATATCAGTTGGCGTGTTACTGTACATCACTCCTGCACGCGTAACACACCCCTGCATCGACGAGCACCGAACGGAGTGGCGATGGCCGCACGCGAACACGTCATCGATCCGACCATCATCCATCACGAGTGGGACCTCGACCTCGAGCCAGCACTGGCGATCAACTCCGGCGACGTGGTGCACTACGACCTCAAGGTGGCCGGCGAGGGCCAGGTCTGGTCGGGTGCGACGTACGCTGAATGCAAGTTCGACTTCGACACGATCTACAACCTGTCCGGTCCATTGTTCGTCAACGGCGCACAGGCCGGTGACACGCTGGAGATCGAAATTCTGGACCTGAAGCCCGGCGACTGGGGTTGGGCCGCGTTCCTGCCTGAGCTTGGCCTATTGCCGGAGGACTTCCCCGACGGATATGTCCGGACGTTCGACCTGACCGAGGGCCGGACCACGACTCTCGTCCCAGGCGTAGAGATTCCGGTGTCGCCGTTCCTTGGGGTGCTGGGCAATCATCCTGGGGAACCCGCTCGACAGCTGCCGTTCCCGCCCCACCATGGCGGCGGCAACATGGACAACCGACATCTCACCACCGGCGTCACGCTGTGGCTCCCAGTCCTTGCCGACGGCGCACTGTTCTCCTGTGGCGATCCGCACGCGGCGCAGGGCGACGGCGAGGTCTGCGTGACCGCCGTGGAATGTCCTATGCAGACGTCACTGCGGTTCACGCTGCACAAGCGGCGGTCCGAGGCGCCCAGCTTCCGGGTCCCGCCCGCTGCGGTCTCACAGAAGGACTCGGCCGGCTACCACGCCACGATGGGCATTGACTCGGACTTGATGACAGGCGCAAAAAAGGCGACTCGAGCCATGATCGGCTGGCTGGTCGCTGAGCACGGGCTGACTCGCGAGGACGCCTACATTCTTTGCAGCGCCGTCGGGGACCTGAAAATCTTCGAAATCGTAGACGCCGGCGTCTGGAACGTCGGCATGACGTTGCCACTGAGCATCTTCCAGACCCGATAGCACCAGCATCGGGTGTCAGTGGCGATGCGTCTGCCATTGACCTCCCCCACCGATCAAGTCTCGGATCCGACCAGCCTCGACAATAGGGAGACGTCCGTGAGTATGCCCTCCGAGTCAGGGGTCTCCGCAAGCCCCGCGTCCGGCGGGGCCACCGTGCCGACCCGACGGGAAATCCGGCTGGCCGGCGGCAGCCTCAACCTCCGCCGGGTGGCCTTCATCGGCCTTGCCTACTTCGCGCTCGCGCCGGTGATCTATCTCAACATGGGGTTCATCGAATCCGATGCTGGTGGCCCCGTCATGCCTCTGGTATTTCTTCTTATCACCGTCGCGATCATCCCGACCGCGATCAGCTTCGCGGTGATGAACGGGCGACGCCCCTCGGCAGGCAGCGCCTTCACCTGGCTGTGGGAAAGCACTCGACCGGGCGTCGGACTGTGGCTGGGCTGGATGATGGCCACAGCGTACGTCGTCGTCGCGGCCCTGTACCCGCTAGCGTTCGCGGTCTTCTTCAACGCGTTTCTGCAGTTCTTCGGCATCCAAACATCATCGTGGACGGGGGACGCCGGGGGCTTGCTGGCCATCGCCGTAGCCGCCTACATGGCTCGCAGCAACATCCGATTGGGCGCCCGGATGATCGGGATACTCATGCTGTTCGAGGCCGCCTTCGTCGCGGTGGTGGCCATCGTTATCGTCGCTCGTGGCGGCTACCTCGGGCACTTCTCGGCCACACCGTTCAACCCTGCCGCCGCCAAGGCGGGGTTTTCCGGCCTTGGGCTGGCACTGGTCTTCGCGTTCATGTCGATCGCCGGTGTCGACAGCATCGCACCGGTGGCGGAGGAGTCCCAGACCCCGAGCCGCATGATCCCACTTGCGACGATCCTCATCACGGTCATCGCCGGCCTGTTCTGGACGCTCACCTCGTACGGATTCGCGATTGCGGTGCCAGCCCACGTGGTCCAGAGCTACGTCAACGCCGGCCAGGTCACCCCGGTATACCCAATCGCCCAGAAATACGTCGGTGCACTCGCCATCCTGGTGCCGATCACTGGCTTCACCGCGGCGATCGCGAGCTTCGGCGCCTCGATCTACGCGGCAAGCCGGCTGCTGTACGCGGTGGCCCGTGAAGGTTTCGGTCCGGCCCGGCTGGCCAGAGTGGACCAGAAGACCAAAGGCCCCTGGACCGCCGAACTGGCCACGATCCTCATCTCCACCGTGGCCCTGCTCTTCTTCAGCTGGTGGCAGAACGGGCCCTCCAACGCGTACGGATATCTCGGCGAAGTCTTCGTCTTCTTCGTGCTGGTGTGCTACCTCGCGGCCAACGTCGCCAACATCGTCTACCATCTGCGCTACAAGCGCGCGGAATTCCGCTGGCTCGTCAATGGCATCGTGCCCGTCCTCGGCATCGTCATCGACGGCTACATCCTCTACCAAGGATTCTTCGTCGCTGAACTGGGCCTGCCGTTCAAGACCGGAAGCAGCATCGTCTGGTTCTCCATGGCATGGGCCGTCGTAGGTATCGGATGGGCCATTCGGTGGGCACGAAAGCGGGACCTGCGGTCGGTCTCGCTCACTCGTCTCGACGCCGACGCCGCGTAAAGCGGGGGCGAGCTGCTGGACCTAGTTGCTGGCGCTCGCTCCGCTCGCGCGGTACTTGGGCCTTGACGCGCGGCCTATGAAGCACGAGCGGGAGGCCCATCGGTCGATGAGCCGGTGGCACCGGTGGCGGCCATGGCCTATCCTTCTTCTGGTATATCAATCATGGGGATCTAGAATTCTAGGGCGGATGCGATGACGGGCGGCCCCTCCTCCACAGCAACCGGTGGTGCACTCGACCAGCGCGCGGGAGCGGTGTGTCGATGACCGACGACGTGCGCCCGCTGCCGTCCCGCCCTGGCGCGGATCTTCCGGACCATCCGAGCTTTCTGTGGCACAACCCGGATCCGAAGCGGTCCTATGACGTCGTCATCGTCGGCGGGGGTGGTCATGGGCTGGCCACCGCCTACTACCTGGCCAAGAACCACGGCATCACCAACGTCGCGGTGCTGGAGAAGGGCTGGTTGGCGGGCGGGAACATGGCCCGCAACACCACCATCATCCGGTCCAACTACCTGTGGGACGAGAGCTCCGGGATCTACGAGCACTCGCTGAAGCTCTGGGAAGGCCTCGAGGAAGACCTCGGCTACCCGATCATGTTCAGCCAGCGCGGAGTGCTCAACCTGGCGCACTCGCTGCAGGACGTGCGCGACTCGGTGCGTCGGGTCAACGCCAACCGCCTCAACGGCATCGATGCCGAATGGCTTGACCCGCAGCAGGTCCAGGAACTCTGTCCGATCGTCAACGTCTCCCCGGACGTGCGCTACCCGGTGTTGGGAGCGACCTATCAGCCTCGGGCCGGCATCGCCAAGCACGACTACGTCGCCTGGGGATTTGCCAGACGAGCCAGTGAGCTCGGCGTGCACCTGATCCAGAACTGTGAGGTCACCGGCATCGACATGGTCGATGGTCGGGTCGTCGGTCTGCAGACCACCCGCGGCCGGATCGGCGCGGGCAAGGTCGCCCTTGCCGCTGCCGGGCACTCCTCCGTCCTCGCCTCGATGGTGGGGCTGCGGCTTCCGATCCAGAGCCACCCGCTGCAGGCGCTGGTCTCCGAGCTGCTCGAGCCGGTGCACCCGACGGTGGTCATGTCCAACGCGGTGCATGTGTACGTGTCGCAGGCACACAAGGGCGAGCTCGTGATGGGCGCCGGCATCGACAGCTTCAACGGCTACGGCCAGCGCGGGGCGTTTCACATCATCGAGCGCCAGATGTCCGCGGCGCTCGAGCTGTTCC
>JAOPYM010000289.1 GCA_025964615.1 Actinomycetes bacterium
CGTTTCCCGCACCGTTCACCGAAACGGTGCGGGAAACGCCACGGGTCAACGGAGGGAGGTGCGGAAGATGTGCTGGGCTCCGGTGAGGACTTCGGCGGGGGCGGGGCGGGGGTCGGCGCTGATCCACTCGGTGAGGAGTTCCTGCACGGCGCCGACCAGGCCGATGGCGATACGGCTCAGCTCGGGGGAGGTGAGAGTGGTCCGGTCGCCGGCCAGGGTGGTGATGAGACCTGCGAGCTCGTGGACCGCGCGGCGCCGGGCGGGCTGCAGCGGGTGGCCCGCGCGGGCCACCTCGACATGCACGATGCGGGCGCGGCGCTCGTCGCACGTCATGTGGTGCACGTAGGCCGCCAGGCCCGCCGAGACCGGCTCGTCCGCGCTGGCGACCGCGAGGCGCACGGCGGCCATGGCCTCGGTGGTGATCCGCTCGTGGACCGCGGCGAGCATGGCCTCACGGCCGCTGAAACACTCGTAGAAGCCGCGGGTGGAGACATGGGCGTCGGCGCAGAGCGCGTCGATCGTGGTGGCGGGGTAACCCTTGGCGCCGAACTGCTGGAACGCCGCCGCCAGCAGCCGGTCCCGCCGTTCGTTCAGCCGTTCCTGGGGTGACATGCCTCGATAGGTCCGCGTATCGCGCATTGGCCGATCTTCGCAGGACCAGGGTGAACGGCACGGCGGCTACCAAGGGTCACCGGATGTCCGGGGGATGACATCGGGGCATCGACAGCCCCATCGGTCCGATAAGACCCGTTCTGGATAGTCTCAGCACGTGTACGACTACGTGATCGTCGGAGCCGGTGGCGCGGGCTGTGTGCTGGCGGCCAGGCTGAGCGAGGATCCCGGTGTACGGGTGCTCCTGCTCGAGGCCGGACCGGCCGACGACGCCCCGGAGATCCGGATGCCCGGCGGGTTCCCCGGCCTGGTCAAGGGCCCCTACGACTGGGGCTACGAGACCACGCCGCAGCCGCACGCGGGGGGCAGGCGCCTGCACTGGGCCCGGGGCCGTACCCTCGGCGGCAGCACCTCGACCGGTGCGATGACCTACCTGCGCGGCAACCCCGCCGACTACGACACCTGGCGGGACGAGCACGGCTGCGAGGGCTGGGGGTACGACGACGTACTGCCGTACTTCACCAGGGCCGAGGACCAGCAGCGTGGCCCATCGCCCTTCCACGGTGGCGGCGGGCCGCTGCGGGTCGAGGATCTGCGGTACAAGTCACCGATCGTGCGGGCCTGGATCGAGGCGGCCCGGCGGACCGGGCTGGCCGCCAACCACGACTTCAACGGGCCCATACAGGACGGCGTGGGCTTCTACCAGGTGAACCAGCTGCGCGGCCGGCGCTGGTCGGCCGCGGACGGGTATCTGCGCCCGGCCCTCGGCCGGCCCAACCTGACCGTGTTGACCGGCGCGCTCGCCACCCGGATCGTCGTCGAGGGCGGACGGGCGACCGGTGTCGGCTACCTCAGGAACGGCGCCGAGCACCTGGCCGGCGCGGAACGCGAGGTGCTCCTGTCGGGCGGGGCGGTCAACAGCCCGCAGCTGCTCATGCTGTCGGGCATCGGGCCCGCCGCACAGCTGCGCGAGCACGGCATCGATGTGCTGGTGGACGCGCCCGTGGGCGAGGGCCTCGTCGATCAGCCGAGCCTGGTGATGATGTGGCACACACCGGTCACCAGGAACCTCTGGGAGGGCCGGACCACCGCGAACCTGGCGCTCTGGCGGTCACTCGGCCGGGGCCCGCTGGCCTCCAACCTCGCCGAGGGTGGTGGCTTCACCAGGTCTGATCGGGGTGCGGACGCACCCGACCTGCAGTACCACGTGATGGCCGGGCCGCATACGCGTCATGGGCTCGGCATACCGTCCACCCGGACCGTGTCGGTGCTGATCACGCCGCTGGTGGTGGCCTCCCGTGGCCGGGTCACACTGCGGTCGGCCGATCCGCGCTGGAGGCCCGCCGTGGACCCCTCCTACCTCGCGGAGGATGCCGACATGGAGCTGCTGCTGCACGGGATCGGGCAGGCCAGGGAGATCGCGGGGCAGCAGCCGCTGGCCCGGCTGGTCGCCGGCGAGTCGGCGCCGGGGGAGCAGCTGGCCGGGGAGGCCGGCCTGCGCGCGTGGATCAGGGAGCGCAGCGGAGCCGCCGGCACCCCGGCCGGTACCTGCGCGATGGGGGCGGCGGAGTCCGCGGTGTGCGATCCGCACCTGCGGGTCCGCGGCGTCGACGGGCTGCGCGTGGTGGACGCGTCGGTGCTGCCGCACGTTCCGCGCGGCGGTACCGACGCGCCCACCGTCATGCTCGCCGAGCGCGCCGCGGACCTCATCCGCGGCGTGCCTTCCGGGCCTTCCGGAAGGCACTCGCCTCAACTTGCAGCTGACGGACCCGCTCCTGCATGAGCGCCTTCATGAGTTCGGGATGCATGGTGGCTCTCCTCGATCAGTGGAGTCCGGTGTGAAGTCCGGCCTCTCACCTACGAGGTTCGTCCTAAGGCGGTATACCCCACATCGGGCCGACGCCCTATCCCTGGCGCCGCTCGAGGCTTAGACGGAGCGAGGATGCCTTAGGACTACCGCTTGTAGTGCCTGCCGTGCAGGAAGGTGACCAGCTTGAGAACGCGCTGCATGGTCTCCTCGGTACGGTCGAAGGTCAGCAGGTCCATCGGGGGCTTGAAACGCTGCTGGGTGATGGCCTTCGGGCGGGCGAACTCGCGCAGCCCGTCGGCGCCGTGGATGCGGCCGAAGCCGGACTCGCCCACGCCGCCGAACGGCAGCGCCGCGATGGGTGCGAAGGCGAGCACCGCGTTGATGGAGGTCATCCCGGAGCGCATCCGCCGGGCGGCGTCCATCGCGGCGGACCTGTTGCCAGAGAAGATCGACCCGGCAAGCCCGTAGGTGGTCTTGTTGGCCTTCTCCAGGCCCTCTTCGAGGTCCTTGACCTTGTGCACCGTGATGGTCGGGCCGAAGGTCTCCTCGCAGACCGCCGACGAGTCGTCCGGTACGTCGGTCAGCACGACCGGCTCGACGAACGGGCGCTTGACCGAGTCGGCGCCGCCCACGACGGCCTTGCCGCCCTTGGCCAGCGCGTCGTTGATGTGCCGCTCGATGACGTCCAGCTGGCCCGGCATGGTGATCGGGCCGTACGACGCGGTGGCGTCGTCCCCGGCCCTGACCCCCTTGGCCGCCTCGGTCAGCTTCGCGACGAACGAGTCGTAGACCTTGTCGACCACGTAGACGCGCTCGACGCCGATGCAGGTCTGGCCGGCGTTGGACATCGCCCCCCAGAGCGCGGCCTTGGCGGCCGTCTCCAGGTCGGCGCCTTCGTCGACGATGCAGGCGTCCTTGCCGCCGCACTCGGCCACGATCGGGGTGAGCCTCTCCGCGCACGCCGCCATGACCTTCTTGGCGGTCGGCCCGGAACCGGTGAACGCGAGCTTGTTCACGTCGCTGCGCGACAGCGCCGCACCGGTGGCGCCCAGGCCGGTGACGACCTGGAAGACCGGCTTCTCCGGCACCACGTCGGCGAACAGCTCGGCGAGCAGCACGCCCACGCCGGGGGTGTACTCCGACGGCTTGAACACGACCGCGTTGCCGGCGGCGAGCGCGTACGCGATGGAGCCCATCGGGGTGAAAACCGGGTAGTTCCACGGCCCGATGACGCCCACCACGCCCAGCGACCGGTACTCGAGTACGGCCTTCTGGTTGATGTTCATCATGCCGGGGAAGATGGACCGCGGGCCCAGCACCTTCTGGGCGTTGCGCGCGGCCCAGTCCAGATGGGTGATGGCCATGACGGTCTCGAGCTGCGCGTCCTGGATCGGCTTGCCGGTCTCCTGGTGGATCGTCTCGGCGACCCGGCCCAGGTTGCGGGTGAGCGCGCCCTTGAAGTTCAGCAGCCGGAGCCGCCGCTCCTTCCAGCCCAGTGCCGCCCACCACACGGCGGCCTCGTGGGCCCGCTCGACGGCCTCGCCGACCGCCTTCTCGTCGTGGACCGGGTACTCGGCGATCACCTCGCCGGTGGCCGGGTTCAGGGATTCGAACGTCGTGCTCCCCGCCTCCGTTGATACGGACATCAGGGACCTCCAGCGGAATTCGGTTCGGTTTCCCGAACAGTAAGGCACTCGTCGGCCGTACGGCAATAAACGATCACTTACCGTCGCGCGGAGCCTTGTCAGCCGGGGGGCCACTTCGACCAGAAGCGGAAGAGCTGCAGCCCGGTGCCGATCCAGACCTGGTTGACCCCGAGGGTGTCGGTGATGTGAAAGACCAGCCGGTAGAAGGCACTGTTGACCGGCTGGTACCAGAGCAGGGCGATCAGTCCCAGGAAGATGAACTGCCCGTACTGACCGGCCGCCCGCACCCAGTCGCGAGGCAGGTACGGCTCCACGATGCCGAACCCGTCGAGCCCGGGGATCGGGAGCAGGTTGAGCAGGGCCGCGGTGATCTGCAGGAAGGCCAGGAAGTAGACCCCCGACCAGAACACGCCGTGCGTGACGGTCGCCGCGTCCAGCGGCGGGGCGACGGTCTTGAGGATCAGCGCGAGCACGATCGCGATGGCGACGTTGGCGAGCGGGCCCGCCGCCGAGATGAGGCTGTGCCGTACCTTGCCCTGGATCGCGCCCCGATCGATCCAGACCGCGCCGCCCGGCAGGCCGATCCCGCCCAGCAGCATGAAGAACACCGGGATGCCGATGCTGAGGATCGGGTCGGCGTACTTCAGGGGGTTGAGGGTCAGGTATCCCTTGCCGGGGATGCTGCGGTCACCTGCCCGGAAGGCGAAGTAGGCGTGCGCGAACTCGTGCAGGCACAGGGACATGATCCAGGCGGAGACCACGAAACCGAACAGCGCGATCCGCGCCGTGAGATGGTCCGCCAGCCGCCCGTACCGCCAGGTGATCAGCCCGGTGAGGACGCAGGCCGCGACGATCACCAGGAACACCGGGCTGAGCCGCCGTCCTTCCTGGCTCGCTCGGATCTCCCGTACGTTCGCCATCAGTTCCCTCTCACGACAAGGCCGGGGAGTACGTAAGTGCGCAGGAAGGCCCGGGTGGCCTCGTCGTCCCGCTCAAGTGGCATCACGATCATCGAGGAGATGACCCGGAACAAGAATTCCATCGCGCCCTCGACCTCGATGTCGCCGCGGATCAGTCCCTCCCGGCGGCCCAGGTCGAAATAAGGACGTACGTGATCGCAGCAGAGTTCCAGAATCCGTTCCGCCGCGCCCGCCACCACCGCCTGGGTGTGCCCGGCCGCGTCCGGCGCGAGGAACTGGGCGGCCATCTGGGGTTCGCTCCGGACGAAGGCGATCGCGTCCAGGATGCCCTCGACGATCGCGTCCGGGGCGGAGGTCTCGTCACCGAGCCGCGCCGACAGCCGGTCGAGGAACCGGCCGAGACCGCGTAGCACGACGGACAGCACCAGTTCGTCCCGGCCGCCTGTGAACGCGCGGTAGACCGTCGCCCGCGACAGCCCCGCCGCCGCCGCGACGTCCTCCACGGTGGTCTTGGCGACGCCGTACCGGGCGAAACAGGTCTCGGCGGCCTCTATGACCTTTTCGCGGGTCGTGTCGGTGTTGACGGGCGGCATGTACGGAAGCGTACCGGGGCTCTCGTCAGCCCAGTTCGTAGTCGAGGGTGTACGAGTGCTCGCCGCCATGGCGCGTGCACTCAGAAGAGCGTGCCGTCCCGCTCGATGCCGCGCAGCGCGTCGTAGTCCAGGGTCACGCAGTCGATGCCCCGGTCGTTGGCCAGCACCTTGGCCTGCGGCTTGATCTCCTGCGCCGCGAAGATGCCGCGCACCGGCGCGAGGAGCGGATCACGGTTCAGCAGTTCCAGGTAGCGGGTCAGCTGCTCCACGCCGTCGATGTCGCCGCGGCGCTTGATCTCGACGGCCACCGTTCCCCTGGTGTGATCGCGGCACAGGATGTCCACAGGCCCGATCGCCGTCGGGTACTCCCGCCTGACCAGCGACCACCCGTCCCCGAGCGTCGTGATGTGCTCGGCGAGCAACTCCTGCAGGTGCGCCTCGACTCCGTCCTTCTGCAGCCCGGGGTCGACGCCCAGTTCGTAGGAGACGTCGTGCAGGATCTCGTTGATCGTCAGGATCAGCTGCTCTCCCGACTTGCCGTGGGTGACCGTCCACCTGGCGATCGCACCGTTCTCCTCGAACGCCTCCTCCCGTACCGTGCACGGCGGGTTCATCCAGTTCAGCGGCTTGAAGGCCCGGTCGTCGGCATGGATGGACACGCTCCCGTCCGACTTGATCAGAACCAGCCGGGGAGCCATGGGCAGGTGGGCGGTGAGCCGGCCCGCGTAGTCGACGCTGCATTTCGCTATGACAAGACGCACGCCGGAAACCCTAGTCTGGTCCGGCCGCCCACTCGGTCGTAAGCGCAGGGACCGGCAGGGCAGACTGATCACGTGAGCGATATCAGGATCCGGGCGGCCGTCCGCAGCGACGAGGCGGCCATGACCGCACTCGACCAGCGCACCTGGGCCCCCGACAACGCGATCACCCCGCCGCCGCGGGACGGCTTTCCGTTCTTCGACCACTTGCATCGGCCCGAAGAGTTCCTCGTGGCCGAACGCGACGGTCTTCTGCTGGGTTTTGTACGGGTCGTCCAGCCGGTCCCGGTGGACAGCAACTCGCACGTCCGGCAGATCCAGGGCCTGGCCGTCGACCCCCTGGAACGCCGTCTGGGTATCGGCCGTTCGTTGCTGGAAGCGGCCTGCGACGAGGCCCGCCGCCAGGGCGCCCGGCGCATCACCCTGCGCACCCTCTCGTCGAACCTGCCCGCCATCCGGCTGTACGAGTCGGCAGGTTTCCGCGTCGAGGGCGTCCTGCCCGAGGAGTTCCTGATCGAGGGCGCCTACGTGGACGACGTTCTCATGGGCCGCCCCCTCTGAGCTCTCTCTGATTCATCCGGGTCACGTCAGGGCTGGAACTCTGGGGATTTCCCGATTAGCGTCGAAACCGGACACACGACTCGTTCCCTCCGAGAGGACCTGAACAATGTCGCTCGACGTCAGTCCGGAACTCCTCGACAAGGCTCGGCACGGCGAGATCGACGACGCCGCGTTCGTCGACTGCATCCGCACCTCACTCCCGTACGCCTGGGAGTTGATCACCGGCCTGGTGGCGCGGCTGGAGGTCGACGGCGGTGAGTTCGCCGACAACCTCACCCCGCCGCCGGACGAACAGGCGCGCGGGCAGTTGCTCCGGGTGCTGGCCAGCGACGCGATGCGCGGCACCCTGGAGCGCCACTTCGGGATGAAGCTGGCCTTCCAGAACTGTCACCGCGTCGCGGTCTTCCCCCGGGAGAGCGCCACGTACCGGCACTTCATCACCGCCCGCGAGCAGATTCTCAACCAGTCACCGGAACTCCGCGACTGCTGATCATGGACCTCCCATCCCGTTGAGTCGTGGCGTTTCCCGCACCGTTCGGCGAAACGGTGCGGGAAACGCCAGCCTCTATTGGACGACTCAACGAAGGGACGGGAACGTGTTCGCCTCCCGGGCGGGGTCACTGGAATGCGGCTCTGACATGGGGAAGTACCTCCTCGCCGAGCCGGGCCACGGTCTCCAGGGACTGTTCGGGGGAACCGGTGACGTCGGTCAGCAGGATGAGGTGGCGGATACCGGTCCGCTCGATCGTGGCCACCAGCGAGGAGACGCAGTCGTCTCTGGTGCCGACGGCGTGCAGGTCGCAGAGCTCACGGGCGTACGCCACCGGGTCGCGCTGCTTCCTCGGCCGGCCGTCCACCGGCACGTACCCGGCCAGGCCCGGCCCGAGCCATCGGGGAAGCTCCCGGCAGACCGTCTCCACGGCGGCCTCGCGGGACTCGCCGAGGAAGGCCAATCCCGTCGCGACATGGCCGTACGGGCCCGTACTCCCGAATGACGCGGCGATCGACGCGTGGCGGGCCACCGCGTCGGCCTTCGCGGCGTCGCCGACGTGCATGCCGAGCAGCATCGGCAACCCGCGCCGGGCGGTGAGCGTCTCGGTCGCCGGGCTCGTACAGGCGACGACGAGGGGCACGACGGCGCGCGGCACCACCGGCACCTCGCGGAACGCGAAGTGGGCGCCCGACCAGGACACCCGAGGCGACCGGAGCCAGGTCCGCAGCAAGTCGAGAGACTCCGCGAACCCCTCCTCGTAACGCGACAATCCCGTACCGAACACCTCCAGGTCCACCCACGGCCCGCCGCGTCCCACCCCCAGATGGAAGCGCCCCGAGGACACCAGTGCCAGCAGCGACGCCTGCTCGGCCAGCGCGACGGGATGCTGGGCGGACAGCACGCTGGTGGCTGTACCTACGTGCAACCTGGTGGTGGCGCCCAGAATGAATCCGGCCAGGGTCGTCGCCGACGGGCACACCCCGTACGACATGAAATGGTGCTCGGCCAGCCAGACGTCGTCGAAGCCGGCGGCCTCCGCCGCCAGCGCCGTACCGACCGTACGGTCAAGCACGGAGCCATGGGACTGGCCCGGCCACTGCCCCGAAGGCAGGAAGATCCCGAAGCGCACGGGCGGTACGTACCCGGAATCGCGGGATGGGAGACTCGTCACCAGAGGAAGGGAGCAGCGTCGATGAGCAGGTTCCGCAAGGTCGGGGTGGTGGGACTCGGCACGATGGGCGCCGGGATCGCCGAGGTGCTGGCGCGTGGCGAGCTCGAGGTCGTGGGCATCGAGATCAACGAGGACGCGCTGGCCAGGGGCCGAGGGCACCTGGAGGCCTCCACGGGCCGGGCCGTCAAGCGGAGCAAGCTCACCGGGGAGGCCCAGCGGGAGATCCTCGGGCGGATCACCCTTTCCACCGACTTCCAGGACGTGGCCGGTTGCGATCTCGTCATCGAGGCCGTACCGGAACGGCTTGAGCTCAAGCGGCGGGTGTTCGCCGAGCTGGACCGGGTGTGCCGGGCCGACGCGGTGCTCGCCACCAACACCTCCTCGCTCTCGGTCACCGAGATCGCGATGACCACCAACCGGCCGACCGCCATCGTCGGCGTGCACTTCTTCAATCCGGCACCGGTGATGAAGCTGGTCGAGGTGATCAGCACGGTGCTCACCGACCCGGAGGCCACCGCCGGCGTGGTCGCGCTCGTCGAGGGCCTCGGCAAGACCCCGGTCAGCATCGGCGACCGGGCCGGGTTCGTCGCGAACCGGCTGCTGCTGCCGTACCTGAACCAGGCGGTCGCGCTGTACGACTCCGGGCACGCCACCCGCGAGGACATCGACGCCGCGATGAAGCTCGGCACCGGGCTCCCGATGGGCCCGCTCACGCTCAGCGACATGATCGGCCTGGACATCCTCCTGGAGGCCATGGAGGCGATCTACACCGAGTCCAGGGACCTGCGGCATGTGCCCGCCCCGCTGCTGCGCAGGCTCGTGACCGCCGGGCTGCTCGGCCGCAAGACCGGACGCGGCTTCTACACCTACGAGAAGCCGGGCTCCGCGGTGGTCAGAGACCACGCCGCGCTGCCGGAGGCCGTCGAGGTCGAAAGGCCGCTGGTCGGTGTGGTCGGATCGGGCGACCTCGCCGTCGGGATCATTGAGACCTGCGCACGCGCGGGCGCCGAAGTCCGGTTCGTGGCCGGCGACGACACCAAGGTGAAGGCCGCTTGGCTGGCGCTGGAGGACGCCCTCGAGCAGTCGATCGCCAAGGGCCGGATCGACGAGCTGAGCAAGAAGGCGGCCCTGGAGCGCATCACCGGCAGCCCCGAGATCGGGCGGCTCGTGGACTGCGACCTGATCATCGAGGCGGTGGCCGAGGACGTCTCGGTGAAGCGGTCGCTGTTCGCCACCATCGACGACGTGGCCAAGGCGGGGGCGATTCTGGTCACCACCGCCTCCGCCGTACCGGTGATCGAGCTGGCGATGGCCACCGACCGGCCCGCCGCCGTGGTCGGCCTGCACCTGCCCGAACTGCCCGGCAAGCTGGCCGAGGTGGCCACCACCGTGGTGACCTCGCCGGAGGTGGCCGCGCGGGCCGTCGCGCTGATCGGGCGGCTCGGGCTTGAGGTCGTCCGCTGCCGGGACCGGGCGGGCTTCATCGTGGACGCGCTGCGCTTCCCGTACCTCAACGACGCCGCACGGATGCTGGAGGCCGGGTACGCCGACGCGGACTCGATCGACGCCGCGATGCGGCTCGGCTGCGGCTACCCGGCCGGCCCGATCGCCGAGCTGGACCGGCTCGGCCTGGACCGGGCGGTGCGTGTGCTGCGCGCCCTCTACTCCGAGGCCAGGCAGGCGGCGCTCACGCCCGCCCCGCTCCTCGAGGAGTACCTCATCGCAGGACGAACGCTCCGGTCATGAGCCCGCGCAAGAATCGCCGCGACCCCGGGGACAGGCCGTCCTCCGGGGGCGCGTACGGACCAGAGGACACCCAGGAGGGACCGGACGGCGAATGGGTCGTCCGGCAGGTGGCGGGTGCGAACGCCTCGAAACCGTACCGCTGCCCCGGCTGTGATCAGGAGATCCCGGCCGGGGTCGCACACGTCGTCGCCTGGCCCGCGGACTCGGGCGGCGCCGACGATCGGCGGCACTGGCACACGCCGTGCTGGCACAACCGGCTGCGCCGTGGACCGCGCGTTCAGCGCTCCCGCAACGGCCCGCGCTACTGAGTTCGCATTGTTGAGAAGAGGGTTCCATGGGGGAGATCAGGGCGAGTTCGGTGCTGCCCGCCGTACGGACGGACATCACGCTGTACACCGCCGACGGGCTCGATCTGGTCGGTGAGCTCGCGCTGCCAGCGGACCGGCCGCCGGTGGCCACGCTCGTCTGCCTGCACCCGCTGCCCACGGCGGGGGGCATGATGGACAGCCACGTGCTGCGGAAGGCCTCCTACCGGCTGCCCGCGCTGGCCGGCGTGGCCGTGCTGCGATTCAACACCAGGGGTACGACGTCGGCGCGCGGGACGAGCGAGGGGTCCTTCGGCGCGGGCGAGACGGAGCGGTACGACGTCGCTGCGGCCCTGGAGTACGCCGACTACCACGACCTGCCGCACCCGTGGCTGCTCGGCTGGTCGTTCGGGACCGAACTGGCCCTGAAGTGGGGGCGCGACCCGCTGGTGGAGGGTGCCATTCTGCTGTCGCCGCCGTTGCACCGCACCACCGACGCGGACCTGGACGCGTGGGGCGCGCACGGCCGGCCGCTGGTCGTGCTGGTCCCCGAGTTCGACGACTACCTGCGCCCGGCGGAGGCGTCCGAGCGGTTCGCGCGGGTCCCGCAGGCCGAGGTGGTGGCGGTCGAAGGGGCCAAGCACCTGTGGATCGGCGAGCCGTATGTCCGGATCGTCCTCAACGAGGTGGTCCGGCGGGTGGCGCCGGCGGCGTACCCACTCCCGGAGAACTGGGAGTAAACCCGCACGGCCGATCACGGCCACTCTGGTTGCACCTCGCCGCATTTCAGCGATTATCTCCCAGTAAGGGGGATCTGACGGGGGTGTGGCGATGAGCGTGAACTTGTACGCCCGGGACGTCGGCCAGGGGACGCCCTTCGTCCTGCTGCACGCCTTCCCGCTGTCGTCGGCCATGTGGCTGCCGCAGCGTGAGGGCCTGGCCGGCCGGTTCCGGGTGATCACACCGGACCTGCGCGGGTTCGGCGGCTCGCTGCTCGGCAAGGACGAACCGTCCATCGACGCCATGGCCGACGACGTGGACCGGCTGCTGCGGTCCAAGGGTCTCGCCCGTGCGGTCATCGGCGGCCTGTCCATGGGCGGGTACGTGGCGATGGCGCTCTGCCGGCGGCACCCCGAGCGGGTGCAGGGCCTGGTGCTGGCCGACACCTTGGCCACCGCCGACCCCGAACCGGCGAGGGAGAACCGGATGCGGATCGCCGCGCGACTTGAGATGGACGGCAGTACGGCGGTGCTCGTCGAGGAGGTCCTGCCGCACCTGGTCGGTCCCACCACGATCCGGCAGCGGGCGATGATCTATGGCCGCGTGCGCGGCCTCGTCCAGGCCACGCCCCCGCAGGCCGCCGCGTGGGCGCAGCGGGCCATGGCGGGGCGCCCCGACTCGTTCGGCACCCTGCGGGAGACCGGGGCGCCCGCCCTGGTCGTGGTGGGCTCCGAGGACACGCTGGCCACCGAGGCCGATGCCAGGGCGATGGCCGAGGCGTTGCCCAACGCCGAGCTGCTCGTGATCCCGAGGGCCGGTCACCTCTCGGCGATCGAGCAGCCCGAACTGTTCAACCAGGCGGTCGCCGAGTTCCTCTCCGCACTGTCCAGACTCCCCTGAGTCCCGCTGGGAAACTCGCTGGGAAATGAGAAGAGCCCAGGTCTCCCTGGGCTCCTCCCGTGATCAGACGGTGCTTACTCCTGCCACCAGTCCTCGTCCTCTTCCTTGCTCTTCGGCTTGGCGCCGCCGGTCGGCGCGGAGGCCGCCTGCTTGGGCGCCGGGGTCGCCTTGGGCTCGGGAGCCGACAGCGCCGGCTTCTGGGCCGGGGCCGAGATCTCCTCGACCGCCGGCATCGTCGGCTGCATGCCGCCGATGAGCTGCCGCAGCTGGTTGAGGTGGGAGGTGATGCTGTCCCGCTGGCGGGTGAGCTCGTCCACCTGGCGCTGCGCGGCGGTACGGATCCGCTCGGCCTCGGACTTGGTCTCGCTGAGCAGCTGCTCGGCCTGACCCTTGGCCTCGGCGATGACCTGGTCGGAGTTCTTCCGCGCGTTGGCCATCAGCTGCTTGGCGTGCGAGTCGGCCTCGCGCCGGGTCTGCTCCGCCTGCTGGGTCGCCTTGGCGGCCCGCTGCTCGGCGGACGCGGCCCGCTGCTCGGCCTCGGCCACCAGCTTCTGGGTGGCGGCCTGCGCCGCGGCGTGCCGCTCGGCGTCCTGCCGGTCGGCCTCTTCGCGCCGGGAGGCGAGCTGGATCTCGAACTCGGCCTCGGCCTGAGCCCGCTGGGCCTCGCTCTCCTCCAGGATGCGCTGGGCCTGGGCCCGCATCTCGTCGGCCTGCCGCTTGGCCGTCGTGAGGATCTCATCACGCTCACGCTTGGTGGACGCCCGGAGCTGGGCGACCTCGCGCTCAGTGGTGGTGCGGAGCTTGGCGATCTCACGCTCGGCGCTGGCACGCTTCTCGGCGACCTCGTGGTCGGCGGTGGCGCGCAGCTTCGCGACCTCGCGCTCGGTGGTGGAGGTCAGCTCGTCGGCCTCGCGCCGGGCGGACGTGCGCACCTCCTCCGCCTCGCGCTCGGCCGCGTTCTTCAGGTCATCGCCCTCACGCTGGGCGGTGGCACGAAGTTCGGCGGCGTCGTTCTCCGCGGTGGCGCGGTGCTCGGCGGCGTCGACCTTGGCGGCGGCCTTGATCTCGTTGGCCTCGCTACGGGCGGCCTGTACGAGTTCGGTGGCCTGCTCCTCGGCCAGCCGGAGGAGCTGCTCGATGCGGGCACCGAGACCGGAGTACGTCGGCCGTTCCTGTTCCTGGAGCTGCCTGTGGGCGTCGGACAGCTCCCGCTGGAGGGCGCCTGTGGACTCGCGGGTCTGCCGAACGTCGTTCTCGAGCTGTTTGATGTGCTCGTCGACCTGGTTCCGGTCGTAGCCGCGAAGCACCACGTCGAAGTCGCGCTGGGGAGTGTCTTCAAAGAAATTGCTGAGCTGGGCGTCGATGTCGGACTGCATGAGGCTCAATCCTGCTGTGACGGGACGGCTACGGGAAGGTGCGGGACCGGTCGATCATCTGGCTGTACGGCCTCGAACCTCTCCCGGCCACAGCAGCGTACTCCCGCTGTTGCCGTGTTGGGGGCTCATCTTGACGGACTGGGGGATTTGTCTTATTTGAGAGGATTTCCGTGACAGGTGGGGCGCGGGGGGAGGGTGTGTCGGAAATGCCCCGCGCAACCCACCTGAACAGGCACTTTGCCCAGCCGGTGACCGGGTGATTTCGATCACGTCACGAAACGGACACTCTGCGGTGACTCAGTGTCCCGTGGCGGCCTGGACCAGTTCGGTCAGGACTCCGTGGCAGTCCTTGGGGTGCAGAAACGTGATCCGCGAGCCCATCGAGCCCCGCCGGGGCGCGTCGTACAGCGGCCGCACGCCCTTGGCCGCGATCCCGTCGGCCTCGTCCTGGACGTCGCCGTCGGTGCCGAACGCGATGTGGTGTACGCCTTCGCCGTTCTTCGCCAGGTATTTGGCGATAGGGGAGTCCTCGCGCGTCGGCTCCAGGAGCTGGATCGAGGTGGTCCCGCCGTCCCCCGCGTCATTGATCTTGAGCATCGCCTCCCGCACGCCCTGCTCCTCGTTGACCTCGATGTGGATCTCGTCGAAGCCGTAGGTGCTGCGGTAGAACTCGATGGTCGCGTCCAGGTCGTGGCAGGCGATCCCGATGTGGTCGATGCGTGTCAGCATGGTCTTGACCCTCCAGAAGGCGATTCGGTCCTGATGGGTATCGTGGCAAACGTCGCCGCCGTACTTTTCTGGAGGTCCCCTTGTCCACTGTGATCGTCGCCGGCGCCCGTACTCCGATCGGGCGGCTGCTGGGTTCGCTCAGGGACTTCTCGGCCACCGACCTGGGAGGCCTCGTCATCGAGGCGGCCCTGTCCCGGGCCGGTCTGACCGGCGACTGTGTCGACTACGTGATCATGGGCCAGGTCCTGCAGGCGGGCGCGGGCCAGATGCCCGCGCGTCAGGCGGCCGTCAAGGGCGGCGTGCCGATGAACGTGCCGTCGCTCACGATCAACAAGGTCTGTCTTTCGGGCCTGGACGCCATCGCGCTGGCCGACCAGCTGATCAGGGCCGGCGAGTTCGAGATCGTCGTGGCCGGTGGCATGGAGTCGATGACTCAGGCACCGCACCTGCTGCCCAGGTCGCGGTCCGGGTACAAGTACGGCTCGGTCGAGGTGCTGGACCACATGGCCTACGACGGGCTCACCGACGCCTTCGACCAGATCCCGATGGGCGAGTCGACCGAGCGGCACAACACGGCCCTCGGCCTCGGCCGATCGGAGCAGGACGAGTTCTCGGCCCGTTCGCACCAGCGTGCGGCCGCGGCCATCAAGAACGGGGTCTTCGACGACGAGATCGTCCCCGTATCGATACCTTCCCGCAAGGGCGACCCGGTCATCTTCTCCACCGACGAGGGCGTACGGGCTGACACGACCGCCGAGTCGCTCAGCAGGCTCCGGCCGGCCTTCAGCAAGGACGGCACGATCACCGCGGGATCGTCCTCGCAGATCTCCGACGGGGCCTGCGCCGTCGTCGTCATGTCCAGGGCCAAGGCCGAGGAACTGGGCCTGTCCTGGCTGGCCGAGATCGGCGCGCACGGCAACGTGGCGGGACCGGACAACTCCCTGCAGTCCCAGCCGTCCAACGCCATCAACCACGCGCTCGGCAAGGCGGGCCTCGTGGTGGACGACCTCGACCTCATCGAGATCAACGAGGCGTTCGCGGCCGTGGGCGTTCAGTCGATGAAGGATCTGGGGGTCTCCGCCGACAACGTCAACGTCAACGGCGGCGCGATCGCCCTCGGGCACCCGATCGGCATGTCGGGCGCCCGTATCGTCCTGCACCTGGCCTACGAGCTCAGGCGCCGCGGCGGCGGCGTCGGCGCGGCCGCCCTCTGCGGCGGCGGCGGCCAGGGCGACGCCCTCATCATCAAGGTGCCCCGCCCATGACCCCCTGGTCACCGTTGACTCGTGGCGTTTCCCGCACCATTTCTCTAATCTGTGCGGGAAACGCCACGAGTCAACGGACTCAGGTTGGGGGGAGGACGACGGTGACGGCCTTGAAGCCGAGGGCGCGGAGGAGATTCTCGATCATGGACTTGGCGTTGTCGTCGGCCCGGGCCAGCAGGCCGCTCGCCTGAGCGGCCGTCTGGATCTTCTGAGCGGCCAGCACGTAGAGCTGCTGCTGGTCGTTCGGGTTGCCGCTGAAGAACGAGCCGATCCTGTCGAGCAGTCCCTGCTGGGTGGCGAACACGTAGCTGTGCTTGGGATCGAGGCTGGTCGGCTCCAGCTGCGCGTGCGGTAGCCGCACGGTCGCCGTGAGCCGGGTCTTGTCGACCGTGATCGCGCCCAGCGGGAGCTGCGAGAAGTCGACGTAGGCGTTGACACTGCCGTTGCCGACGAACAGCGTGCGGTTCCCCTTGATCGCGCTCGGCAGGTAGGCGGCCTCCTTCTCCAGGTCGACCACGACCTGGAAGGTGCCGACGGCCGCCTCGTACCGGGACAGGTCGCGGATCGACTTGATCACGACCGGCCCGCTGCGGTCGATGGTCCGCTCGGCGAACGGGTTCAGCCAGCCGGGCAACAGCCGCAGGCCCTGCACCGCGAGGAGGGCCACGACGACCACCACGATCGCCAGCACGATGATGCTCAACGGACGCCGGCGCCGCCGGGGCGCCGGCTTGTCGTCCCGCTGCACGGACCGCTTGTCACTTTTCACGAATGGGGCATTCCCCGCATTGCGCTTCACATGCGCGCCCGTGCGTTCACGCTCGGCCATCCCTCGCTGTGCCCATGGCCGCGCCTCCGGCACGGCACCGGGCGGGCCTTGACGCGCCGTCTTCCCTCGTCACTCACTCGCTTCGCTCCCT
>JAOPYM010000319.1 GCA_025964615.1 Actinomycetes bacterium
GCGGACCGCCGCCCTCGCCCGCCTCTCACCCCCACCCCCCCCCCCCCCGCCCACCCCCGCCGTTGCGGCGGGGCGTTTCCCGCCCCGTTTCGCTTTTCGGGGCGGGAAACGCCACGAGTCAACGGGAGGAGGCGGGTTTGTAGACGGCTACGGCGCAGGCGCTGCCGAGGCCGATGTTGTGCTGCAGGGCGACGCGCGCGCCCTCGACCTGGCGCTTGCCGGCCTTGCCGCGCAGCTGCCAGGTGAGCTCGGCGCACTGGGCGATTCCGGTGGCGCCCAGCGGGTGGCCCTTGGAGATCAGGCCGCCCGAGGGGTTGACGACCCACTTGCCCCCGTAGGTGGTGGCCTGGGCGTCGACCAGCTTGTGCGCCTCACCGATGGGGGCCATGCCGAGGGCCTCGTAGGTGATGAGCTCGTTGGCGGAGAAGCAGTCGTGCAACTCGATGACGTCCACGTCCTCGATCGAGATCTGCGCCTCCTCCATGGCGAGGCGCGCGGCCCGCTGCGAGACCCCGAAGCCGACCACCTGAATGGAGGAGTTGTCGGCGAAGCTCTCCGGGGTGTCGGTGGCGATGTGGTGCCCGGCGATCTCGATCGCCTGCTCCCACAGGTCGTGCTCCTCGACGAACCGCTCGCTGGCCACGATCGCGGCGGCGGCGCCGTCGGAGGTAGGGGAGCACTGCAGCTTGGTCAGCGGTTCGAAGATCATGGGTGCGTTGCGCACGTCGTCGAGGCTGTACTCGGTCTGAAACTGAGCGTACGGGTTGTTCACCGAGTGCTTGTGGTTCTTCCAGCCGATCCAGGCGAAGTGGTCGGGGGTCGAGCCGTACTTCTCCATGTGCTCGCGGCCCGCGTTGCCGAACATCTGCGGCATCGGGGACTTGTCCATCTCCCACGGCCGCCCCGCCACCATCGACTTCAGGTGGTGGTCGATGATGGTGACCTTGGACTGGCCGACCCCGGCGCCCAGCGGGCCCTTCTGCATCTTCTCCATGCCGAGCGCGAGCACGCAGTCGGCGAGGCCGCCCTTGATGGCCTGCCGAGCCAGGAACAGCGCGCTGGAGCCGGTCGCGCAGGCGTTGGCCACGGTCATCACGGGGATGCCGGTCATCCCGGTCTCATAGAGGGCACGCTGGCCCATCGAGCCGTACATCGAGCCGGCGTAGGCCTGCTCGACCTTGTCGTAGGAGATGCCCGCGTCCGCGAGGGCCTTGCCGACGGCCTCCTTGGCCATGTCGGGGTACTCCCAGTCGCGGGAGCCCGGCTTCTCGAACTTGGTCATGCCCACGCCGATCACGAACGAGCGGTTGGTCATCGCGGTCGCCTCCATACTGAATCGGGTTCGGTGACGAAGATACGCCAGGCCACCAAGTAAGTGCTCGGTGACCTAGCGGGCTTGTCGGTCACGTCATACTTTGCTCATGGATTTGGTCGTGGCCCTGGACGTCGGCGGAACCTCGATGAAGGGTGCCGTCGCCGGCCGTGACGGCACGTTGCTGCTCACCGAACGCCGTCCCACCGGCAGGGAACGCGGTCCCGAGGCCGTCATAGCGGAGATCCTCGGCTTCGCCGCGCATCTGGCGGACCGGGCCGCCACACCGCCGCTGGCCCTGGGGCTCGCCGTACCCGGCATCGTCGATGACGCCAATGGCACCGCCGTCTACTCCGCCAACATCGGCTGGCGGGACGTGCCCATGCGCGCCCTGGCCGCCGAACGTCTGGGGCTGCCGGTGGCCGTGGCCCATGACGTACGGACCGGAGGTCTCGGCGAGGCGGTGCTCGGAGCCGGCCGGGGTGCGGGCGACTTCCTGTTCGTGCCGATCGGCACAGGGGTCTGCGGCGCTGTGGTCATCGGCGGCGAGCCGTACCCGGGAGTGACCGGCTCCAGCGGTGAGCTCGGTCATCTGGTGGTGCGGCCGGGAGGGGAGCTGTGCGGGTGCGGTCAGCGCGGATGTGTGGAGGCCTACGCGTCCGGTTCGGCGATCGCCCGCCGTGCCGGGATGCCGGCCGAAAAGGTCATCGCACGCGCCGAGGCCGGGGACGCCGCCGCTGCTGCGGTCTGGGAAGAAGCGCTCGACACCCTGGCCGACGCGCTCACCATCTCGACGATGCTGCTCGACCCCCGGCTGATCCTGCTCGGCGGGGGACTGGCCGAAGCCGGGGCCCGGCTGACCGGGCCGCTCGTCGAACGCCTGGAGAAGCGGTTCACGTTCCGGTCCCCGCCCCGGGTGGCGACCGCGGCGCTCGGTGATCGCGCCGCCATGCTGGGTGCCGCTGTACTCGCCTGGCGAATGATAGGCTGAAACGTCACTAGCCCACAGTTAACCTAATTATGGGAGAGTACCACGAATATCGAGCCCGGTCAACTTGGATCGGCCCAGCTGGACGCGGAACAGGCCTATGTCTCGATGCTGTACGACCGGCTCGACGAGGCCCGGGCCCGTACCGTGGCGGCCCTGCGGACCGAACACGCGCGCCGCACCGGAACCAGGCAGGCCCTCGTCGAGCGCGAGGCGGCCGCCGATGAGCACGTTCGCAGGCTCGCCCAGCTCACCGGGTCGGAGCGCGCGCTCTGCTTCGGCCGGATCGACGCCCCGGAGTCCCTGTACATAGGCCGGATCGGGTTGCGTTCCACCGAAGGTGACGTGGTCCTGGTGGACTGGCGGGCCCCCGCAGCCCGTCCGTTCTACGCCGCGACCCCCAGTGATCCGGGGCCCGTGGTGCGCCGCCGGCATCTGCGCCTGCGGGACCGCGTGGTCGTCGGGCTCGACGACGAGGTGTTCGACCTCTCCCAGATGACCGAGACCGACCGCCACTCGCTGGTCGGTGAGGCCGCGCTGCTGGCCTCGCTGCGGCGTGGGCGTACGGGCCGGATGGGTGACGTCGTGGCCACCATCCAGACCGAGCAGGACCGGGTGATCCGCTCCGGGCTGCCGGGCGTGCTGGTCGTGCAGGGCGGTCCCGGCACCGGCAAGACCGTGGCCGCACTGCACCGCGCGGCGTACCTCCTCTACACGCACCGGGCGACGCTGGAACGGCGCGGGGTGCTCGTGGTCGGGCCGAACCCGACGTTCCTGCGCTACATCGGCCAGGTCCTGCCGTCCCTCGGCGAGACCGACGTGGTGCTCTCGTCGGTCGGCTCGCTGTTTCCCGGAGTGCCGGCCTCGGCGGTGGACGAGCCCGAGGTGGCGATCCTCAAGGGCTCGCTGCGGATGGTCGCGGTGCTCGCCGAAGCGGTGCGGGACCGTCAGCGGGTGGCCGCTGCGGAGATCACGGTCGACGTACGGACCTCGGTCCGTGACGGCGTCGAGGTCTCGGTCGAGCAGATGACGCTGCGGCTCGGCCACGACGAGTGTCTGCGCGCTCGCGACCGGGCGCGCGCGTTCCGGGCGCCGCACAATGTGCAGCGCCGGGCGTTCGTGCGCGGGGCGCTGCGGGCGCTGGCCCTCGATGAGGCGCGGCAGTTCGACCGGACCCCGGACGACGAGGAGCTCGGCTTCGCCGCCGCCCGCCTCTGGGGCGAGGAGCCGGTCCGCAGCGCGCTTGACGCACTCTGGCCACTGCTCACTCCGAAGCGGCTGGTCTCCGAACTGCTCTCGTCCGCGGACGCCGCCGGCCTGTCCGCATCGGAGAGCCGGATGCTGGTACGGCCCATTGACGCGCCCTGGACGATCAGTGACGTACCGCTGCTCGATGAGGCCGCCGAGCTCCTCGACGAGGAGGACACCGAGGCCGCTGTGCTGGAGCGCGCCGAGGAACGTGAACGTGAGGCCGCGGAGCTCTACGCCCAGGGGGTCCTGGAGTTCACCGGCCTCGGGGACGTGCTCGACGCCGAGACCCTCGCCCTGCGCCACCGCGACGAGGGCCCGGCGGTGACCACGGCGGAACGGGCCGCCGCGGACAGGCGCTGGGCGTACGGCCATGTGATCGTGGACGAGGCGCAGGAACTGTCCGCCATGGCCTGGCGGATGGTGATGCGCCGCATCCCGACCCGTTCCCTCACCATCGTGGGCGACCTCGCCCAGACCGGTTCGCCCGCCGGGGCGCGCTCCTGGGACGAGATGCTCGACACGTACGTGCAGGGCCGCTGGCGCGAGGAACGCCTGACGGTCAACTACCGGACCCCTCTGGAGATCATGGAGGTCGCGGCCGACGTCCTGCACGCCGTCGCGCCCTCCCAGCATGCACCGGAGTCCGTGCGGTCAGGGGAGTCCGCGCCCCGTGCCGTACCGCTCGGTGATCTCCAGGCGCTGGTGAAGGCGGAGCTCGCGGCGATCGGCGAGGGACGGCTCGCGATCATCTGCCCGGATGCCCGTCATGCCGCGCTGACCGCGCTCTACCCGCTCGAAGCCGACCTCCTCGATTCTCCCGTGGCGGTCCTGACCGTCGTCCAGTCCAAGGGCCTGGAATTCGACACGGTGCTGGTCGTCGCGCCCGACGAGATCCTCGCCCAGTCCCCGAAGGGCGGCCACGATCTCTACGTCGCCATCACCAGGGCCACCCGCAGGCTGACCGTGCTGCACGAGCGCGAACTGCCCGAGATGCTCAACAGGCTGTCGATCTGATGTCCACGCGAGATCTCGTCGTTCTCGGCTCGGCCAGTGCGGTGCCCACCAAGACCCGCAACCACAACGGTTATCTGCTGCGCTGGGACGGGCACGGCATCCTCTTCGACCCGGGCGAGGGCACTCAGCGGCAGATGACCTACGCGGGGATCGGCTCGCACGACCTCACCTGGATCTGCGTGACGCACTTCCACGGCGACCACTGCCTCGGCGTGCCCGGCGTCATCCAGCGCATCTCCCGCGACGGAGTGCCGCATCCGATCGACGCCGCCTACCCGGCCAGCGGCGCCGTCTACTGGGAGCGTCTGCGGCACGCCGCCGTCTTCATGGACACGGCGGTGATCCGGGAGCACCCGCTGAGCGGTGATGAGGCACGGCTCGATACCGGCGACGCCCCCTTCACCCTGACCGCCCGGCGCCTGGACCACCCGGTCGAGGCGTACGGCTACCGGCTTGAGGAGCCCGACGGCATCACCATGCTCCCGGTCGAACTGGAGGCCCGCGGTGTGCGGGGCCCGCTGATCGGGCGGCTGCAGAGGGAGGGTTCGGTGACCACCCCGGATGGGCGGACGGTCACGCTCGAAGAGTGCAGCACGCCGCGTCCCGGGCAGAAGGCGGCCTTCATCATGGACACCCGCCTGTGCGACGCCGTCCCCGCACTGGCCGAGGGCGCGGACCTGCTGATCATCGAGTCGACCTTCCTGGACGCCGACGCGAATCAGGCCGGGGAGTACGGTCACCTCACCGCCGCCCAGGCGGGCCGGGTCGCTGCCGAGGCCGGGGTCCGCCGCCTGGTCCTGACCCACATCTCCGAGCGCTACCGCCTGGAGGACGAGCCGCTGTTCACCGAACAGGCCGCAGCCTCCTTCGACGGCGACATCGTCCTGGCCCACGACCTGGACCGCCTCCCCGTCCCCTCCCGCCGTGGCCCCGCCTGAACCGGCTCACCGAGGAGGGGCACCTCGCTGTCTGGGAACTCCGAAGCGGCGTTCCTCGCGCCAGACGGGGGTGCCGAGGCCGCGCTCCCAGGTGGTCAGCCGCTCGGCCGCCGCCGGACGCAGCGCGGCCACCTCGTCCTCGATCTCGTCGGATACGAAGTGGTACGGGTACCGGCCCCGGGCGGTCTCGATCAGCAGCAGCCCGGCGAGCTGCTCATCGGTGTAGTACTCACGGCCGCCCGCGTCGCTCTGCCAGCGCCACCGGCCCGATGCGGACCAGGTGGCCGACTGGCGGACCTTGCGTCCCCAGACCAGCCGGCCCGGCTGCACGGTGTCGTACTCGGGATCCAGCACACCCGCGTCCAGCAGGCACCCGCCGACGGCGACCGCCGTCCACGGCACCGGGAAGTAGCTGTCCGACACGGCCGCGAGCACCGTCCGGCAGGGGTACCGGACCGAGCACGCAGAGCAGCCCGGCGGCCGGTCCCCGGCACCGCCGGAGGCCGGCGCGTGCACGTTGAGCAGGCCGACGAGCAGGTACTGGTGGAAGCCGACGGGCTCGCCGGCGCCCTTCAGCTCCCGCAGGTACAGCAGCAGCAACCGGTGGAAGTGCCTGCCCTCCGCGTACCGCTCGAAGGGTGGCGCGGGGATTTCGACCATCCTCGCGTTGTATCAAGCCAGGGCGGTGAATGTGGGGATTCAGCCCGACATTTCCTCGGCGAGCGCCGCCGCGAAGGCGTCCACGTCGCCGGGGGTGGTGTCGAAGGCGCACATCCACCGGACCTCGCCGGTGTGCGCGTCCCAGTCGTAGAACCGGAACCGCTTGCGCAGCCGGTCGGCCACCTCGGCGGGCAGGATCGCGAAGACCGCGTTGGCCTGCACGGGCCGGGTGATCGTCACTCCCGGTACCGGCCGTACCGCGTCCGCGAGGCGGGCCGCCATGGCGTTGGCGTGCCGGGCGTTGCGCAGCCACAGGTCGCCCTCCAGGAGCGCGATCAGCTGCGCGGAGACGAACCGCATCTTCGAGGCCAGCTGCATGGCGCCCTTGCGCAGGTACTTCACGCCCGTCACCGCGCCGGGGTTCAGCACCACGACGGCCTCGCCCACCATCAGGCCGTTCTTGGTGCCGCCGAAGGACAGCACGTCCACCCCGACGTCGGTCGTGAACGCCCGCAGCGGCAGGTCGAGAGAGGCGGCCGCGTTGGCGATCCGCGACCCGTCCAGATGTACGAGCATGTCCCGCTCGTGGGCATGCGCGCAGATCGCCGCGATCTCCGCGGGCGTGTACAGGGTGCCGAGCTCGGTGGACTGCGTGATCGACACGATGTGCGGCTGTGCGCGGTGCTCGTCGCCCCAGCCCCAGGCCTGCTGGTCGATCAGGTCAGTGGTCAGCTTGCCGTCCGGTGTGGGCACCGAGAGCAGCTTGAGCCCGGCCACCTTCTCCGGCGCACCGCCTTCGTCCACGTTGATGTGCGCGGTCGCCGCGCAGATCACCGCCGACCAGCGCCGCGTCATCGCCTGCAGGCCGACGACGTTGGCGCCGGTCCCGTTGAAGACGGGGTACGCCTCGGTCCGCTCGCCGAAGTGCCCCCGGAAGACCTCCTGCAGGTGCTCGGTGTAGACGTCGTCGCCGTACGAGACCTGGTGGCCGTCGTTGGCGACCGCCAGCGCGGCCAGCACCTCGGGGTGGATCCCCGCGTAGTTGTCACTGGCGAACCCGCGCACCGCAGGGTCGTGGAGAGGATCAGTAAAGGGCAAGGCGCTGTCCGTTCAGTTCGTCGGCGGGCCGGTCCCACAGGCCCGCGATGGCGGCGGCGAGGTCGTTGACGTGCGTGTAGCCGCTGAAGGCGGCGTCCGGCTTGGCCTCGCGCATGGCGTCGTTGAGCAGCGCCTTGACCACCAGGATGGTGGCCGCCGCGCCGCTGCCGGTGAAGGAGTCCGCGAGCGCGAGCGTCCACGCCTCGGCGGCGGCCTTGCCCGCGGCGTATGCGGCCACGCCCTGGGCCGGGTGCTGCGCGGCGGGCTGCGAGACGATCGCGAAGCGCCCCTGCGGGCTGGTACGGATCGCGTCGTGGAACGCGAGGGTGGTGTGCTGGAGGGTACGGATCAGCAGGTCGTTCAGGAACGTCCAGTCGGCCAGGTCGGTGTCGCCGAAGGTCTTGCCGCCCCGCCAGCCGCCGACCAGGTGGACAAGCCCGTCGACCCGGCCGTGCGCGCCGAGGATCTCCGCCGACCAGGCCCGTACCCCGTCGAAGTCCAGCAGGTCGACGACCGTGCCGGTGACGCGCTTGTCGTCCCACTCGTGCGGCCGTACGTCGGCCGCGATCACGTGCGCGCCCGCCGTCACGAGGCGGCGCACGACCGCCTCGCCGGTCGGACCGCCCGCACCGGCGACGACGATCACCTTTTCGCTGTTCATGCCCTGATCCCCTTTGTCGACTCGACGACATCGCCCAGCTTCTTGGCCAGGGCCTCGTAGAACATACTGAGGGGGAACTCGTCGGGAAGCACGGCGTCCACCCATGCCTTCGGCGGTTCGTTCACTGGAAGCGCACTGACGCCCTTGTTCCAGGTCGAGCCGGGGTGCGGTTCGACGTACTGCGAGACGAGCCCGTAGGCGGCCAGCCAGTGCGCCAGCTTGGGCCGGTCGATGCTGTCCCGGTAGAGCTTCTCGACCTCCTCGCACAGCCCGATGACGACGTCGCCGACCCGGTTCCAGTCGAGGGTCAGCCGGTTGTCGGTCCAGTGCAGCACGTCGTGCTTGTGCAGGTAGGAGAAGAGCAGCTGCCCGCCGAGCCCGTCGTAGTTGCGCACCCGGTCGCCGGTGATCGGGAACCTGAACAGCCGGTCGAACAGGATCGTGTACTGCACGAGCCTGGCATGCGGCACCGCCACCTCCTCGCTGCGCTCCAGGCGGACCGCCTCACGGAAGGTGTTCAGGTCGCAGCGCAGCTCCTCCAGCGCGTACAGCCAGTACGGCATCCGCTGTTTGATCATGAAGGGGTCGAACGGCAGGTCGCCGTGGCTGTGCGTGCGGTCGTGGATCAGGTCCCAGAGCACGAACGCATCCTGGGCCAGGTCCTGACCGGCGATCAGGCGGGCGGCGTCCGGCGGCAACGGCAGCCGCAGCGTCTCCGCGGCGGCGGCGCTGACCCTGCGGAAGCGGGCGGCCTCACGGTCGCAGAAGATGCCGCCCCAGGTGAACCGCTCCGGCGGGGTACGGACCGCGACGGTCTCCGGGAACAACACGGCCGAGTTCGTGTCGTAGCCCCCGGTGAAGTCCTCGAACGCGATCGGCACGAACATCGGATTGTCGTAGCGGGTGGACTCCAGGTGGGCCAGCCAGTCCGGCCAGACCACGGTGAGCAGGACCGCCTCGAAGTTGCGGTTCAGGTTGCCGTTCTGGGTGTACATCGGGAACACGACCAGGTGCTCGAGTCCGTCCTCGCGGCGCAGTTGCGGCTGGAAGGCCAGCAGCGAGTCCAGGAAGTCCGGTACGCCGAACCCGTCCCCGGCCCACAGGAACAGGTCGATGACCACGGCCGCCAGGTAGTCCGCGTCGTGCGGGAACAGCGGGGCCAGGTCCTCGATCGCGCCGGTCATCCGGCCGACCAGAGTGCGCGCCGCATCGGCGTCGCTCGGAGCGACGGAACCGTCCTTTGCCTGCAGCGGCCGCAGTTCCTCGATCGCCGCCTTCAGCTCGGTCCAGGCCGGATGGGCGAGTGCCGCGGACCGGGCGCCCCCGCTGCGGCCGCAGGGCTCGCCGGCGGCCCAGGTGACGACGTTGGTCCAGAGTGCCGCCTGCTGGTAGTCGGCGATGGAGTCGTCGCCGAACAGGTCGGAGTCGGCGAAGGCCACCACGCGGCCGAGACCGGCCCGTACCGCGAGCGCCAGCGGGGCGCCCGCCGGGTCCGCGGTGGGTGAGGTGCGGAGCAGGACCTGCGCGCCGTCCGGGGCCAGCAGCGCGCCCGACCGGTAGAAACAGGCGGTCTGCACGCCCGCGAGCAGGTCGTCGCGCGGGATGCCGGGGGAGGGCTCGCCGAGGACCCAGGCCGCGACGCCGTTGTGCGTACGGGCGGAGTCGGTGACGGTCGTGTTGACGATCCCGATGCCGAACCTGGCCAGCAGGTCGCCCAGATTGGTCCCGTACTTGTCCTGCTCGCACTCGGCCATCACGACCAGGCCGCCGCCGCCCCGGACGTACGCTTCGATGGCGTCGAGCTCCTCGGCGGTGAAGATCGGGCTGCCGAGGTGGGTGGTGCGTTCCCAGCGGTCGTCGGCGGGATGGGCGATCACCAGGACGTCGGTGTCGGTGAGGACACCGCCGTCCAGCTCACCGCTGGTGTGCGGTTCGATCCGATGGCCGTGCCGGCGCAGTAGCTCGGCCGCACGGACATAGCCGCTGTCAGCAGGGTTACCCGGGTTCATGCCCGCGGCGACGTCCCGCCGGATGCTCCAGGACTCACGGTGGGACTCATCGAAGAGCACCCGAGCGAAGCCACGCATGTCACTCCTACACGATCAGGGAAGACCATCCGCCCTTCGCAAGATCTTACGTTGATTGGGGGTGGTTGACGCAAATTATCCGTTCGTGGTGTTGCTGGCGGGATATTTGCCCGCACTTTACCGATCATGGGGATAGACCTGAACCACCTCCCTGTAGAGGTGGCTCAGGCGGGGATCTCGAAGGCGGCCCAGACGGCCTTGCCGCCGTCCTCCAGCGGGGTCCAGCCCCAGCAGAGGCTGATGGACTCGACGATCCACAGGCCCCGGCCGCTCTCGGCGAAGTCGCCGGGCTCGCCGCGGGAGGGCGGGAGGGTGCTCGGGTCGGTCACCACCGTCACGAGCCGCTGCACGGTGCGCAGCAGGACCAGCTGGACCGGATGCGGGGCGTTTGTACCGCCGAGGCCATGGCGCAGGGCGTTGGTCACCAGTTCTGACACGGCCATCTCGGTGCTGTCGAGGAGCCCGTCGAGCCGCCAGTCCGTCAGGGTGCCGCGCGTGAAGTCGCGGCCGGTTCCGGGCGAGGTCGGGTCGGCGCGCAGCACGCAGCGCGCCATCCGCGGAACGCCGGGCGCCGGCCTTCCGTGGGCAGCCTGAGAGATCTGGTGCCACCAGTGTCCTGGCCGGTCACCGGCCGAGGCTCCGGTGCTGCAGACCCGCTGAAGAATCATGACCAACCCTGCGGTGTCGTCGTCGGGTGACCGCTATCTTGCTCCTCAACCCCGTGCAGGTGCAAGGGCTTCTGCAAGAGCGGATGCACGTGCACGGCGTAGAATTCAGGTCGGGTGGGGCGCTTCCGCAGCGTTTGGAGTAGGGGGAACGATGTACGGGGTTGACAGCGGCATGCCGGTTTCCAGATTCATTTCCGGGTTCCCGGAGGTCGCGTGGCGTAAGAGCAGTCGCAGCAATCCCAGCGGCAACTGTGTCGAGGTGGCGCGGCTCACCGGCGGACGGGTCGCGGTCCGTGACTCGAAGAACCCCTTCGGTGGAGCACTCGTGCTGACCCCCGCCGAGCTTGGGGACTTCCTCAATCGAGCGAAGCACGAGTATGGTGACGCCCAGTTCGGCTGACCTGCTTCGGTGTGACCGGCTATGCAGCGGCGCGCTGGGGTGGGATACTGACCGATCCGGCGTTCCAGGAGAGCCCGCCATGAGCCTCGCCCACCCCGACAGGGAACCGACCGTGCAGAGCCTCTTCGGCCGCTCGCGCGGCGGTCCCACCGTGCTCCGTATGCTGCTGGGTGCACAGCTGCGCCGGCTCAGGCTGGCGAGCGGCCTGGGAAGGGCGGAGGCCGGAGCCTCGATCCGCGCCTCCGACTCCAAGATCAGCCGGATGGAGCTGGGCCGGGTCGGCTTCCGCGAGCGTGACGTCGCCGACCTGCTCACCCTCTACGGGGTGGTCGACGGGAAGCGCCGCGAAGTGATGCTGGACATGGCCAGGATGGCCAATGTGGCCGGCTGGTGGCACCAGTACTCCGACGTGCTGCCGCACTGGTTCGAGATCTATGTCGCACTGGAGCAGGCCGCCTCCCGGATCCGCACCTACGAGGTGCAGTTCGTGCCCGGCCTGCTGCAGACCGAGGAGTACGCCCGGGAGGTCGTCCGCCTCGGCCATCCCGAGGCCTCCGCGACGGAACTCGACCGCCGGGTGGAGCTCCGGATGGCCCGGCAGGAACTGCACTCCGACCCGCAACCGCCGCAGGTGTGGGCTGTCGTGGACGAGGCGGCGCTGCGCAGGCCGCTCGGCAGCGCCCAGGCGATGCGCGCCCAGCTGAAGCACCTCATCGACGCCACGATGACGTCCAATGTCACGCTCCAGATCGTGCCGTTCCTGCGTGGCGGGCATGCCGCAGCCGGAGGCCCGTTCAGCATCCTGCGGTTCTCCGAGCCGGACCTGCCCGATATCGTCTACATGGAGCAGCTGACCAGCTCGCTCTATCTGGAGAAGCGCGAGGACGTCGACCACTACCTGGCCGTCATTGAGCGGCTCTGTGTCGAGGCCGAGCCCGTCAAGGCGACGGTTCCGTTCCTGGAACGGATCCTCGCCGAGATGTGACCCGCCGGTCTTGTCCAGACCGGCGGGCCCCGCTCAGTCCTTCGCCTTGTTGTGCGGTAGCAGCAACGCCGGGATGATCGCGGCGACCAGCAGCCCGAGCGCCACCCAGTAGGTCTGCGCGAACGCCTCCGCGATCCTGGGGGCGATCTGCTTGAACATCGCCGGGGGCACGTGCTGAGCGGCCCCGAGCCCGCCGCCCTTGCCGCCGCCGCCCAGCCGGGAGGCCAGGGCGTTGCCGAGGACCACCGAGATGGTGGCGACGCCGATCGAGCCGGCCACCTGCTGGATGATGTTCATCATCGTGGAGGCGCGCGGCACCTCGTCATGGGTGAGTGACTGGAAGGCCGCCGACATCGTCGGCATCATGGTCATCCCCATGCCCGTGCCCATCACGAACAGCGTGCCGCCGAGGAAGTAGTACGACGTGGCGTCGGTGATCTGGGTGAAGACTGTCATCGCGCCGATGATCAGGATCAGCCCGACCAGGACCACCCGGCCGGGGCCGATACGGTCGGTGAGCTTGCCGCCGATCGGCATGGTGACCATGGCTCCGAACCCCTGCGGGGCCAGGAGCAGGCCCGCGTGCAGGGCGCTCTGGTGCCTGACCACCTGGTAGTAGAACGGGAGCAGCAGCATGGCGCCGAAGAACGCACAGCCGAACAGCACCATGGTGCCCGCGGACGAGGCAACGGACCGCCGCTTGAGCAGGCGCAGATCGATCAGCGGGGACTCGGCGGTCAGCGCCCGCGCCACGAAACCGACGACCAGGACCGCGCCGAGGAGCGTCGGGATCAGTACCTTGGCCGAGTCGAACGCCCGCTTCTCCGCGCCGGTCGCCAGCCCGTAGATGAGCAGCGCGAGGCCGGGGGAGAGCAGCAGCAGCCCGGGCAGGTCGAGGCGCTTGGTGGGCTGGGGCTTGTCACGGGCCAGGATCCGCCAGGCCAGCATGAGCGTGATGGCGCCGATCGGGACGTTGATGTAGAAGATCCAGCGCCACGAGACGTCGTCGACGAGGTAGCCGCCCAGGATCGGGCCGCAGATGGGCCCGAGCAGCATCGGGATGCCGACCACGCTCATCACCTGGCCGACCCGCTTGGGTCCGGCGGCCTGGGTCAGGATCGTCATGCCGGCCGGCATGATCATGCCGCCGCCGAGGCCCTGCAGGACCCGGAACCCGATCAGCGACTGCGCCGACCAGGCCAGGCCGGACAGCGCGGAGCCGATGACGAACAGCCCGATCGAGATCATGTACAGGCGCTTGGTGCCGAACCGGTCGGCGGCCCAGCCGCTGACCGGGATCACGGTGGCCAGCGCCAGGGTGTAGCCCGTCGAGACCCACTGGATCGTGGACAGCGGGGCCTTCAGCTCTTCGGAGAGCCGGTTGAGCGCGACGTTGACGACGGTGACGTCCAGAATGGACATGATCGCGCCGAGCACCACGACGCTGGCGACCACCAGGACCCGGCGATCGAGTCCGGTACCGGTGGGTGTGTCCTCGGCGGCGGGTGCCGCTTCGGATGCTGTGGATGAGGTCAACAGGGGGTTCCGATCGTGAGGGCCCGGATCTCCGGGCGTATCAGGATGGGCGCGAGCGCCTCGGCGAGCCGGGTGCGTTCCTCCTCGCTCAGCAGCACCGCGAAACGCCGCAGGTCCTCCATGCGGGCGGCGGGCAGGCGAACGACGAGGTCATGTCCGCTCGGGGTCAGCTTGATCCGCTTGACCCTGCGATCGGTCTCGTCCTCGTGCCGGGTCACCATGCCGACCCGTACGAGACCGTCGGCGGCACGTCCAGTGGCGGCCATCGAGAGGCCGAGCTCCGCCGCGAGCTCGTGCAGAGCCGGGGCGTGTGGTGAGGCGTCGACCAGGAACAGCATCCGGACCTGGGACATCGACAGGTCCAGCTCGCTGATGTACTCGAAGGCGTCGCACTGCGCAGTCTTCATCAGATATGTGATCAGGTCGGACAGTCCATCGGTGAGCCAGTCGATCGAGGAGACGATTGGTTGCACAGGCGCAAATATAACGCAGACGCAACCTTGAGGGTCAATATGCCAGAAGGTGCGAGATGTCGTTGTACATCACCGGTTGTGGCGTCCCGTTCTCGTACCGCCAGCGGCTGATCGAGCAGTTGGCCACCGGCTCCTTCTCGATCTCCAGGATCTCCTCCACGGAGAGCCCCTCGATGATGTACCGGGCCAGGACGATCACCACGTCGTGGGCGACGATCAGCACCCGCCTGCCCTCCTGTTCGCGGGCCAGTTCGGCCAGCAGAGTGCGCATCCGGAGCGCCAAGTCGGTCCAGGCCTCGCCGCTCGGCGGCCGGTAGTAGAACTTGCCCGCGGCCTGCCAGCGGGCCATCTCCTCGGGGAACCGGGCTGCCACCCCTTTGGGCGTCAACCGGTAGAGCACGCCCATCTCGCGATCCCGTAGCCGTTCGTCCCGGATCACGCTCGCGTCCGGGAGCGCGATCCGCGCCGTCTGCAGCGCCCGCAGGTAGGGGGAGGAGATCACCACGTCCGGCGGCTCACCCGCCGCAAGACGCCGGCCGAGCGCCTGCGACTGCGCACAGCCCAGATCCGACAACGGCACGTCGGCGTCCCACACCGGGATGTCCGTCTGCTCGGCGTCGTCCCGTTCGGCCCGGGCATGCGCCACGTTGCCGGTGCTCTCGCCGTGCCGGACCATTGTCAGAGTGATCACGAGAACTACTCTAGGGTTTTCCGCCGCTCTCCCGCCGGGAGGATCACTCACGTGAGTGACCTGGTCGTACGGCCATGGCGGCAGAAGATGACGGCCCGGGACATCGGCGAGGAGCATCGGGCCGCCACTGCGCTCGAGCTCTTCTTCGACCTGTGCTTCGTGGTCGCGGTCGCCCAGGCGGGCGGCCATCTGCACCATGCGACCGCGCTGGTCACGGGGCTGATCCTGGCCACCCTGGTCGCGGTGTCGGTGGTACTGGCGGGCGGCGCCTCCGCGGAGGCCTGAAAAGGCTGTACGGCGGGGCCCGCCGGGCGGACACTGCCCTCATGCGGATGAGCGTCTACTCGTTGATCGTGGTCCGCAGCCTGCTCGTCTTCAACGGCCTCATGCTGACCCTCGTGGGGTTCGTCCTCGGCCTCTTCATGGAGCGTCCCGCCGCGTTCTTCTTCGGCATCGGCTGCTGGCTGGTCGCCGGCACCCTGTTCGGCCTGGTCCGATACGCCGACCGGCTCTACGAGC
>JAOPYM010000344.1 GCA_025964615.1 Actinomycetes bacterium
AAGGACACCATGACGGGGATCGATCTCAGTACTCCTTCGACGTTGCCGCCGACCAACGGGTACAGCCACGTCGCCAGCATCCCGCCGGGAAGCCGGCTCGTCTGGACTTCAGGTCAGGTCCCCATCACCGCTGAGGGGGTGCCGGCCGCCGCAGGCGATTGGGAAGCCCAGACCCGCCTGGTCATGCAGAACGTCGGAGCTGCCCTCACAGCGGGCGGTGCGAGCTGGGATGACGTCTTCAAGCTCACCATCTTCGTCGTCGACACCTCGGCGCTACCCACCGTCCGAGCAGTACGCGATGAGTTCATCGACCTGGAGCGACCGCCGACGAGCTCACTCGTCCAGGTCGCGGGTCTTTTCCGGCCAGACATCCTGATCGAGATCGAGGCGGTCGCCGCAGTGCCGACAGCCTGACTCGATACCGAGGTTGGGCCAGACTCTCGGTCACACTCGGGTTGCAGACGCCGTTACCGCGCCGTCCACGGCCGTGCCTGAGCTGCCGGGCGAGAATCCCGCGAACACAGACCCAGGTTGGCATGTCCATGAAGACGATGGTGTCGGCGGCCTCCAGCCGTACGTGCAGGGTGGAGTTGTAGTTCCCGTCGATCACCCAGCGAGGTGCGGCCACCAACTCGCGCTGCCGGCCTCGAACTTCTCCATGGGAAGCGGTTTCCACTCATCGTCGAAGTACTCGGCGTCCAGGTGGGTCACAGGCACGTCTAGAAGACGCCCCAGTCTCCAGGCAACGTGGGACTTCCCGCTGCCCCCGCAGCCGACGACGGCGACTCTCTGCACGGTTCCTCCACTCTCCGGTCCGACCTGGCTCCGCTGCTCAGCCGGCGTCCGCGCGGCGCCGTCTGCCCGCGGCGGCAGTGGCGAGGATCATCTCGTCGACGACCCACCGGACGTCCGAGGGCAGATCGACGAGCGCCCGCAGGACATCGGGGCTGATAGTGCCCGCACGTAGTTCGCGCAGTAGCGCCTTGAGAGTGAGGTCCTCGTCGATCGGTTCGGCCTCTGCGGCAAAGCCGAAGTAGCCGATCGGTACGCCGAAGAAGGTGGCCAGCGCGGTCAGGGTGCGGAGCTGCGGGTTGTCCTGGCGGCCGGTGCGCAGCTTCCACACGGTGGTGGAGGAGATCTCCTCCCCGGTGGCTGCGGCGATCGCGGCGGCGGTGTCGATGTTGTTCTTGGCCGGTGGGGCGTCGGCCGGCCACATGTTCTGGATCAGCCAACTCGATCTTGTTCGCGAGCGTCGCCGACGGCGACGGCCCCGCGGTGATGGCCGTTTCCTGCTCTGCCACAACCCCTCCATCCAGCGATCTGAGTTAACGAAACGCCGACCGTCGCCTCATGATTGACAGAGGACTATCGGGTGATGCATCGTCTCGGCAAGGACTTTAGTTGACGAGCCGGGGCTCGTCAGTTTCACCACGGGGGTGGCGATGACAATGTTGGCAACGATCACGAGCAACACCAGCCGGAATGCCGGTAACGCCCAAGAGCAGGCGATCCGGCGAGGCAACGAGCTGGAGGAGCGCCGGGCGCGGCTGCTGCGCCTGCACTGGGAGCTCAAGCACCGCGGAGTACGGGTCCAGGTACGCAAGCCACGCAACGGCCGGTGGCAGCTGAAGCTGCGTTCCTCGACCGGCTGGCCGGAGACGGTGCTGTGCGCGGGCGCCGAAGGCGCTTACGCGTTCGTCACCGGGCACGGCCGGCTGCTCGGCTCCGCGGACGATGCCCGCTACACCGCTCAGATCCTGGCCTGGATGATCGAGGGGAACTACCGGTGAACACCTCCCGAGGGTTAATGGCCACGAGGCTCGGGCCGGCACGCGATTACCGGCGGGCGGTGACGGTGGCCCCTGCGGCACCGCCCTCACCCGCGCGCAGATCCGCGCGCTCGGCGACGCAGCCGATCTGGACACCACCGGGCTGCTCCTCGCACTCGACGCCGACCGCGCCGGGCGCGATGCGACCGTACGGGCCTGGGAGATCCTCGGCCAGGTCAAAGGCCCGATCGGCGTCATCGTTCTGCCGGAAGACCAGGACCCAGCCGACCTGATGCGTTACCAAGGGTGCGTGGCCGTACGCGAGGCGCTATTGTCCGAGACCTTGCTCGCAGACGTGGTCGTCGACGCCCGTATCGAGCGATCGGGGGGATCGCTCGAGTTCTTCGAGCAGCGGTGGGCGGCGGCCAAGGCCGCCGCCCACCTCATCGCCCGGCTCCCACCGGACCAGATCGCCCGCCAGGTCACCCGTGTCGCCGTGCGCCTGGATCTCCACCCAGGCACCGACGCCGTCACCGCGATCATCAGCCCGCCCACCGAAATCGCCTCGAGGGCCGCAGCGCCGAGCGCACTTGATGATCACGGAAACTAATGGTCGCTGTGGCGACCATTAGTTTCCGCGAAGCGCTTTCCGGACCGTTTCGCGCGCAAAGAGTGCCGCGAGGCCGAGATCAGCGCCCGCCTGGGGCATCCGAACAGGTCAACCGGGGGGAAGGGTTAGGAGGAACCTCGCCCCACCGGCGGAGGGCGCCAGGGTGAGGTCCCCGCCGGCCGACCGGGCGAGGCGCCGGGCCAGGGCGAGGCCGAGGCCCGCGCCGTCGTGGCCGTCCTGCGGGTCGGCGCGGCGGCCGGCCTCGAAC
>JAOPYM010000332.1 GCA_025964615.1 Actinomycetes bacterium
AACGTCTTCATCGACTGTGACCGGATGCGGATCACCCGGCTACTGGTCAACCTGCTCGACAACGCCGAACGCCACGCCACCTCACAGATCACCGTCACCGTGCGAGCCGACGGACCTACCGCCATCCTGGAGGTCATCGACGACGGCGCCGGAATCGCGGTCGAACAGCGGGAGGTGGTCTTCGACCGCTTCACCCGGTTGGACGCCTCACGCAACCGCGACGCAGGGGGGACCGGGTTGGGGCTGGCGATCGCACGCGAGATCGCCGAAGCACACCAGGGCACCCTGACCATCCAGGACAGCGAACGCGGAGCGCGCTTCGTCCTGCGCCTCCCCGTGTGCCATCCCCTTCCAAAGGGCTGACCCTCGGAGCTTTGAGCGGCAAGCGCAGGGCTACGGCATGTCGCTGCTCGGCACCACGATCAGGTCCAGGGGGAAGTGCCCGTTGTAACCCAATCCGTGTTGATTCCACACGACGTCCTCGGGACGAGGCTGGATGTTCCCGGCCTTGTCCTTGGCGCGCGACATCACCCGATACTGGCCCGGTTTCACCCCTGGCCAGGGCACTTCGAAGCGAACCCACAGGAGGGGTTCCGGTGTGCTCAGGAGCTTCGCCGGGCGCCACGGCATCGCCGGGACCCACCGCCCGGGCGTAACGAGCATCTCCACGGTGACGTCGACTCCATCGATCGCCGCAGCGCCGGACCAGGCGCGCCCGTGCAGCGTGATGTCACCGGGCATCAGCGTGAGCTCCGGGCTGTGTTCGATGGCGCTGCGGACGCGGCCGACCGTGGGACGGACCGGCTCGGGATAGGCGGGTCCGGTGAGCACCTGGTTCTTTGCTGGACCCGTCACCGGAATGGACTGCTTCGACGCCTGGATTTCACCGAGCCACTTGACCTGGATGTTGCCGCCCCACCCGGAGACGAGGAGGCGCAGCGGATAACCGTGGTCGATGGGCAGGTCCGACCCGTTCATGCGATGCACCAGCAGCGTGTCGTCCTTGAGAACCGTGTCAGCAGGAAGGACCTCCGAGTAGTTGCCCTTCCCGCTGGGGAAGCTGGGACTGGGAATCACGTCCAAGCCGGTGAACTTCACGTCCACGGGGTGGTCGGCTCCGGCCGCGGCGAGCACGTCCTTGGCCCGTACGCCGGTCCACTCGGCGGCGCCCACCGCGCCGAAGTGCCACTGTGTGAAGCCGACGGGAAGCCATCGGTTGTCGGCCCCCTGGGGCGGGAGTTTGGGGAAGAAGGCCGCGCAGTTGGCGCCGCAGTCAAGTGTGCGGCGCAATGTCACCTGGGGCAGCGCCAGCAGTTCCTCGAAGGTGAACGACCGGGGGCGGGTGATCGCGTCGCCGGTGAGCTTGAGCCGCCACGTCGTGCGGTCGATGTTGGGCGGACGCCCCCGGTTGTGGATATAGAACCGGTCATTGGGGATGAAGTCCCCATACCCGACCTCACCGTCGAAAACCGCCTGGCCGACCGGGCCCCACTTCATCTCCTCCGAGCCGTTCTCACGGTGGACGAAATACCAGGACGGCGTCGCCTGGATGACTCGATCTGTTCCGCCGGACGGTGACGATACGACCGCGCCGGCGTGCGCGGACGCGCCGCTGATGAGGAACGACCCCGCGGCGCCAGCCGCCGAGTACACAAGGAACCGGCGGCGTGAGTACGCCGCCTCGAACGGGAGTTCCTGGACGGGGTCAGAAGCGGCCTCGCCCCGGTCCGGAGGGCGATGCGCTGCCATCAGCCTCCCCCTTCGTCGCCGACTACGCCGTGACGTTGCCGTTAATGTCATCGCTAAAACCCACATTTAGGACAAGACACCCCATAGCGCTCGCCTGCGCACGGTCGGGCCGCGCGGCGGCAGCACCAGCACCGGCAGCTTCTTATGCCCATCTCCCACGCCTGGTTGCGGCGCGAGGCCGGACGGGTCAGATACACCTCGCGAGCCCGGCGCCCCTCCTCGCCGTCCCGACGAGGTTTTTCTGACATTTCTGATATGCCGTTGCGCGGAACGCCCCTCCTATCTTGACGCCGCAGCCGAGCACGAGCGATCGGCTCGGCGTCGCCGATGCGGACAAATGGAGAGGACGTACCGATGGCGATCTCACGCCGAAAGTTCCTGGCGACGACCGTGGCCGGTTCCGCTGTGGCCGCGGCGGCCACTACCGGACTGGCGTCCGCGCTGAGGAGGTCGGCGAATGTATCGCTGGCCGCGAGCACGGCGGGTGACGTGGTGGGCAAGGTGACCGTGGGCTACCAGGGCTGGTTCGCGTGTATCGGCGATGGTGCCCCGATCAACGGCTGGTGGCACTGGAGCCAGAACTGGGGCCAGCCTCCGTCCCCGAGCAACAACGCGATCAAGGCGTGGCCGGACATGACGGTCTACGGCAAGAGCTACAAGACCGCCTACGCCAACCTCGGCAATGGCGCCCCGGCCACGCTGTTCTCGTCGTACGACCAGGTGACCGTTGACACGCACTTCAAGCTGATGCGCCAGTACGGCTGCGACACCGCGGCGCTTCAGCGCTTCAACCCGAACGGCGGCGAGGGTCCGACCCGCGACGCGGTCACGGCCAGGGTCAACACTGCCGCGCAGGCCTATGGGCGCAAGTTCCACATCATGTATGACGCCTCTGGCTGGGCGAACATGAAGACAGAGATGCCGGCCGACTGGACTGCGAAAATGTCGGCGTACACGTCGTCGCCCGCCTATGCGCATCAGAACGGCAAGCCGGTCGTGGCGATCTGGGGCTTCGGCTTCAACGACGCCAACCATCCGTGGTCGGCTGCGGACTGCCTCGAGGTCGTCAACTGGTTCAAGTCTCAGGGCTGTTACGTCATCGGCGGGGTCCCCACGTACTGGCGCACCGGGGTGAACGACTCGCGCTCCGGCTACCTCGGCGTCTACCACGCGTTCAACATGCTCTCCCCCTGGATGGTCGGACGCATCGGCACCGCCGCCGACTCCGACAGGTTCTACACCAACGTCAATGTCGGCGACCAGGCCGACTGCAACACCCACGGCATCGACTACCAGCCGTGCGTGCTGCCCGGCGACCTGTCCGCCCGGCAGCGGGTGCACGGTGACTTCATGTGGCGCCAGTTCTACAACATGGTCCGCGTCGGGGCCCAGGGCATCTACATCTCCATGTTCGACGAGTACGGCGAGGGCAACCAGATCCTCCACACCGCCGCCACCACCGCCGGGGTGCCGACCGGCTCCGGCCTGCTCGCCCTCGACGAGGACGGCACGGCCTGCTCGTCGGACTACTACATGCGGCTGACCAACGACGGTGGCTCGATGCTCAAGGGCCAGATCGCGCTGACCGCCACCCGGCCCACCGCGCCCGTCCCGAAGCCGGCGGGAGGCTGTGGCACGCTGACCGCCAACCAGAAGATCACCGTTGGCCAGTCGGTCCAGTCGTGCGATGGGCGGTTCACCCTCATCCTGGGCAGCAACGGCAACCTTGTCCTCAATCAGAGCGGCACCGCGTTGTGGACCTCGAACACCGCCGGCAAGGCGAGCGCCAACGCAATCATGCAGGGCGACGGCAACTTCGTGCTCTACGACACCAGCGGCAAACCGGTCTGGGCCAGCAACACGGCCGGCAACGCCGGCGCGAGCCTGTACGTGCAGAACGACGGAAACGTCGTGATCTACAGCGCCGGCGGTGCGGCCCTGTGGAGCACCGGAACCGCTGGCCATTAGCTCACCGACCGCAGGTCCGGGCATTCCAGCCGCACATGGCCTGCCACACGAGCGCCCAAGGCCGTGACGGGCGTTTCCGATATTTCTGATATGCACTTCACGCTCGACGTCCCTCCCTTGGTGTAGGCGCGATTCGATGAGGTGGTAGGCATGGCAGACGGAACGTTGACCGAGGCGGTGCGGGCGGCGTGTTCGGGTGATCAGAAGGCACTCGACCGGCTTGTCGCCGACCATCTGCCGTTGATCTACAACATCGTGGGACGGGCGCTTGAGGTGCCCGGCGACGTGGACGACCTTGTCCAGGACATCATGTTGCAGATGGTCCGTGACCTGCGCGCGCTCCGGGATCCGGCGGCGTTCCGGTCATGGCTGGTCGCCATCGCGATGCGTCAGGTCCGCCGGCACGGGCGCGTGCGTCGCTCGGTACCCCTCGCCGATGGCTCGATGGAGATGGCCGAGCTCGCCGACCCCGGCGCCGACTTCGTCGATCTCACTATCACGTCCCTGCACCTATCCGGCCAGCGTAAGGAGGTAGCCGAGGCGACCCGCTGGCTGGAAGCCGACGACCGGCAGTTGCTGGCGCTGTGGTGGCTGGAAACCGCGGGCGAGCTGAGCCGCGGCGAGGTCGCCGACGCCCTGGGCCTGTCCCAAGCGCAGGCCGCCGTCCGGATCCAGCGGATGAAGGCGCAACTCGAAACGGCCCGCGCGGTCGTCCGGGCCGTGACCACCTCCTCGGCCTGCCCGTCACTTGGGCAGACGATGCGCGGCTGGGACGGGCGGCCCTGCGGGCTGTGGCGCAAGCGGATAGCCCGGCACGTCCGAGAATGCTTCCACTGCGGCGGCATGCCCGCCGACATGATCCCCGCCGAGCGACTGCTGGCCGACCTGGCGTTCGTGCCGATTCCCATCGCACTGGCGGCGATCGCGGGCAAGGGCGGCGGTGCGGCGAGCGCGGCAGCCGCATGGCTGATGCCCTCGCGCTCGTGGCGTACCGCGCGAACCTTGTGGTCTGGCAAGGCCGTGGTCGTCTCGGTCGCCGCAGCCGTCGTCGCCGGGACCGCCGTGGCCGCCTACAAACCCACCAAAGCCCCGGCCGCCATCACGCCCGGGCGCACTACGGAGGCGACGCCTATCCCCTCCCGAAGCAGCTCCGCGTTGAGCGCGAAGGCCCCGGCCGACACCAGGTTCCCAATCCGAGCGGCCTTCTACTACCCCTGGTACTCGGCAGGGGCCGCCGGGCACGGCCAGTCCTACTACAAGCCGTCTGCCGGCTACTACAGCATGGACGAACCCGCCACGATCGACCGGCAGATCAAGGACATGCAGTACGCCGGCCTCCAAGCGGGCATCGCCTCGT
>JAOPYM010000360.1 GCA_025964615.1 Actinomycetes bacterium
CGAGGAAACCGATGACGCGGAACGGCAGAGGTTCATGCAGGTCGTGCCGGCCCCAGCTCGTTTGGCCTACAAGCTGATCGGCCACCGCCAGTTCACCCGCGAAACCACCGCGATCCGCGGCTGACCCATCTCGCGACCCGACACCACACCGAGCCTTCGCTCGGGCTGTGGTGTCGATCGCCTTCAACGCTGCCGGTGCATCAGCAGCCAACGCTTCGATCGTGCGGGACACCGTCGGGTCCGAGGCCCAGCCGCTCACCGGCACGGTCGCCGCGGGCAGCGTCGGCATCGTCGGTGGCGTGCTCCTGCTCGACCTCGCCTACGAGGAAGACGTCAAGGCCGAGACCGACATGAACGTCGTCTGCACCGGCGACGGCCGCTTTGTGGAGGTCCAGGGCACAGCCGAGGGTCAGCACCGAACTCGACGCCCTGCTCGGCCAAGTGCCGCAGCCAGGACGCCTCGGTGTGGCCGTGGGGGACGAGGAAGCCGGGCAGCTCGGGACGTAGCTCGGCCCGGTCGACGACGCACGCCTCTCCGAGCGCCGTGGTCGTCTCCGCCAGCGCGAGGTCCAGCAGGACCTTGCCCGGATCGTGCACCGCGCGCGGCTTGCGCCACGGCATCAGCGCCGCCGATATCGCCGTGTCCAGCCCCGTCTTGCAGACGGTCTCCGCCAGCAGCACCCCGCCGGCCTGTGAGACCACCGCTCCCCCATCGCCCTGCACGCGGACAGGAGGGTACGACCCGATACGCATGTTCACCTGGAGAGTGCTTCTTTCCTCGTAGCTGACAGGACCCTCGACAAGTCCCATCGTTGCAGGTCAGCAGCACTCTCCACTTATTTGATCAAGGACCGGACAAGTCCTTCGCGAAAGCCCGAGGCTAAGGTCACACCATCCGCTGGGCAAACTCCCGGACGCCTACCATCTGGACTCCTGGCAGCACGCCCACACAACGGACGCGCAGGTCTTCCGGCCGGTCGCCGACTGGTGACGTGACCCCCCGTCATGCGGTTCGGCTCCGGACTGGGAAATGGCAACAGGCCGGCCGGTCCGGAGACCAGCCGGCCTGTCCGCCGTCTCTCGATGCTCGGCGCCAGGTGAGGCAGTCGTTCAGTTCGCGCTCAACGGGCGCCCGTGCCCGTTAGCTTTTCGTTTAACCTGCTGCTTCCGGTCAGTGGGTGTGCGTGCGGAGAGCTCTGGATATCGGTCCGGTGAGGCGCTCGGTTGCGGGCCAGGGCCGGGGTTCCTGTTGGCGCCGCCAGGTGAGATGGACGAGGGCGATCCAACCGTCTTCAATGGCAACGGTGAAGATGACGTCATCGCAGCCTTCGCAGTGGGCGAGGGCATTGACGGGCTGGCCGAAGAGCGGCTTGATCCCGTTCCTCCTCGGCGCCCGCGGCCTGCTCAAAGCCATACACGCACACGCCACCGGCGAGCAGGTGTCAGCGGCTCCGGCCATCGGCCTGCTGTCGGTGATGACGCTGACCATCGCCAACGGCGCCGACAACCTGGCGGTCTACCCCCCGGTCCTGCGCACCATCGGCCCCGGACCCGCCCTCACCACCATCGTGGTCTTCGCCGCCGGGGTCGCCCTATGGTGCCTGGCCGGATACTGGCTCAGCTCCCACAAGAAGGTCATCAACATCATCGAACGCTACGGGCACTGGATCGTCCCCGCCGTATTCATGACCATCGGCGTCATCATCGTCATCAGCTCCGGCGTCCTCAACCAGCACTTTCGCTGACAACACCGCCTGTGGCGAAGTCGCATTCTCCGCCGTACTCGCTCATCCGGTCGACGTAGTGCCGGGCGAGTTCCTGGACGCGCTCTTCCATGGCCCGCATCGCCCGGGGCTTGAACCAGTCGGCGCCGATCGCCCGTACCACCCGGTGCTGCGGGTCGTCCATGTGGATGAGTGTGCGCAGGCCGATGCCGTCGGCTGCCCGCTGCTGCGCCTCGGCGTCCATGGCGGCGGTCAGCATCCGCGCGTCATGCACGTTCATGCCGCTGGTCGAGCGTTGCCCGCTCGCCGGCCCACGCCGGCCCACGCCGGCCGACTCTGCCGATGTCAGTGCGTTGACCCGGCGTTGGGGCGAGCCGCGGTGAGGTAACCGGGAGACGTTAGTCAGGCTGACTGTAGGTCGAGTGCTTTGTTGTTGTACCAACACGTCGCAGAGCGCCGGACGAAGATATGCCCGCGCAGCCGACGGTACCGGCCAGCGGGCGTGGACTGTCGAGGTGAGTAAGACAGAGCGTTCGCATCGGGCACCCAACGCCCGGTGCGAACGCCTTCGATCACGAACGCTCGGATCGATCCGGGCGGATGGCCGCGATGGCGGGCCAGAGAGTGTCGACGACACGGGTCGGAAGGTCACCGTCCTCGCCGCCGCGGATGAACGCGGAGTAGTAGCTGCCGAGCCACATGTCGGCGACGGCGTCCAGGTCGAGGTCGGAACGGAGATCGCCGCGCTCTTGGAGGGCGCGGAGCGTGTCCAGCAGCAGGCGCCGCCGAGGCCATACCGCGTGGATGCGCACCATCTCCAGCAGTTCCGGATTGTGCTCGGCTTCGGCCAGCACGTGACCGACCAGCGTGAATCCCGTCTTCTCGGGCGCACGGAGGTCGAGACGGCGCACCACCTCGATCACCGCCTCCCGCGCCGTGAGCCGTTCGAGGTCGACCGGTGGGGTCTCCGCCTGTTCGGTGCGGAAGGCGTGGTCGAGTGCGTCGACAATCAGATCGAGCTTGCTCTGCCAGCGCCGGTACACCGTCGGCCGGGTGACACCGGCGTCGGCGGCGACGTCGCCGATGGTCATGCGGGAGTAGCCGTCGACGGTGAGCCGGCGGCGGGCCGCCCGCAGGATCGCCTCCTCGATCAGTGGGTCTCTCGGCCGCCCGCGCTGCTTCTTCGGCGCACTCGTCTCCATGAAAACCTCTTCTGACCTGCGGAGATAATAAATAACTTTACTTGACAGTATTGTAATAGAAACATAGCCTGGACGAGGTAGGAAGGCAACCCGCGATCACTTAGGCCGGCCACGTCGGCCAAACGGGGGGTAATAAAGTGATCGAAAACATTCTCGATCTCCCACTCGACGCACAGCCGGACGCCGATGAGTTCGTCCGCGCCGCGATGGAGTGGCACTTCAGTCCCGAGACGGGTTCGGCGTACTGGCTGGAGCGGGCGAAGACGCTGCCCTTCGACCCGCGTACGGACGTCAAGGGCTTCGAGGACCTGGCCCTGTTCCCGAACATCATCAACGAGTTGCGCGATGTCCGCGTGGAGGACCTCATCCCCCGCGGCTACGGCCCGAACCCCGACGTGGTCGGCGTGTACGAGAGCGGCGGCACCACCGGTGCCCCGAAGCGCGTGGTCGTCCTGCGCGACTGGTGGGAACGGCACATCGCCTGGATGAGCGCCGGGCTGGACGCCGCCGGGTTCCCGCGGAACGTGAACTGGCTCGCCGTCCTGCCGAGCGGACCCCACATCGCGGGCACGCTGGCTCTCCACCAGGCGAGAGAGCGCGGCGGCATCAGGTTCACGATCGACCTCGATCCGCGCTGGGTCAAGAAGCTCCTCGCCGCCGGCAAGGGAGCGGAGGCCGAGCGCTACGCCGATCACCTCGTCGAGCAGGCCGCGTTCGTGCTGCGAACCCAGGACGTCGGCGTCCTGATGACCACTCCACCGCTGCTGAAGCGCATGGCCGGTGACGACGACCTCGTCGACCTGATCAACGAGAAGGTCCAGGGCATCATCTGGGGCGGCGCGCACATGGACGCCGACACCCGCGACCTGTACCACACCGAGGTCTTCCCCGACGTCAAGATCCGCGGCTCGTACGGAAGCACCATGATGCTCGGCGGCTCGAACGAGCGCCTGGGCGCGGACGATCCGTACATCTCCGACCCGCCCGCGCCGTACGTCACCTTCAGGGTCGTCGACCCCGACACCGGCCGTACGGTCGGCTACGGCGAACGCGGCCAGGTGGTCGTCAACCACGTCAGCAAGAACATGCTGCTGCCCAACAACCTCGAACGCGACCTCGCCACCCGGGTGGAACCCCCGGCGGGTCAGGCCGGTGACTCGGTGGCCGACGTGGCACCCGTCACACACTTCGAGAGCGAGGCCGTCATCGAGGGGGTCTACTGAGATGACCGAACCGATCTTCATCGACGCACTCGGACCGCGTGGGCCCTACCGGTCGCGCAACCGGCAGACCGTCACCGACGTGGCCGGCAACCCGATGGTCGAGCTCACCCTCGTGCCCGAGTTGTACGTCACCCGTGCGATGTCCGCGATGCACAAGGCCAAGACCCTTCCCCTGGAGGAACGCCTGACCGCCCTCGCCAAGGGCGGTGAGCTGTTCGCCACCGGAGTGGTCGACGGCATGTCCGCCGCCGACTACCAGTACATGGTCAGCCGGATGTCCGGTACGCCGTTGCCGATCGTCCGCCGGGCGGCCGAGGGCATCTCCCGCCATGCGGCCGAGGCGTACCGCAGCGCCCAGCAGGCCCGCCCCATCGGCGCGGTGAACGACTGGCGTGATCCGAGGGCCCGGCACGGCACGGCGGCCTGGGTCCGGCGCGGAGACGTCTTCGCGGTGCACGCGGCCGGCAACCATCCCGGCGTCCACACCCTATGGATGGAGGCCCTGACGCTCGGCTACCGCGTGGCCGTACGGCCGTCGCGGCGCGAGCCGCTCACGCCGTACCGACTGGTCTCCGCACTGCGTGCGTGCGGGTTCGGCGACGACCAGATCGTCATGCTGCCCACCGACTACGCCGCCGCCGACGAGATCCTTCGCCAGGCCGACCTGAGCATGGTCTACGGCGGACAGGACGTGATCGACAAGTACGCCGCGGACCCGACGGTCCTGCCGAACGGGCCCGGCCGGTCGAAGATCCTCATCACCGCCGACTCGGACTGGCGCGTCTACCTCGACATGATCGTCGCTTCGATCAGCCACGAGGGCGGAACGGCCTGCGTGAACACCACGGCCGTATTCGTCGAAGGCGACCCGACACCGGTCGCCGAGGCGATCGCCGAACGGCTCTCCACGATCCCGAGCCTGTCGCCGGAGGACGACAAGGCCGTCCTCACCGCCTACTCCTTGGATGCCGCCAAGACGATGGAGAGCTACCTCCTGGAGAAGGCGCAGGGGACCAAGGCTCTCCTCGGCGGCCACGGAGTGGTGGACGAACTCAGCGACGGCAGCGCCGTCCTCCGCCCTGCCGTACATCTGGTGGACAGCCCGTTCGCCGAGCAGGTCAACATCGAGTTGGCGTTCCCATGCGTGTGGGTGGCCCCCTGGACGCGGGAAGCCGGGACCGACATCTTCCACGAGACCCTGGTCCTCACCGCGGTCACGAAGGACGAACACCTGCTCGACGAACTGCTCGAGGATCCCACGATCAGGAACCTCTATATCGGGAACCACCCGACGTACTGGATGGCGCCGGGCGTCCCGCACGACGCCTTCCTCGGCGAGTTCCTGATGCGCACGAAGGCTGTGATCCGGGACTGACCGCGCATCCGAGTCCCCACCCCGCACCGCCGCGGGCGAGACTCGGATCATGGTGGGAGGCGTCAGGCACTATACCGGTCGCCATCGTGGAGCACGGCGACCTCAACACATTGCCCGCCCTCCTGACCGCTGCGGGTGCTCTTGCGCGAGTCTGGTGAGGGTGAGTCCATGGTTGTCACATCCCTTCCAGCAGCGGCAAACCGGTGAGCCGGAGCGCGAGATCCGTCCCGGCAGATCCGACGATGGGCTTGAGCCGACGATATCGAGTCGACGTCGGGCAGGAACCACGCGATCATCGCGGGGTGACTGAGGCGACACTGGTGTTCGGGCATCGGCCCAGCGGCTCCAGCCAAGCGCTGATGCAGGCCGCTACCGGCCGTGGGATCGACGTGGTGCAACTCGCCGGGCCGGAACTCCCCGACCGGTTGCGAGGGTCCGGTGCGCACCTGTATTCAGGGCTTCTGCTCGCTGACGACCTGGCAGCCAGGCTACAGACCATGCTGCTGGAAGCCGCTCCCGGCTGGCTGGCCGACCTCCCCTCAGCCTTCCGCGGACGAGATGTCGCGCTCATGACGATCGGGGAGGCCTACGCGCTGCGCCGACCGGTCTTTGTGAAATCCCCCAATGACAAACACATCCCTGCGCGTATCTACGCCGACGGCAGCCACCTACCAGGGCCCGACGCCGTGGAGCACGACACCCAGGTCCTGGTGTCCGACCCCGTCTCGTTCGCTGCCGAGTTCCGGCTGCACATCCTCGACGCAACGGTGCACACCGCCAGCCAATACGCCGCCAACGGCCACCCCGACCGTATGCCCCTCGATGGCCACCCCCACCGCGCCGCGGTCTTGGGATTCGCCCGCGACCTACTGGCCGCCTGCGCCACCACACTGCCCAGCGCGATCGTCGTCGACATCGGCATCACCGTCGACGCGACCGGAACCGAACAATGGGCCGTGGTCGAGACCAACGGGGCCTGGGGCAGCGGCTGCTACGCGGCAGACCCCGACCGAGCCCTCGACGTCGTCCTACGAGCCTCCGGAACCAACCAAGCACTCCACCGGCACGACCAACAGTTCATCAGAGCCCACCACACGTGACATCCAACCCCACCCGGGGCCACCCCCACCACGAAGTGAAACGTGTGCCTGATCCAGTATTCACGCGCCGCCGACAGTGATCGGCCCGGGTCGTGATCGGTATCGTCCTACGCCCGCAGGTGGGCGAGTGCTTCGTCGATGGTGGCCATCGTGACGGTCTCGCTGATGGTCCGCGCGGCGTTGGTGACCACGCCCGCGGTGTCGATGACGTACGTCGGGCCGTGCTGCCAGTCTCCGAACATCACGCCGTTCAACGAACTACCGCGCAGCAGCGGGAGAACAACGTCGTCATCGGGGCCCGGGGTGGCGATCCAGTACGTCGCGGCCGGGTCGGCGGGCATGCGGTCGGCCTTTTCAGCGTCACTGACCGACAGGGCGAGTTCGAGGTGTTCGATGGCGTCCTCCAGGAGTTCGGTGACGAGCAGCCGAGAGGAGAACGCACTGGTCATGGCGTCGTCGAAGCCGCCCTCAAAGAGCCGGTTCAGCTCGTTGCGGCTCATGATCACCCGTAGCGGCGCCCCCTCACGGGTGAGGAGCTCGACGAGCAGGGCCCGCATGTAGCCGTTGGCTCCCGGCCCGACCACCCCGATGCCGCCCAACTGAATCAGGTCGACGTCCACCGCACCCCGGATCGGTGCCACCCGATGAACACTGATCACGCCAGATCCCAGTGACAAACGGGTGACAAATGATCACAGCCTTGATCATCCAGGCGATGATCAAGGCTGTGACCTGGGGAAACTGGTCGGGGTGGCGGGATTCGAACCCACGGCCTCGTGCACCCAAACGGCCAATTTTCTTCAAACACATGTTCGACTCAATCGATGTTTTGCGGTAAAGTCCCAGGTAGAAGCCATGATCGAGTGATGGGTGATCCAACGACAGATCGGGCTGTGGCGCAAGATCCACGGTCAAATGGCGGTCAAATGATCATGAGGAGGTTCCGTGGGCAATTCCCGCAAGAGGGCTGGCAAGGACGGCAAGCCGAGATACACCGCGTACTACACAGACCTCAAGGGCAAGGACTGCTCGGCGGGCACCTTCCCCAACAAGAAGGACGCCGACAGGGCATGGCAGGCCGCCGAGGCCGAAGCCGCCAAGGGCCGCCTGGGCAACATCCGGCGCGGACGCCAGACGTTCAAGGACTACGTC
>JAOPYM010000374.1 GCA_025964615.1 Actinomycetes bacterium
TCCTGTCGGGCAGTTCGCCCGGGCTGATCGCGTCAGGGCGGGCGGTGAACTGCTCGACCGGCCCTTCGATGCGCAGCCCGTCGGCATTGATCGCCGCGACGACCGCCGGGTCGGCGTCGCAGACCAGCACATCGTGGCCGTCCCGGACGAGTCCGGCCGCGACGGTCCCGCCGATTGCCCCGCAGCCAAGCACTAGGTACCTCACGGGCGAAACATTAGAGGGCTGAGGTTACATGATGGTTAAAGCAGGCGTTAGGTCTCGTTCTCTCGCAAAATGGCCTCTACAGTGATGGGCAAAGGTTTGCGCAAACCTTTGCCCAACACTTTCGGCACAGGGCCGTGCCCCCTTCTCGCGTCTTCTCGCGTCGTCGCCTTTTGGCGACTCTCACGTCTTCCCTCTTTGCGACGAATCCGTCGCTCCGATGTTCACCGGAGCTGCTCGTGAGGCACAGACCAGTCCTGACCATGGCCCTCACCGTCGGCTGCGCCCTCGTGGCGCTGGCCGGGTGCGGGTCGAGCGCTTCCTCGTCCGCAGGAGGCACCCCTAGTAGTTCCGCCAGCGCCGGCACGCCGGTCACGGGCGGGAACCTCGTCTTCGCCAATCCCCAGGATGCGCAGTCGCTGGATGAGTCGACTGTCTTCGACAACAACTCGATCTGGATCATCGAGCAGATCACCCAGCCGCTGTTCACCGTCACGAACAACGGCAAGGGCGTGATGCCGTGGCTCGCGACCGGCTACACCGAGTCGAAGAACGGGCTGGCGTACACCGTCTCGCTGCGGAAGGGGGTCAAGTTCTCCACTGGCGCTCCCATGACGTCCAAGGACGTGCAGTTCAGCCTGGAGCAGACAATGGCCGCCTCCCAGGGCTGGGGCTACATCGACTCCGCCATCAAGTCGGTGGACGCGCCGTCCCCCGACACGGTGGTGATTAACCTGAAGTACAAGTGGGCGCCCATCCTGGCCGACCTGGCGCTGTTCGCCAACGGCGTGGTGCCCGACAACTACGGCGGCAAGACCGCGACCGCGTTCTACCAGGCTCCGATAGGCACCGGCCCGTTCAAGTTCGACTACTGGCACAAGGGCAGCGCGCTCAAGCTCATCAAGAACACCGACTACTGGCAGCCGGGCAAGCCCTACCTGGACAGCGTTACCTGGACCGACGTGCCCAACGACAACACCCGGCAGCTGCAGGTCACCAGCGGCCAGGCCCAGATCGACCAGTATCCGGCCTGGTCGACGGTGTCCACGCTGAAGTCCACGCCCAGCGTGACGATGAGCCTGTTCCCCTCGACGGAGACGACGTACCTGGCCTTCAACGAGAAGGTCGCGCCGTTCCAGGACGTGAACGTGCGGCGGGCGATCTCCTACGCGATCAACCGCGAAGCGCTGGTCAAGGCGGTGCTGTTCGGCAACGGACAGTCGGCCAACTCGATCTTCCCGCCGCAGCTGAACTACTACGACGCCAACAGCGGTGGCCTGCAGTACAACCTGGCGGCCGCTAAGGCCGCGCTGGCTAAGTCCAGCGTGCCGAAGGGGTTCACCACCACCCTGCTGCTGCCCTCGGGCAACTCCGACTACGCCACGATCGGCACCATCGTCCAGTCGGAGCTCAAGCCGCTCGGCATCAACGTGCAGATCCAGCAACAGGACCCCAACACCGAGAACGAGAACTTCCAGAGCGGCAAGTACGACATGTCGTTCTCGCTGTGGACGATGGACATCCCCGACCCCGACGAGCTCGCCACCTTCGCACTCGACCCGACGGCCGGCTCGAAGTCGTTCTTCACCTTCTACGACAACCCGACTGTGGTGAAGGCGGTCCACGCGGCCGAGGTGACGACGGATACCGCGGCGCGTCAGAGCGACTACAACACCGCCCAGACGATGGCCGCGCAGGACGCCTTCATGGCGTTCCTGTACTACTCGCCGTACCAGTACGTGGAGTCGTCGAATGTGCACGGCTTCCTCGTGACGCCGCTCGGCAACTACCACATGGAGAACGTCTGGCTGAGCTCAGGCTCGAGCTGACCGGATCCGCCCCGTGACTCCGACATCGGCCGCGCCGGGCGGCGCGTATCGCGCCCGGCGCGGCCGACCGACCCCACCACCCCGAGCGAGGTCTTCATGGGCCGGATGAGCTTCGTCCTCCGGCGGCTGGTACTGCTCGTGCCGACCGCCGTGGGCGTTACGATCATCACGTTCTTCATGGTGCACCTGATCCCCGGCAACCCCGCCGTCACCATCCTCGGCCAGCGCGCCAACCCCACCACCGTCGCCGCCCTAGACGCGCAGCTTGGCCTCAACCAGCCACTCATCGATCAGTACTGGCTGTTCATCGACCGGCTGTTCCACGGCAACCTGGGCCAGAGCCTGTACTACCAAGTGCCCGTCTCGAGCCTGATCACCAGCCATCTGCCCCCCACGATCTGGCTGCTGTGCTACGCGGCGGTCATCGCCGTTGTCATCAGCGTGCCGCTGGCGACGCTGGCCGCCAGCCGCAAGGACGCGGTCCGCGACCACGTCGTCCGCGTCGTGCCGCTGCTCGGCCTGGGCATGCCGGCCTTCTGGCTCGGCCTGATCCTGCAGACCTGGCTCGGCACCAAGGTCCGGCTGTTCCCGGTCACCGGCTACGGGCAGGGCTTCGCCGGCCACCTGTGGTATATGTTCCTGCCCGCCCTGACGGTGGCGGTCGCGCTGTGCCCGGTCCTCATCCGCAGCCTCCGCGCCAGCATGCTGGGCGTGCTCGGCGCCGACTTCGTCACCACCGCCCGGGCCAAGGGAGTGCCCACCCCCCGGCTGCTGGTCCGGCATGTGCTGCGCAACGCCGTCATCCCGGCGGTGACCGTGCTCGGCATCAACATCGGCTACCTCATCGGCGGCACCCTCATCGTGGAGCAGGTCTTCGCCATCCCCGGCCTCGGCAGCCTGATGATCAACGCCATCTTCGAACGCGACTTCACCGTCATCCAGTCGGTCGCCCTCATTTTCGGCGTGCTGGGGGTCCTGGTGAACCTGCTCACCGACGTGGCCTACGTCGCGCTCGACCCGAGA
>JAOPYM010000390.1 GCA_025964615.1 Actinomycetes bacterium
CTAACCGGCAGGCGGCCGTCCGCGCGGTCGCCGTCGAGGCCGACGTGGTCCTCGTCGCGGGCTCCAAGAACTCCTCCAACTCGGTCCGGCTCGTCGAGCGCTCCGAGCGGGAGGGCACGCCCGCCCATCTGATCGACGGGGCCACGGACATCGACCTGTCCTGGCTGACCGACGCATCGGTGGTCGGGCTGACCGCGGGGGCATCCGCGCCCCCGGCGGTAGTCAGCGAGATCATCACCGCGCTGTCCGGGCTCGGCACGGTGACGGTGACCGAGCGGGTCACCACTACCGAATCAGTACAGTTCGGCCTGCCTAGGGAGGTACGGCGCTAAATGTCTATGCCACTGCGCGTCAGCATGCGCATCGGGACACACCTGATGAAGCAGAAGCTGTCAGGCAATAAGAAGTTTCCGCTGCTGGTCGAGCTCGAGCCGCTGTTCGCTTGCAACCTTGCCTGCAACGGCTGCGGGAAGATCCAGCACCCGGCCAACATCCTCAAGCAGCGGATGTCGGTTGAGCAGGCGGTTGGCGCGATCGAGGAGGCCAACGCGCCGATGGTCTCGATCGCCGGCGGCGAGCCGTTGATGCACCCGCAGATCGAGGTGATCGTGCAGGAGCTGATCAAGCGGAAGAAGTTCGTCTTCCTCTGCACCAACGCGCTGCTGCTGCCCAAGCACCTGCACAAGTTCAAGCCGTCGCCGTACTTCCGCTGGGTGGTGCACATCGACGGCCTGCGCGAGCGGCACGACGAGTCGGTGTCCAAGGAGGGCGTGTTCGACAAGGCGGTCGAGGCCATCAAGATGGCGAAGGCGGCCGGGTTCAAGGTCAACACCAACACCACCTTCTTCAACACCGACACCCCGCAGACCGTCATCGACGTGCTCAACTACCTCAACGACGAGCTCGAGGTCGACGACCTGCAGATCTCTCCCGGATACGCCTACGAGAAGGCGCCGGACCAGGAGCACTTCCTCGGCGTTACGGAAACGCGGGAGATGTTCAAGAAGGCGTTCGCGGACGGCCGCCGGAAGAAGTGGCGGCTGATGCACACGCCGCTCTACCTCGACTTCCTCGAGGGCAAGGTCGAGTACGAGTGCACGGCCTGGTCGATCCCGTCCTACTCCCTGTTCGGCTGGCAGAAGCCCTGCTACCTGATGTCGGACGGCTACGTCCCGACCTACAAGGAGCTCATCGAGACGACCGAGTGGGAGAAGTACGGCCGCGGCAAGGACCCCCGCTGCGCCAACTGCATGGCCCACTGCGGCTACGAGCCATCGGCCGTCATCGCCACCATGTCGTCGCTCAAGGAAGGCATCCGAGCCCTCCGCGAAAGCGGCGTCTAACCTCAGCCGCTTCTGATCGAAGTGCGACAGCGGGGCGCAAGTGGACCACCCACTCGCGCCCCGCTGCTTTGTCCGCTCGCGTATCGACCGTCATTGTGTGACCTTTTCGGTGGATATCACCGCTATCGGAACACGATCATGGTAAGTGTCCGATTTCCGCTATCGCTGGGAGGTGCGCAGAGGCCTGCGGGACAGGGGCGGGAGTATGCCACGGCGAGGGATGGGCGGCAAACGGTTGTCCACAGGGAAGGGGCAAAACGGGCGCGTTATCCACAGAGCCCAAGCGGGGATACCGTTTTCCGCGGGTGGTTTGGCAGGCTCGATTTATGACGCTTGTAATTCCGACGGGCTGCCTTAGGCTCATCGCCGACCAGAGTGGTGTTATCTCGCGCGCGCAGGGTGCCGAATTCGGCCTTGCCGGGGAGGAGATGCGCAACCGCCTGCGGTTTGCGGACTGGCAGCGCATTCACCATGGGGTATACGCGACCTTCTCCGGTGAGATAAGGCGCGAAGCGCAGCTTTGGGCCGCGCTGCTGCGAGCGGGACCGGAGGCGGTGCTGAGCCATCAGACGGCCGCCGAGTTGTACGGCCTATTGAAAGAGCCGAGCCCGATGATCCAGCTGACTGTTCCCGCCACAACTAACCCGGTCAAGCATGGCCGGATCCCCGGTGTTGTCGTGCATCGGTCGCGGAACCTCGAGGTTACGCGGCATCCGGTGCTCTCGCCGCCGCGCACCCGGGTTGAACACACCGTTCTCGATCTCATCGAGGACATGAACGACCCCGCTGATCGGTACGACTTGATCTGCCGCGCAATCGGAGGTCGGCTGACTACGTCCGCGCGGCTGCGGGATGCACTGGACAAGCGGAGCAGGTTCCGCGACCGGCGGGAGGCTGAGTCCGCGCTTGGCGATGCCGGTCAAGGGGCGCTGTCCAACCTCGAACGGTGGTATCTGCGTGGCGTTGAGCGTCGCCACCGGCTTCCGGTCGCCGTGCGCCAGGCGCGCAGCAGGATTCGCGGCAAGAGCAGCTACCTGGACAACCTGTACGAGGAGTACCGAGTCTGCGTGGAGTTGGACGGAACGGTGGCCCACCCATCGGCCGAGCAGTGGCGCGATAAACGGCGTGACCGGCGCAACCTCGCCATCGAGAAGCTGGTCACCATGCGCTTCGGGTACCTGGACCTGCGCACGCAGGAGGCGCAGTGCCGGACGGCGGGCGAGGTTGTCCGCGTTCTCCGCGATAGAGGGCCATGGGTCGGCGCGCGCTGCCGACTGGGTGGCTGCCCCGTTTAGCGCGGGACTTGCCCCCGGTCAGCCCGTGTTCTCCCTGCTATTGCGATTTCCGCATTCTCCGGGCACCGTTTGCCTAATTTCGCGTGGAACGGCTGCGGAAGCGAATGCCACGGGGCACCCGAACGAGCGCCTTCCTTGGCGCGAGATTGCGGTGCGATTGCGGATAGCTTAGGGACGCCGTGAGGGCAGCGGGGTTTGATGGGGTGTTCGCAGGATTGGCTCAGCTACTCCTCAGGTAAAGCCGCCAAGATCATGGCGGTGCGGACCTCGTGCCGGGGTTTGATGCGCTCCCCTTGGATGCGAGGTTTCCGCACCACCACTGTTTCTAAGTCCGCTGAGGAGTCCGATGTTCTTCACTTACCTCTGGCGCGAGTTGCGCCGCCGGGCGCGCCAGGCGATCTTTATAGCGATCGGGCTGGCGCTTGGGATCGGGCTGGTGATCACGGTGACCGCGGCTGCCTCCGGGGTCAAGAACGCCCAGGCTTCCGTCCTCCACTCGCTGTATGGCGTGGGCACCGACATCACCGTGACCAAGGCCCCGACGGCCGGGTCCGGAGGTCCGCAGTCGTTCGGGTTCGGCCTCAATACCGGGACCGCCTCACGGCCCGCGGCCGGAACCAAGATCGACACCGAGTCGCTGCGCGGTACCGGTCTTGGCACGATCTCGTCGACGTCTGTGACCACGGTCGCGTCTACCAAGGACGTTGCCGCGGCGGCGGGCGGTCTTGAGCTCACCGACACGAAGATCACCGGTACGATTCCGGCGATCAACTCGAGCGGTGGCTCAGGTGGCGGTTTCGGTGGTGGTGAAGGCGGCGGCTCGAGCGGTTCAGGCGGCCAATCCTTCCGCAGCTCGTTCACGCCGACCACGTTCACCGTGGACGGCGTCGACATCACCAACGGCGAGCTGGGTCCGCTGTCGACCAGCAAGCTCTCCTCGGGCGCGACGTTCACCAGCGCGGACACGACCGCGCACGTGGCGCTGGTGGACTCGGACTATGCCACCTCGAACAAGATCAAGGTCGGCAACAAGGTCACCATCGACAAGACCAGCTTCACGGTCATCGGCATCGTCACCGCGCCGTCCGGGGACACCCCGCCCGACTACTACATCCCGCTCACCGTGGCGCAGACCCTGGCCAGCATGAAGAACGACGTCAACGAGATCTACGTGACGGCAACGAACGGCCAGGACATCACCACCGTGGCCAGCGCGATTACCAAGGCGGTACCCGGCACGACCGTGACCGACCAGGACTCGCTCGCCAGCCAGGTCACCGGCTCGATCTCGAGCGCCGCGTCGCTGGCCAACAACCTCGGCAAGTGGCTCGCGATCGCGGTCCTCATCGCGGCGTTCCTGCTGGCCAGCCTGCTTACGATGTCGGCCGTGTCGCGCCGTATCCGTGAGTTCGGCACGCTCAAGGCACTCGGCTGGAAGAGCCGCCGGGTGGTCTTCCAGGTGATGGGCGAGTCGATCGCGATCGGCATCGTCGGCGGCGTCATCGGGGTCGGGCTCGGCTTCCTCGGCGCGGCCGCGGTCGGCAAGTTCGCGCCGCCGCTGACCGCCTCGCTCACCAGCGGCACCACCGGGACGGCGACACCGGGCGGCGCTCGGTCGTTCGGCGGCGGGGGCGGCTTCGGCGGCGGCGGTGGGGGCGGTGGCTTCACCGGCGGCTTCAACCAAGCGGCATCCAACGCCGCGTCGACCGTCACCGAGCACCTGACCGCACCGGTCACCATCGCCGCGGTGCTGGCCGCGGTGGTCCTCGCGGTGCTCGGCGGTCTGATCGCCGGGTCGTTCGGCGGCTGGCGGGCGGCGCGACTGCGCCCGGCCGCGGCCCTGTCCAAGGTCGCCTGACGGCCGGGCGGGCCGGGTTAAGGAAACGGAGAGAAATGTACAAGCTCACGGACGTCAAGAAGGACTATGCCAAGGGCCGCGGCACGGTCCACGCGCTGCAAGGCGTGGACCTGGAGATCGCTGACGGCGAGTGGATGGCGATCCAGGGACCGACCGGGCACGGCAAGTCCACCCTGTTGCAGATCCTCGGCGGCCTCGACCGGGCCACCTCGGGCTCGGTGCTGCTCGACGAGACCGACCTGACCAGGCTCGGCGAGGGCTCGATGACGAAGGTGCGGGCCACCACCATCGGCTTCATCTTCCAGACGTTCAACCTGATCCCGACGCTGTCGGCGCAGGAGAACGTGGAGACGGCACTGGTCCCGCTCGGCGTCAGCGCGCAGTCGCGCAAGGCGCGGTCGGCCGAGGCACTGGCCTCGGTCGGCCTGTCCGACCGGGCCCGCCACCTGCCAACGGAGCTCTCCGGCGGCCAGCAGCAGCGCGTGGCGATCGCCCGTGCGCTGGTCAAGGAGCCCAAGGTGCTGCTGGCCGATGAGCCAACCGGCAACCTCGACGAGGACACCCGCGACGAGATCATCGCCTTGCTTGAGAAGCTCTGGCAGGACAAGGGGCTGTCCATGGTCATGGTGACCCACGACACCGCGGTCGCGCGCCGCGCCCAGCGCCTGGGCACGATGCGCAACGGCAAGCTCACGGTGAAGCAGAAGGTGGTCTGACAAGCTTCCCGGGGCCGCCGGCCCCCCTTGCGGCCCCGGGAACTCACCAGCGAGCACTGTGTTAAGGCCAGGCGGGCTTCCTCGACGAGGAGGCCCGCTGGCTTTTCCTGGTCCGCTGCCGACAGGCCCCGGGCGATATTCGGTTGCCTGCGGCTGTCGCCTGATGGGATAGTGCGTCGAATCAGGTTCGGTGCCGACTCCAGCGAAATTGATCGCTCTAGCCTGAAGTCGGCCGTGTGGAAGGGAGGCGTCTGTGATGTCTGCGCCCGTTGGGGGCTTCGCCTCGCTTGCCCTGACCACTGCCCACCTGAGGAGCAACACCCATGCGCGACAGCGCGGACTCCTACGACTACGGAGTCACCCGCCGCGGTAGGAAGCGCGGCAAGTTCGACGATGGCGAGTCGGCCTACGCCAAGCGCGACCGCCACCTGCCCCGGCTCGAAGTGGAAGACGCCAACGACGCGGTCGACGGCCTGACCGAAGGCGACCGCTGGTCGACCTGGGATCAATCCACGCCGACGGAGCGCGGCCCCAAGCCGCATCCGAAGTGGCTGATCACCGACCTGGCGGCGGTCGACTACGAGCTCGGTGTCCTCAAGACCGGAAAAGAAGCTGACGTATTTCTCGTCCGCCGTGGCGTGCCGGGGACAGACCGCTCCTGCCTACTCGCCGCCAAGCGCTACCGAGACGCGGGGCACCGGCAGTTTCACCGAGATGCCGGCTACCTGGAAGGCCGCCGTGTCCGCGAGAGCCGGGTCAACCGGGCGGTCGCGAACCGTAGCGAGTTCGGTCGGCAAGCGATCGCCGGCCAGTGGGCGTATGCGGAGTTCAACGCCCTCGTGCAGCTCTACAACGCCCGAGTGCCCGTTCCCTACCCGGTGCAGATCCTGGGGACGGAGATCCTGCTCGAGTTCATCGGCGAGGCAGACGGCACCGGCGCCCCTCGCCTGGCCGAGACCCGCCCTGGGCCGGACGAACTGGGCAGCCTCTGGAGCCAGCTGGTCGAGGCCATGGCGACTCTCGCCAGCGCTGGCTTTGCGCACGGCGACCTGTCGCCGTACAACCTGCTCGTCCACCACGAGCGGCTAGTGATGATCGACCTGCCGCAGGTGGTCGATGTCATCTCCCATCCGAATGGGCGCAGCTTCCTCGATCGCGACGCGAAGAACGTCGCCACCTGGTTCGCGAGGGCGGGCCATCCTGACGCGGATCCTGAGGCGCTCGCCCGCGCGCTGGCCGAGGAGGCCGGCCTGCGGTTAGCCCGTGGCCCCGCGGCCGAGTGAGTTTCGTCGAATCAAGGAATTGTGTCCTGTTATGCGGGATATCGTTCTAAAGCTCCGGAGCGGGATGAGAAGCGGGATGAGAAAAGGAAACCACGCCATGACAAGGGCCCAGCAGGTAGCCGGATATGCGCGGAAATGGCGTCGTGCGACGTGTCTCGTCGCCGCCGTACTGCTCGCCGGGGCGCTCACCGAAGCCGGCTCGTCCGCCGCGTCCGCCATGCCTTCCGCGCCCGCCGTCGAGGTAGCCGCCACGCCGGCCTGCCCCAGTTGGGTCGCGGTCCGGCCGCCGGACCCAGGATCCCAGCTCAATGACCTGTTCGGCCTGGACGTGCTTTCGGCCAAGAACGTGTGGGCAGTGGGCGACTACACGGGAGCGGACGGCACGTTCAAGACGCTCGTCGAGCACTGGAACGGCAAGGCGTGGAGCCGGGTGCCCAGCCCCGACCCGGGAGCCGGCTCCAACTACCTGGACGGCGTCAGCGCCGTCTCCCCGTCCAACATCTGGGCGGTTGGTGAATACTCCACCAAGTCGGGCAGCTTCGGCGCGAACAAAACCCTCATCCTGCACTGGAATGGCCGTACCTGGCGCCAGGTGGGCAGCCCGAGCCCGGGCAGCTTCGCCGATGATCTCAGCAGCGTGCGGCGGGTGTCGGCGACCAGCGTCTGGGCGGTGGGCCTGTACGCCGGCTCCGACATCCGCGACAGGTCCCTCATCCTGCACTGGAACGGCCGCGCCTGGAGCCGGGTGGCCAGCCCGAACCCCGGACGCCAGAGCGATTCCCTCAGCGGCTTGAGCGCCGTGTCCGCCAGCTCCGTGTGGACGACCGAGCTATACACCAACAGCAGCGGTACGAGCGGCACCAGCCAGATCGTGCACTGGAACGGCCGCACCTGGAGCAAAGCGGCGGCGAGCCCGAGCGGCAGCGACCTCGTCGACGTGAGCGTCAGCTCGGCGACGAACGGGTGGGCGGTCGGCAGCGACGCCAAGGGCCTCTCCCTGGCGATGCGCTGGAACGGCCGTACCTGGAAGCGGGTGGCGACCCCGAACCTCAAGCCTGGCCAGCTCACCAATGCCCTTCAGTCGGTGACGGCCGTGTCGCCGACTAGTGCGTGGGCGGTCGGCTACGCCGAAGACCTCTTCAACTTCGATTCCACCGCCATCGAGATGCACTGGAACGGACACGCCTGGTCGAGGATGGCCAGCCCGGCTCCGGGCGGCACCAGCGCCCTTTACGGAGTGCGGGCCACATCGACCGTCAGCCCGTGGGCCGTGGGGGAGTACGGCCTGACCACCCAGGTCCAGCGGACGCTGGCCTTCCGCTGCGGCTAGCCCATTTCGGGGCCGCCTTATCGGCGCGCCGGTCAGCTCGGTCAGGTACCGCGGTTGAGCCCGGGCAGGGTCAACCGCGGATCTGTGCCGCCGCCGCTCCGGTCAGGACGCGGGAGTGCTGCTGCCGGTGGAGTCGGAACCACCGGAGAACAGGTCGTGCAGCACCTTGCGGGCGCTCTCCTCGACCTTCTTGACCGACCCGCGCTGGCGCAGGTCGGCGATCGCCGCCTCGGCCTTCTTGCCCGTCTCGCTGGCGCGCAGGTCGTTGATGGCGGCCTCCGCCTTCTTGCCCGCCTCGCCCTCGCGCAGGTCGTGCAGGGCGCTCGCCGCCTTCTTGGCGGTCTCGCTGTCACGCAGGTCGCGCGCCTTGGCCGCTGCCTGCTGGGCCCGCGCGGTTGCCTCGCGGCGGAGGTTGGCGGTGCTCTCGTCCCGCTTCCGCCCGGCAGTCTTGGCAGAGCCCGACAAGCCCGCGGTGAACCGCGTCCAGAATTCCTTGATCCGACGCTCGAACTCACTCATTTTGATTACCTCCAAGAACAAGATATATCGTGTTTCTGGTTTCGTCCAGTTGCGCGGTCTCAAGTCATGGAGGTCTCTACCCGCGTCGCCGGAAACATGCACGTATCCCCGGTCCGGCCGGGGATACGGCCGTGCGGCGGCCGGGCCGGGATACCGTGCAGTCGTGAACAACGCGGCGGGGCTGACCGTGCTCGGCAGCCTGAACATGGATATCTCGGTCGCGGTGCGCGCCCTTCCGGGGCCAGGCGCGACGGTGCTCGGCAGCGCCGCCATCTTCGCGCCCGGCGGCAAGGGGGCCAACCAGGCGGTGGCCGCCGCCCGGCTCGGGGGCGAAGGGCTGCCGGTCGCGATGATCGGCTGTACCGGTGACGATGATTTCGGCCGGACGCTGCGGGCCGCACTCCGCGCCGAGGGAGTTGACGACAGCGCGGTGCGCACCGTGACCGGCGTCCCCACCGGGATCGCGATGATCACGGTCGACCAGGCCGGGGAGAACATCATCACGGTCTCTCCCGGTGCGAACCACGAACTCAGCGCGGCCGATGTCAGCGATATCGCGAGCACCGCGCGCGTGCTAGTGATCAGCGCCGAGGTGCCGGTCCCGGTGATCAGCGCCGCGCTCAGCGCTTCGGCGGACGGGGTGCTGCGGGTGCTCAACCTCGCGCCCGCCCCGCCGGAAGCGGCCGAACTCGTCGCCGCCGGCCCCGACTGGCTGGTGGTGAACGAGTCGGAGGCCGCCGCCGTGCTCGGCCGGCCGGTGTCCGGCCTGGCCGATGCCGCGACGGCGGCGGCCGATCTGGCCGCGGCGGGCGCGCGCAACGCCGTGGTCACGGCCG
>JAOPYM010000425.1 GCA_025964615.1 Actinomycetes bacterium
GCGTTGGTGAGCGTGAAGTCGCTCTGCTTCGTCCCGTTGACGTACATCGACAGCGGCGCCGTGTAGACCGAGCCGCTCGACGTGTCCGGGATGCTGTAACGGAAGTCGATCGAGTTCGTCGCGACCGGGGTCGTGAACTCGACGTACTTGCCGGTGCCCTGCAGTGTCACGGCCTGGCGGCGGGAGGCCTCCCCGGCAAGCGTTCCATAGGCCGCACTCGGGCCGATGAGCGTGCCGTTGGTGAGCGAGTTCTCCGCCTGCACCTCGACGTAGGGCAGCGTCGCACCGACACCGCCGCTCGCGCCCGCCGCGGCGGCCGGATTCGCTGACAGGACGACGACGCTGGCGGCGACGAGCACGCCGCTGAGGATGGCGCCGAGACGGGATCTACGTCCCGTGGATCGGATGGACATGCGCTGCTCACTCTCGGTGGGGGGTTGCCAAAAGATCACGGACATGGAGCGGTCGACTCATCTCGCCGTGCGACGAGCAGGGAGAAACGAAAACGCACGTGAAGGCGGGAGCCGACGCCGGACATCACCTCGCGAACCAGAGCGTTCACGCGGTACGCGAGATGATTGAGACCGAGGGCCCCAGCAGGGACGGGGTAGGAGGGACGGGGTGGGTTCGTGCTACACGGGACGGTAACCCCACCGACACATACATGCAATATCTCAACAGAGATTTGCATGTTCCTACTAACTAACAGCAAGACTATGATGATCTTGAGGAATATCTACGAGTCCGCCAGGCGAAGCCGACGCTCAGGCGAAGCCGGCCGAGCCCGGGCCGAAACGCACTGGACTCCCTCACCACCGACCGCGAGACCTTGCATGCCCAACTCCGCGAGCTCACCGCCCAGCTCGCCGAACTCCAGGACACGGTTGAGGGTGGCCGAGGTCCCCCCCCCGCAGCACATACACCGACGGTTGGGGGGAACCTCAAGATCGGTCGGTTCCAGCATGCGGCGCAGCGGCAAGGTGTTGCGGGCGTGCCGCCGAGCCAGAGCGGCCGCCGTCGGCTCGGCGAACGTCCGTACTTCGCACGCCCGGTTGCGGCACACAAACCGGCGTACCGACAACCCGATCAGTCCGGCGCGGCCACCGGCGGGAAGCTCCTGCGGTCCACCGGACCACAAAGTCCGCCAGAGCCACACGCACTTGGCCGTTGACATCGCGCCCACCTCATCCAGCGGCGTCATCGCGGCCCGCCGCGTCGGCACCCGACGCCCTTCCGCCAACCTCAGCGGGTGTGCCGCTGGTCTCCGCCAGTTCGAGGTCCGGCACCGGTCCGAACCTCATGTGATGATCCGTCAGATCCACGCCAAGCGCCAGATTTTCACCGCTTGTCCACACGACACACGGCACCTCTTGACGGCTCTGCAGCGTATCTGTAACTTCCCTATAACATAACGCAAAATTCTACCAGACTGCCGCAAAGATAAGGTTCAAGATTTGCAATTTTCATGGTGAGGCCCGAGGTCGGGACAGGACAGGGTTCTGCGGCGTGCCACCCTGAAGGTGTCATTATTCGGCCTACGGCGCTGACCTGCGGCTTCTCCAAGTCGAAGGGCAGTGGTCAACTGGATCTTCGATACTCCCTGATCAAGCCTCCGAGGACATCGTGACGCTCGATCCCGGCCGACCGGCAGCCGGACCACATTCGGCTCATCGGCAGGCGCTCGAAGATCCAGCGATCGATGCGGGCGATGCTGGTTGAAATGGGCGGCGTACTCGCTCAGCACCGTGCGAAGGTGCCGTTCGCCGAAGATCAGGATCCGGTCGGTGCATTCGATCAGCTCGGCGGCCTCCTCCACGAATGCGCCCAGGTCACATGAGCACTGAGGTAGGTCTCTTGCTAATCCAGCATGTGCTGGATTATTGTTTGTGCCATCCACGCGGTCACAGGAGGTTCCATGACAACCGCGCGGGCGGCGCGAAGACGGCGTGGGCCGGGCAGGCCCCCGGCTGACGCGCTGCTGCCGGATTTGAAGGAGATCTTTCAGCGCGGCCTGGAGGCGTTCGCCGAACTGGGTTATGAGGCGGTATCGGTGCGGCAGCTCAGCGCCCGTCTGGGTATGGGGCGCACCTTTGTCAATGATCGGTTCGGATCCAAAGAAGCCTTCTGGAAAGCTGTGGTCGAGCATGCCATCGCCGAGGTGACCGATGAAGTCGCAGCCGCCCTGGCGGCGGAGGAGGCCACCGACGACCTCGCCCGGCTGGTTGCCGGCGTCCGGGCCTTCCACCAGGCCAACGCGCGCCGCCCGCACCTCACCCGTGTCGTGGACTACGAGGCCGGCCGCGATTCACCGCGCCTGGCCTACCTCTACACGCTGATGAGTCCGCTCAACAATGCCGGGAGACCGGTCTTCGACCGGCTCGTCCGCGACGGGGCCATCCGGGACATCCCGTGGTACCTGTTCCATTTCGCCGTGACCAAGCCGTTGGCCATGTACAGCCAAGTGCCGTTGGCGCGGCTGTTCGGCCGCCCCGACGACACCGACGACCACACGCTGATGAGCACGCTGGTCCTCGGCGGCCTGCTCACGTGAGGTCCAGTCGGTGATGTCCTGCCATCAAACAAGACGGAGGCGCTACATGTCAGCCATCCAACGTTCCGACAAGACCGCCACCTTGTGGGTCGTCACCGCCGTCGTTGTCGTCGGCATGCTCGTCGGGGCCCTGGTTCCGGGAGTCACGATGTTGCTGATCGTGGTGCAGGTGGGGTTCGCGCTCCTGCACGGGGCGCAGCGCTACGGCTGGCGCGCGATCGGGGTCTTCATCGTGGCAGGCCTGGTGATCAGCAACATCCTGGAGAACCTGAGCATCCAGACCGGCTTCCCCTTCGGGCACTACCACTACACCGATGGCGGCAAGATCTTTCAGGTGCCGTGGTTCATCGGCCCGGCCTATCTCGCCACCGGCTACCTGGCCTGGGTCGTCGCCACCGTGCTGCTGGAGGACGTGCGCCGCGACTCACCCTGGCTGACCACCATCGGTACCCCCATCATCGGCGCGGTCGCCATGACCGCCTGGGACCTGTCGCTCGACCCCGGCGCCTCAACCATCCACCATGCGTGGATCTGGGAGAACGGCGGCGGCTTTTTCGGCGTCCCTCTGGTCAACTTCCTGGGCTGGACCCTCACCGTCTACCTGTTCATGCAGATTCTGGCCCTCTACCTGCACAGGTCCGGCCCGCTTTCCACCGTCGAGCCGAACCGGGCCACGGCCAGCGACCTGCAGGGCGTCCTGCTGTATGCAGCGACCACGATCTCCTTCTTCGCCAAATTCTTCACCGGCGGACACACCACCGTCACCGACGCCACCGGAGCGACCTGGCACACCGCAGACATCTACGAAACTTCGGTCCTGGTCACGGTGTACGGGATGTTCTTCATCGCCCTCCTCGCTCTATTGCGCATCGCCCATCGGCACACCACGCCAGCAGCGGCGCGAGCCAACGCCA
>JAOPYM010000451.1 GCA_025964615.1 Actinomycetes bacterium
CCAGGAGGATGCGTGGGAGTGACCGACTGCAACTGGGACGACGATGACGTCACCGCTGCGGAGAAGGCGCAACTGGCGTGGGACAAGGCGGTGGCCTCAATGGGCCGTCAGGACGCCCTGGCAGTGAACCTCATCGACGTGCGCCGGACCGTCAAGAAGATCGAGCGCAAGCAGAACGGCATGGCCCGGACCCTGGAGAAGCACGACAGAAGGTTCGACGCCATGGACAGAAGGTTCGATGCCATGGACAACCGGTTCGATGCCATGGACAACAGGTTCGATGCCATGGAGGCGAAGGTGGACCGGATCCTCGCCAAGCTCGACGCCTGATCCAGGCCGCCGGTCCCGTCGGGGCCGGCGGCTCCGGCGTTATAGGGCGGCCCCGGAACGAGATCGCCGATAGTCTGACAGTTCGGTGTTTCCTGATCGGGAGGTCATCCGGAGTGGACCAGGCGTTCCAAGTCGATCTTCGTGGCGTGGTCGATCTGCTGAGCCGGCATCTCTACTCCAGCCCCAGGGTCTACCTCCGTGAGCTGCTGCAGAACGCGGTCGACGCCATCACCGCCCGCGCGGACGGCCCACGGGAGGTCCGCGTCGAGACCGGCGAGACCCTGCGCGTCCACGACAGCGGCATCGGCCTCACCGAGGACGAGGTACACCAGCTGCTCGCCACCATCGGGCGGTCGTCCAAGCGGGACGAGCTCGGTTTCGCCAGGCATGACTTCCTCGGGCAGTTCGGGATCGGCCTGCTCTCGGCGTTCCTGGTGGCCGATGAGGTCGAGGTCGTCACCCGCTCCGCGAGGGGCGGCGCCGCGGTCCGCTGGACCGGGTTCGCCGACGGCCGCTACCGGGTCGAGCCGGGCGAGCGCGACGAACCCGGCACCACGGTGACGATGACCGCGCGCCACGGGGCTGCGGACTGGCTGACCCCGGCGACCGTGACCGAGCTGGCCAGGACGTACGGTTCGCTGCTGCCGATCGACCTCACCGTCGACGGCGAGAAGATCACCGGTGGCGGCCCGCCCTGGCAGGGCCCCTACGACGGTCCGGGCAGGCGGCGCAGGGCGCTTGAGGAGTACTGCCAGGAGCTGTACGGCTTCAAGCCGTTCGACGTGATCGACCTGGACGTACCGGAGGCCGGGCTGACCGGCGCGGCGTTCGTACTCCCGCAGCCGGTGACGCCGACCAGCAAGGCCGCTCATCGGGTCTACCTGAAACGGATGCTGCTCGCCGAGGGGGTGCAGGGCCTGCTGCCCGAGTGGGCCTTCTTCGTGCGCTGCGTGGTCGACGCCGGTGAGCTGCGGCCCACCGCGAGCAGGGAGGCCCTCTATGAGGACGAGCTGCTCGAATCCACCCGGCGGGCGCTGGGCGAATGCCTCCGGCAGTGGCTGGTACGGCTGTCGGAGACCGATCCGGCGCGGCTGCGGGCGTTCCTGCGCCTGCACCAGCTGGGTGTGAAGGCGATGGCGGTGCATGACGACGACATGCTGCGGATCGTCGACCGCTGGCTGGAGTACGACACGAGCTCGGGGCCCATGACCCTTGAGGAGTTCCGCAGGCGCCACCCGGATGGCCGGTTCACCGCCAGCGTCGACGAGTTCAGGCGGCTGTCGGCGGTGTCCGGCGCACAGGGCATCGGGCTGGTCAATGGTGGTTACGTCTATGACACCGAGATCATCGACCGGCTGCCCGTACTCGATGAGGCGGCCGTGCTCCAGCGGCTCGACCCGGGTGAGCTGACCACCTGCTTCGGGGTGCTCGACCCGGCGGCGGAACTCGGCCTGCGCCCGTTCCTCGACCAGGCGCAGGGGGCCTTGGACGCACTCGGCTGCGAGGTCGTCGTCCGCGACTTCGACCCGGCCTCGCTGCCCGCGCTCTACCTGACCAGCCGTGCGTCCGAGCACCAGGCCGAGCTGGGACAGGCCAGGGATCTGGCCGACGACCTGTGGGCGGACGTGCTCGGGGCCCTGACCCAGGCCGTCGCGGCGGACCGGCCGCAGCTGGTGCTCAACCACCGCAATCCTCTGACCCGCAGGGTGACGTCGCTGACCGAGGAGGGCCTCGTCGAGGCTGCGGTCCAGGGCCTCTACGGGCAGGCGCTGCTGCTCGGGCACCACCCGCTGCGGGCCGCGGACACGGCCGTGCTCAACAGGTCCTTCCTCACCCTCCTCGACTGGGCGGTCTCATGAGCACCGTGTACGAGCTGATGGGCCGTGCCGGGGAGCTCCCGTACGGCGAGGCCCGGACGCTGCTGGTGGAGGAGGCCCTGCGGACCGCCGAGACGGGCACAGACGACCTGCTGACCTTCCGGGTACGGCTCGAACTCCTCACCGCCTACACCCAGGGCGGCGAGCGGGCGAAGGCGTTCACCGCCTTCGCCCGCTGCCTCAGCGACTACGACCGCGATCCGGGGGGCTTCGACCGCAGCGACGAGCATCTGCTCCTCTGGGCGTTCAAGGGCACGGTCAAGGCCCTGACCGAGTTCCCCGAGGTCCCGCTCGACCGTACCCGAGCCGTACTCGACGACATGGAGCGCAGGTTCCAGCTGGGCGGGCACGGGCTGCAGCCGGTTCACATGTGCCGCACCGTGGTGGCCCAGCACGTGGGTGACACCACCGGCGCCGACGACTGGTACGGCCGGTGGCACGCCGCGCCGCGGACCGTGCTGTCGGACTGCGAGGGCTGTGACCCGGGGACCATGGTGGGCTACCTGGCCTGGCGGGGACGCGACGCGGACGCGCTGACCCTCGCCGAGCCGGTCCTGCAGGGCCGGATGACCTGCATCGAACAGCCGCAGACGATCCTCACCCAGCTGCTGCCCATCTTCCTGCGCGAGGGACGCCTCGCCGAGGCCGCCGACGCCCACCGGCGGGCCTACCGGGTACAGCGCACACGGATCGGCGAGCTGTGGTCGATCTCCGCGCACCTGGAGTTCTGCGCGCGCACCGGGAACGAGGCGCGCGGCCTGGAGATCCTCGAACGGCACCTGGACTGGCTGGACCGGGCGCCGACGCCGCGCGACGGCATGCGCTTCGCCGCCGCGGGCGCGCTGGTGCTGCGCAGGCTGGCCGAGACCGGTCACGGCTCCCTGACGGTACGGCGCGGTGACACCGCGCTGCCGGCCGCCGGGCTGCGCGAGGAGCTCACGGCGCACGTTCTGGATCTCGCGTCGCGGTTCGACGCCCGCAACGGCACCTCCCATCAGGGCGATCTGGTCCAGGGGGTGCTCGACGCCGAGCCGCTGGTCGACTATCTGCCGCTCACGCCGCACGCCAGGCGGCCGGCCCCGGCCCGTACCGCAGCCGAGGAGCAGGTGGAGGCCGCAGATCCCGATCTGCTGCTCGACGTGGCGGAGGAGCACTGGACCCGCCGTGAGTCGTCCGCCGCACTGGCGGCCTGGGCGCGTTTCGACGCGCTGGGGGCCGCGCCGACCACGCTGCGGACCGCCCGGCGGATGGACGGCACCGGGTTCGCCCTGGTGCTCGCGGGAGATCCGGAGGCCGCCGCCGGGGAGTGGCGGCGGGCCGCCGGCCTGTACGCCTCGGTTCCCGACGAGGAACGCAGGCAGTCGGCGCTGAGCCGGGTCGGGGTCCTGCTGTGCCAGCTCGGCGAGCCCGGCGAGGGCCTGGTGCTGCTCGAGGTGGCGCTGACCTGGCTGGAGGCCCACGCGCTGCGCCGGCGTCGTGCGCTGTCGGCCAGGTTCCGGCTTGCCACGGCCTACACCGGTACGGGCCGCAGTGGCGAAGCGCTGGCGTTGCTCGACGAGGCCGCCCCCGACGGCGTGGAGGACATCGCCGACGTCGAACTGGAGCGGGCCCGGGTGCTGTTGCAGGCGGGCGGCCGTGAGGCCGAGGTCGAGGCGGCCCTCCGGCTGGCCCTGACCGGCTACCGGCAGGTCGGCCCGGCAGGGCCCCGCGCCGAGACGGCACTGCTGCTCGGGCAGCTGCTCGGCGCCGAGCCCGTTGAGCCGTCTGCCGAGTCGCCTGGTGGGTCGCCTGCTGGGTCGCCTGCTGGGTCGCCCGGTGACGAGCTGGGCGAGCTGCTCACCGAGGCGGTGGTGTACGCGCCCGCCGACGCCCCTGGGCTGCGTGCGGCCGCGCACGCGATCCGCGGCGGGTGGCAGCTTTCGGCGGGGGAGGCCGGGCAGGCGGTGGAGGACCTCATCGAGGCCGTCGCCGGATTCACCGCGATGGGGGCGTACGAACAGGCCGCCAACATCCGGCAGGACCTGTCCACCGCGTACCTGCAGTCCGGCCGCGCCCTTGAGGCCGCCGAGGCCGCCGAGGAGGCCATTCCCGTCCTCGTCGAGCTGGGCGATCTGGAGCATGCCCGGCGCTGCCGGTACGTGCTGGCGGAGGCCCAGCGTGAGCTCGGCGAGACCGAGGCGGCCGCGGGTACGTTCACCGGTCTGGCCCATGACGAGCGGGCCGACAACCCCGGGGTGGCCGCGCAGTTCTTCGAGGCCGCCGGCGATCTGCTCAGCGGGCTCGACAAGGACGCGCTGGCGGCCGAGCGGTTCGCCGCCGCGGCCGACGCGTTCACCGTGGCGGGGGACCGGCGCGGATCGGTGGAGTGCCGCCGCCGCCAGGCGATGTGCCTGCACTGGAGCGGGCGGGCCGAGGCCGGACTGGTGGTCATGGGCACCGCCAGGGAGGCGCTGTCCGGTCTTGCCGCGGACGAGCCCACACTGACCTGGGAGACCGCCCTGATCGATTTTGACGAGGCTCGCATCCTGGTCGCGCTGCGCCGCCGCAATGACGCCCTGGCCCGGGTCGAGGAGGCCATCGCCGGCTTCGACCGCTTGGGCCAGCACGCGGCAGCCGAAGCCGCCCGAACCCTCCGCACCGACATCCTCGCCACCTGACCCAACACTCTCCGTAACCTTCCAATCCGTTGACTCGTGGCGTTTGCCGCACCGCTTACCAGAACAGTGCGGGAAACGCCACCAGTCAACGGAGGGGGTGACCGTTGGTGACGGATAGGATTCGCACCGTACGTGGGACTCGGAGTGGGCTGTGGCTTGGCGCCCGGCGCTCCCTTTCGGCCGGGGTGGTCTTTCTCAGTGCGTCGCATCGTCGCGATCGTCGGTTGTCTTGTCATCGGCATGTTCTTCACAGCGGGGCCCGTCCGGGCGGGCGCACCCGTCCCCGAACCGGGTGGGGCCGACGTGTCCGCCGGCCAGGAGCAGGCGGGGCAGGACGGGGCGCGGGGGGATCAGGCGGAGGCGGATCTTTCGGTGGCGATGTCGGCTTCGCCGGGGCGGGCACGGGCGGGTGCGGCGCTCGTCTACACGATCACGCTGCGGAACAACGGCCCGGCGCCGGCGCGCGACATCTCCTTCGTGGACCGGCTGCCGGCGGGGACCGCCGTCATCGGGATGGACCCGCCGGACTGTGCGGAGGCGCGCGGTGTGGTCCGCTGCAGGGTGCGCACCGTGCGGGCGGGCGAGTCCATGTCCGTACGGGTCGTGGTCCTGGTAGAGCCATCCGCCTCGGGAACGCTGACCAGTGCGGCACGGGTGGCCGCGCGGACGCCCGACCCGGTCCCGGGCAACGACCAGGCGAGTACGGCCACGCCGCTGCTGCCGGGCACCGATCTGGCGGTCAGGCTGGCCGGGCCCCGCGAAACCGAGCCCGGCGGGCTGCTCAGACTGACGGCCAGGGTCGTCAACCGGGGGCCGAGGACGGCGTCCGGTGTGCGGCTCGCGGTGGGCGCGCACGGCTCCCGGCTGCTGGCCGCCACCGGCGGCGCCTGCCGCCTCGGCCGTCCCCCGGCCGCCCCTGAAGCGGCGGTGCGGACGTCTTCCCGGTACGGGGCCGGGCCTGGCAGGCGGAGCTTCGCCGGGTGCAGGCTCGGGACCCTCAGGCCCGGAGAGTCCAGGACGGTACGGCTCCTGGTCCGGATGGGCCGCCGGCCGGCCGAGGTGGCCGTCGCGGTCTCACCGGACCTGGGGGACCCCAGGCCCGGCGACAACACCGGCCTGGCCCGCGTGCGGATCAGCCGAGGCGGCGGGCCCCCGGGGCGGGTAGAGCCGTGAGGTAGGCGGGGGCGGCCCAGCCCCGGGACAGGAACGCGGAGGTCACCGCCTCCCGCACCTGGGGCACGCGGTCAAGGGGGACCAGGGTGATCACCGAACCGCCGAAGCCGCCGCCGACCATCCGGCCGCCCCGGGCCCCGGCGGCCAGCGCCGTGGCGACGGCCACGTCGGCCTCCGGCCAGGAGACCTCGAACTGGTCGCGCAGGGACAGATGCGAGGCCGTCAGAAGTGCGCCGACCTCGGCCACCGCCCCGGCCCGCAGCAGCCCGACGACCGCCTCCACCCGGTGGTTCTCGGTGACCACGTGCTGTACCCGGCGGCGCAGCACCGGGTCGGGCAGCGCGGCCAGTGCGCCCGCCAGGTCCTTGACGTCCCTGAGCGCCGGCACACCGAGCAGTCGCGCCGCCTCCTCGCACGCGGCCCGCCGCGAGGCGTACTCCCCGTCGACCAGCGAGTGCACCGCCCTGGTGTCGATCACCAGCACTGTGAACGCGCCGAGGGCGAGCGGGATCTGCGAGGACAGCCCGCTGCGGCAGTCGAGCAGCAGGGCGTGATCCTCCTTACAGAGCATGGACGCCGACTGGTCCAGGATCCCGCAGGGCATCCCCACGAAGCCGTTCTCGGCCCGCTGCGCGGCACGGGCCAGTTCCAGACCCGGCAGGCCGAGCCCGAAGAGATCGTTGACGGCGAGCGCCGTCGCGCACTCCAGGGCGGCCGACGACGAGAGGCCCGCGCCCTGCGGCAGATCCGAGTCGTACAGGAGCGAGATCCCGCCGACCGGGTGGCCCGCGTTCCGGAGCGCCCACAGGACCCCGGCCGGATAGGCGGCCCAGCCGGAGACGGAGCCGGGCTCCAGGGCGGAGAGGGAGACGAAGGCGGGCGACTCGATCGCCTGCAGGGACCGCAGTTCGAGCAGGTCATCGTCGCGGCGCGACGCCGCCACCGACACACCCTGCGCGATGGCGAACGGCAGCACGAGGCCGTCGTTGTAGTCGGTGTGCTCACCGATCAGGTTGATCCGGCCGGGCGCGTGCCAGACGCCCGACGGCCGCCGGGCGTAGGCCTCGGCGAAGGTCTCCGCGACGGTCGATGCGGTCGATGAGGCGGTCACTGGAGGAACGCCCAGGCGTCGGCGACCATCGCATGCAGGTCACGGGACGGCTTCCAGCCCAGCGCGGCCTGGATCTTGGCGGAGGAGGCGACGAGCACCGCCGGATCGCCGGTCCGCCGCGGCGAGGTCACCACCGGGATGGGGTGACCGGTCACCGCCCGGCAGACGCCGACCACCTCGGCGACCGACGAGCCGTCCCCGCTGCCCAGGTTGTAGATCTCGTGCGTGCCGGGCCGGCAGGAGCCGAGGGCGAGCAGGTGCGCGGCGGCCAGGTCGGCCACGTGAATGTAGTCGCGGATACAGGTCCCGTCCGGCGTCGGATAGTCGTCGCCGAAGAGGCTCACCGACTCGCGGGCTCCCCGGGCGACGGCCAGCACGTTCGGGATGAGGTGCGTCTCGACGGCGTGCCGCTCGCCGTAGGGCCCGCAGGCCCCGGCCACGTTGAAGTACCGCAGCGACACCGCGCCCAGGCCGTGCAGGGCGGCGAACGAGGTGAGACAGGTGTCGATGGCGAGCTTGGAGGCGCCGTACGGGTTGGTCGGGCGGGTCGGGTCGGTCTCCATGATCGGGGTCGACTCCGGCTCGCCGTAGGTCGCCGCGGTGGAGGAGAAGACGATCCGCGAGACCCCGCTGATCCGCATCGCGTCGAGCAGCGCCAGCGTCTCGCCCAGGTTCTTGTCCCAGTACAGCCCCGGCTGCTGCACCGACTCGCCGACCAGCGACTTGGCGGCGAAGTGCAGCACCGCGTCGAAGCCGCCCCCGTCCAGTACGGGCCGGGCCGACGACCGCAGCGTGCCCTGGACCAGCGTCGCCCCGGCGGGGACGGCGTCCGCGTGCCCGGTGGACATGTCGTCGACCACCACGACCTCATGATCCGCCGCGAGCAACTGGGCGGTGACAACGCTTCCGATGTATCCGGCGCCACCGGTGACGAGCAACTTCAAAACGATGCCTCCGTAGGTTCGGGACCGGTCCCAGGTTATCGGGCCGGTGCCGGGCCTGGTGAGCGCCAAGGAACGGTAGGCTCACGAGACTATGAACGACCCGGCCAGTAGTCAGGCCGCCCCACGGTGAACCAGACCCTGTGGAGCGCGGCCATCGTCTTGGCGCTCATCCTCATCGAAGGACTGTTCGTCGCCGCCGAGATCTCTCTCGTGTCCCTCCGGGAGAGCCAGCTCGGCAACCTCGGCGGCCGTCGCGGCGCCGCCGTGCGCCGTCTGGTCAGCGACCCCAACCGGTTCCTGGCGGTGGTGCAGATCGGTGTGACGCTGACCGCACTGCTCTCCAGCGCGTACGGCGCCATCACCCTGTCGGCGACGGCCAGGATGGCGCTCGTCCGGCACACCGGAATGCACCCGGGACTCGCTGGCTTCATCGGTGTCGTCGGTGTCACCCTGGCCATCTCCTACGTCACCCTGGTCATCGGCGAGCTCGCCCCCAAGCGGATCGGGTTGCAGCGGGCGCAGGGCATCGCGCTGATCGTGGCGCCGTTCCTGGACCGGATGGCTTCGATCTCCCGCCCGGTCATCTGGCTGCTCTCGCACTCCACCAACCTGGTCGTACGGATGCTGGGGGGCGATCCGAACACCAGCCGGGAGGAGATCACGGCGGAGGAGGTACGGTCGCTGGTCGCCGGCAACATGCAGATCACCGCCGACGAGCGCAAGCTCATCAAGGAGGTCTTCGCCGCCGGGGAGCGCCAGCTGCGCGAGGTCCTGGTGCCGCGTACCGAGGTGGAGTTCCTGGACGCGGCCACGCCGCTGTTCAAGGCGGCGCGGCTGGCGGCGGGCAGCCCGCACTCGCGGTTCCCGGTCTACCGCGACTCGCACGACGAGGTGATCGGCTTCGTGCACGTCCGTGACCTGCTCGACCCGGCGTACTCGGGCCGCTCGGCCCCGGTCGCGGAGGTCGTACGCCCGGTCAAGTACCTGCCCGCGAGTAAGCGGGTGCTGACGGTCATGTCGGAGATGCGCCGCGAGGGCCATCACCTGGCGATCGTGGTGGACGAATACGGGGGTACGGCCGGCATCGTCACCCTCGAGGACCTGGTCGAGGAACTGATCGGGGACATCAGGGACGAGTACGACGTGGAGGACGCCCAGGCCCGCAGGCTGCAGGGCGGCGCCGTCGAGGTCGACGGGCTGCTCAACCTGGACGCCTTCGAGACCGAGACCGGGATCGAGCTGCCCGAGGGGCCGTACGAGACCGTCGCCGGCCACGTGGTCGCGGTGCTCGGCCACGTGCCCGACGTGGGGGAGACGGTGGACGTGCCAGGTCACCGGCTGGCGATCATCGAGATGGACGGGCGCCGGGTGGCCCGGGTGCGGGTGACGCCGGTCAGCACCCCGCCGGCGCCGGAGATCACGCCTGAGGCCGCACCCGCGCCGCCTCCCGAGGGCGAGGTGCCGGGGGACGTCACACCGGACGCGCAGACCTGAGAGAATCGGCTGGTGACCATGTCGACACCGAGGGTCCTGTCCGGGATCCAGCCCACCGCTGACTCCTTCCACCTGGGCAACTACCTGGGTGCGCTCCGGCAGTGGGTGGCGTTGCAGGACGATCACGAGGCGTTCTACTGCGTCGTCGACCTGCATGCGATCACCGTCGAGCAGGCCCCGGAGCTGCTCCGCCGCCGTACCAAGCTGGCCACCGCCCAGTTGCTCGCGATGGGCGTGGACCCCGAGCGCAGCGCCCTGTTCGTGCAGAGTCACGTGCGCGAGCACAGCGAGCTGGCCTGGATCCTCAGCTGCATCACCGGGTTCGGCGAGGCCGGCCGGATGACCCAGTTCAAGGACAAGTCCACCAAGCAGGGGTCGGCGGCGACGAGCGTCGGCCTGTTCACGTACCCGATCCTGCAGGCCGCCGACATTCTGCTCTACACACCATCACCGGGTGAGCACGCACCGCCGTTCCAGGTGCCGGTCGGCGAGGATCAGCGGCAGCACCTGGAGCTCACCAGGACCCTGGCCCAGCGGTTCAACCACCGCTACGGCGACACCTTCGTCGTGCCCGAGGCGTACATCCTGAAGAACACCGCGAAGATCACCGACCTGCAGGAGCCGACGGCCAAGATGTCCAAGTCGGCGTCCTCGCCCGCGGGCATCGTGGACGTCATGGAGGCCCCCGGCCCGCTGCGGAAGAAGTTCATGCGCGCCGTCACCGACACCGGCACCGAGATCAAGGCGGACCTGGAGGGCAAGCCAGGGATCACCAACCTGCTCGCCATCATGGCGGCGCTGGACCACTCGAACGTGCCGGAGCTGGAGCAGCGCTACGCGGGGCAGGGTTACGGGCAGCTCAAGAAGGACCTCGCCGAGCTCGTCATGGACACGTTCACGCCGATCAGGGAGCGTACCGAGGCGCTGCTCGCCGACGACAGGCAGCTTGAGGCGATCCTCGCCCAGGGCGCCGGTAAGGCACGCGGGGTGGCCGCGCAGACCATGGAGGTCGTGCGCGATCGGGTGGGGTTCCTTGGACGTGCCGGCTGACCTGCAGTACACCGCAGCCCGATCAGGCGGGTCCTGGGAACTCCCCGGGCCCGACGTCCGCACGATCGGGGTGGCCATCCCGATCCCCGACCCGTACGGCCCGGAGCTGAGGCGCTGGCGCGAGTCCTTCGGGGATCCGCAGGCCCGGTCGATACCGACGCACATCACGCTGCTGCCGCCCACGCCGGTGGGGGCCGCCGAGCTGGCGGCGCTCGAGGAGCACCTCACTGGGGTGGCCGAGGGCGGTGAGCCCTTTCTGATCCGGCTGCGCGGCACGGGAACCTTCCGCCCGGTCTCGCCAGTGGTGTTCGTCGCGGTGGCCGAGGGCATCGGCGCCTGCGAGCAGGTCCAGGGCAAGGTACGGACCGGCCCCCTGCACAGGGAACTGCAGTACCCGTACCATCCGCACGTGACCGTCGCCCACCACCTCGACGAGGCCCATCTCGACCGCGCCTACCGGGAGCTCGCCGGTTATGAGGCGCGCTTTGCCACGTGGGGGTTCTCGCTGTACGAACACGGTGACGACGGAGTGTGGCGGCCTCGCCGCGACTTCGCTTTCGGGGGTACGGTCCGCGGGTGGTGAAAGTGATCGACTCGGTGATGCGCCGGTACGAGTCGGAGCACGAACGCGTTCTCGGGGTGCTGCGGACGGCGCGGCGGCGGTGGAGCTGGTTCGATCATCTGGCAGTCGCGCACGAGCGCTACCAGGAGCGGCGCGGCGACCGGATGGCGGCGGCGCTGACCTTCTTCGGGTTCCTGTCCTTCTTTCCGCTGGTGGCCCTCGCGTACGCGGCGCTCGGGTACGCCGTGTGGTTCAGCGACCAGGCCAGGCAGTCGCTGATCGACGCGATCAATTCGTGGCTGCCCGGTGTGTCCGAGGAGCTGCAGGTGGACCGGATCGCGCAGGCCCGCGTCGGCGCCGGGGCCATCGGCCTGGTCGGACTGCTGTTCGGCGGGCTCGGCTGGGCCTCGAACCTGCGCGCCTCGCTCCGTGAGATGTGGCTGAACGACCCGAAGGGAGGGAACTTCTTCCTCAAGAAGCTGGGCGACGTCGGGCTGCTGCTCTTCCTCGGCTCGGTGCTGATCCTGTCGGTCGGCGCCTCGACGCTGGCCGCGGCGGCGTCGAGCCGGGTGCTGTCCGCGCTGGGCCTGTCCGGCGTGCCGGGGGCGGACCTGGGGCTGCGGCTGCTTTCGGTGCTGGTGGCGATGGCCTTCGACACATGCATCTTCCTGGTGCTGTTCGCCCGGCTGTCCGGTACCAAGGCGCGCTGGCGGTCCCTGCTGGGCGGCGCGGTGCTCGGCGCCTTCGGCCTCGAGGTGCTCAAGCAGACGGCGACCTACCTGATCCGGCACACCACGTCCAACCCGGTGTACGCCTCGTTCGCCGTCCTCGTGGGGGTGCTGATCTGGATGAACCTGGTCTCCCGGTTCCTGTTCTTCACCGCCGCCTGGACCGCCACCCGCGCGGCCGTCCGCACCGCCGACGCGGAGACCTGACGGCTATTTCCGGTTGGGTTGCTCCCAGGGCGGCAGGTCCCCCGGAGCCGCCGGCCCGGGATCCGGCGCACCGGACGACTCCGGTGCACTGAAGGGCTCCGGAGCGCCGAACGGCTCGAAGCGGACGAGCGGTGGGTCGCCGGGGAGCGCCTCCGGCGTGAACGGGCCGGGATCGGCCGGGGGCGGGGGTGAGGTCACCGTGACGGGCGGCGGCGGGCCGTCCACGGCGGGCGTACGGCGCCGCCGTACCAGGAACAGGATGCCCGCGAGGAGGATCACGCCGCCCCCGGCGCCGGCCGCCATCACCATCATGCTCGTGCCCGGCTTGGCGGCGGCCGATCTGCCTGCGCCGGCACCGGCCGAGCCGGGGGAGGCCGGCGCGGTGGCCTGGTGGGTGCCCACCGCGTCCACCAGGGTGCCCACCGGCTTCACCTTGCCGTCCGCCGCGAACCCCCAGTCGAGCAGCTTGACGGCGCTCTCCCAGAGCACCTCGCCATGCATGAGCGAGATGACGATGGTGTGCCCGTTGCGCCTGGCGGCGCCCACGAAGGTCTGCCCGGCGTGCACGGTGTAGCCGTTCTTGCCGCCGATCATTCCTCGGTAGGCGTACGGCTCGCCGGGCAGCAGCCTGTCGTGGGAGTAGATCGGCTCGGTGGTGGTGGTCGTGGAACTCTTCTTCTGGCCCTTCTTGGGGGCCGGGACCGGGATCGGGAACTTCGCGTTGACCGTCGAGATGTAGTCCTTGAAGTCGGGCAGCTTCAGCCCCTGCTTCAGGAACAGCGCCAGGTCGTACGCGGAGGTGTGCTGGGTGTGCAGATTCAGGCCCAGGTCCACGTCCAGGCCGTTCGGTGAGGCCGCCAGGGTGTCGTCCGCCTGCAGCCTCCTGGCCTCGGCGTTCATGGCGTCCAGGGTGGCCTTGAGCCCGTTCCCGGTGGACGCCACGGCCAGTGCCGCGTCGTTGGCCGACATCAGCAGCATCGCCTTGAACAGGTCGTCGGCGCGGTATTTCAGCTTCGGCGTCATCCCGACCTTGGTGCCCTCCACGTCGCAGGTCTGCTGCGACGGCTGGATCAGGTCGCTCCGGTTCAGCTTGGGGATCAGCGTGATCGAGGTGAGGGTCTTGAGCGCGCTGGCGGGAAGGTACTGGCCGTGCGGGTCCTTGGCAGCGAGTACCTGGCCGGTGTCGACGTCGGCGATGATCCACGAAGAGGCGTCGATCTTCGGTGCGGCGGGGACTCCGGGCGTCGTGACCTCGATCACGCCGTGGCCTGCCAGCAGTGACCCGCCGACCGGCTCCGGGACCACCACCGCCCCGGCAGGGCAGGCCAAGGAGGCTGCGATCAGCGGCACGGTCAGCGCGGCGGACACTCGGCGTACGGTTCGCATGATTTCAGAAATCGTAGGGGACTCTCCAGGTGAAGCCCACTAGGCCGGGCTGCGAGTTCGGTGAGAGCGGCCACGTCCGGCCGTCCCGGGCGCGCGTCGGGACGGCCCGCCCGGGCAATGACTCATGCGGTATGCGGCTGCATGATGGCAACAGGGTGTACTGGCCGAATTGCGTCACGTGCGCAGCATCGACCTGCAAGGATTCAGACTGGAGGTTTCTCGTGGCCATTGCGTTCAATGCGTCGCGCGGGGCGACGCTGGGTATCGAATGGGAACTACAGCTCATCGACGCCGAAACCAAGCACCTGAGGCAGGATGCCCGCGAGGTGCTGGCTGCGCTGCCCGGGCTCAGCCAGCAGGGTTTCTCGAAGCTCCGTCATGAACTGATGGAGTCGACTATCGAGGTCGTCACCGACGTGTGTCACACCGTGGGTCAGGCCAAGGCCGATCTGGCGCACAGCGTCGTCGAGCTGCAGAGGGTGGCGGCGGACCGCGGCATAGTCCTGGCCTGCGCGGGGACCCACCCGATCAGTGACTGGCGGGACGCGGTGATGGCACCCGTACAGCGCTACGCGGAACTGGTCGAGCAGATGCAGTGGCTGGCACGCCGGATCCAGACCTTCGGCGTGCACGTGCACGTGGGCATCACCGATCGGGAGAAGGCGATCCCGATCGTCAACGCGCTGTCGGCATACCTGCCGCACTTCCTCGCCCTGACCGCGTCCAGCCCATACTGGAGCGGCCACGACACCGGGCTGGCCTCCAGCCGCTCCATCGTCTTCGGCTCGCTGCCCACCGCGGGGCCGCCGCACTCGCTCAAGGACTGGGCCGAGTTCGAGGCATATATGGCGACTCTGCTGCGGGCCGGGACGATCCGGAGTATCAAGGAGGTCTGGTGGGACATCCGCCCGCACCCGGACTTCGGCACGGTCGAGATCCGGATGTTCGACGGCATTCCCACCCTGCGTGAGGTCGGCATGGCAGCCGCGCTGTGCCAGAGTCTGGTCACGCTGTTCGAGCAGCAGTTGGATCGGGGGTATACGCTGCCGAGACCTGCCGCTTGGTGCGTAAGAGACAACAAATGGCGCGCGACCAGGTATGGTCTCGACGCAGTCGTCATCACAGACGACACGGGCAACACCGCGCCGCTGCGCGATGATCTTTATGAACTGATCCGGGAGCTCGAACCCGTCGCTGATCGTCTCGGCTGTGCGGAAGAGCTGAAGGTGGCCAGTGACGTCCTTGACCAGGGCGCCTCATATGAACGCCAGCGCGCTATCCGCGCGGAGGGCGGAACGCTCGAAAACGTGGTCTCCGCGTCCATCCTGGAGTTCCGCGAGGACCGATTCGTCAGCCCGTGGGAGGTGACCCGTGCCGGGACCTGAACCAGCGGGTGAGGAGGCGCCCGATGAGGGCGCCGTCATGCCGAAGGGGGCAGACATGACGTACACCGGGCCCGGAGTGATGCCGGGATTTGAGGACAGGCTTCCGCATGCCCGCGATGGCGCCGCCCTGCAGATGCAGCTGGACGCCTTCCTCGGAGCACATGAGGAGGGCCTGATCGGGTTCCGCCGCGATCTCCACATGCATCCCGAGCTCGGTTTCGCCGAGTACCGGACCACGGGCCGCATCGTCGAACGCCTGGAGGCCGCAGGGCTGAAGCCGGTCGTGCTGCCCAAGGGCACCGGGGTGATCTGCGACATCGGCCCGTCAGACGGGCCGACCGTGGCCCTGCGCGCCGACATCGACGCCCTGCCGCTCCTCGACGAGAAGCCCGACGTGCCGTACCGCTCCACGGTCGAGGGTGTCTGCCACGCGTGCGGTCACGACGTGCACACCACCGTCATGCTCGGCGCCGGGCTGTTCCTGGCCGGGCAGGCCGAGGCGGGGCTGCTGCCGGGCCGGGTACGGCTCATCTTCCAGCCCGCCGAGGAGACGCCGGGCGGGGCACTCGACGTCATCGCCGCCGGTGGCCTCGCCGGGGTGGACCGGATCTTCGCGGTGCACTGCGACCCCCGCGTGGAGGTGGGCGGTCTCGGCCTTCGGGTCGGCCCGATCACGGCCGCCTGCGACAAGGTCTTCGTCAAGGTCACCGGGCCCGGCGGGCACACCGCCCGGCCGCATCTGACGGCCGATCTGGTGTACGCGCTGGCCAAGATCGTGACTGAGCTCCCGGCGGCCCTGTCGCGGCGGGTCGACCCCCGTTCCAGCCTGTCCCTCGTGTGGGGCCGGATCGCCGCGGGCTCGGTGGCCAACGCGATCCCCGACGACGGCATCGCCGAGGGCACCGTCCGCTGCCTGGACGACGAGGCCTGGCACCGGGCGCCGGACATGATGAAGTCCCTGCTCCAGTCCGTGGCCAGCGCCTACGACGTGGAGGCCTCCCTGGAGTACGTCCGGGGGGTCGCACCGACCATCAACGACGCCACCAGCGTGCAGATGTTCCGGGACGCGGCGGGTCAGGTGCTGGGCGAGGACGCCGTGGTGCCCACTCCGCAGAGCCTCGGCGGTGACGACTTCGGGTGGTACCTGGAGAGCGTCCCCGGGGCGTACGCGCGGCTCGGCGTCCGGCCGCCCGGCGCAGGCGACTACGACATCCACCAGGGCGACTTCGACGTCGACGAGCGGTGCATCGCGTTCGGTGTACGGATCATGGCTGCGACCGCGCTGACGGCCCTGTGGGAGGGCCGCAGGCCGACCGGTGACGAGGCCGTCGACGCCGCCCTGATCTGACGGAGGCCCGGCCGGCCTCAGGCCTTCACGTACGGGATGCCCTCGGCGGCGGGCGCGCGGACGTGGCCGACGAGGCCGGCCACCGCGAAGATGGTGGCGAGGTAGGGCGTCATGGACAGGAATGCCGTCGGCACCGGGGTGTTCAGCGGCTGCAACGAGATCGAGATGCCCTGCGCGAAGCCGAACAGCAGCGCGGCCGACAGCGAGCCCAGCGGGGACCAGCGGCCGAAGATCAGCGCCGCCAGGGCGATGAAACCCTGCCCGGCCGCCATGTCCTTGCCGAACGGTGCCCCCGATCCGAGGGTCATCCAGACGCCGCCGAGCCCGGAGATCAGGCCGGCCATGATGACGTTGCGATAGCGGGTCGCGAGCACCCGGATGCCGACCGTCTCCGCCGCCGTCGGATGCTCGCCGACCGCCCGGGTCCGCAGCCCCCACCGGGTGTGGAAAAGACCGATCTGGACCGCCGCGATGAGCAGCACGGCCAGGTAGAAGATGATGTTCTGGTCGAACAGCACCGGGCCGACGACCGGGAGCGAGGCGAGGCCGGGAATCCGGATGTCGGCGAACGTGAGGGCCTTGTTGCGGTGGTTGGGGTCGGCCTGCAGCAACCGCTCGTACAGGAACCCCGTCAGCCCGGCGGCGAACACGTTGAGGACCACGCCGAGCACCACCTGCCCGACCAGATAGCGGTTGGCGAACACCGCGAGCAGTGCGCCGAGCAGGGCCCCGGCCAGGCACCCGGCGATCAGCCCCGCCCACAGGCTGCCGCTGACCGAGCCGACGTACGCGGACGCGCAGGCCCCGACCAGGAACTGGCCCTCGATCGCCACGTTGATGATCCCGGACCGCTCGCAGAGCAGACCGCAGAGCGAGCCGAGCACCAGCGGTACGGCGGCCAGCAGGGTCGCGTTCAGCAGGCCGGTGAAGGCCAGGCTCTGCCCGGCCGTACCCCACGTCAGGAAGGCCGCGACCAGGCAGGCCAGGAACCCGGCGATCGCCCAGGTCTGCAGGGCCGGACGAGCCAGCCGGAGCACCCCGAAGGTCACACAGAGCGCACCCAGGCCGATGGCGGCCGGCCCGGCGGGGACCGTCAGGTCCGGCAGGTGGATGCTGCTCTTGCCCAGATAGTCGAAGCCGAACGCGGCCTTGGCGCCGTGCCCGGTCCGGCTGCCGAGACCGAACGCGACGATCGCGAACAGCCCGATGACGATCATCGAGCCTGCGGCCAGGTGCCGTCTCAACCGTTCCATCCCTTCGCGGCCAGGGTGTTCGTGCCGCCGTTCTCGCCGCGCAGCCGGAAGATCGCCCGGATCAGCGGTGGTGCGGCCACGAACAGCACGATCAGCGACTGGATGACCGTGACGATCTCGATGGACACGCCCGCCGAGGCCTGCATCGCCCGCCCGCCCGCGTCCAGCGCGCCGAACAGCAGCGCCGCCAGCACGGTGCCGACGGGTGAGGCGCGGCCGAGGAGCGCCACCGTGATGGCGGTGAAGCCGAGCCCGGCGTCGATCTGCTGGGTCAGGGCGTTGTTCGCGTTGGCCGTACCGAGCACCTGGGAAACGCCGACCAGGCCCATCAGGCCGCCCGCGAGCAGCATCGCCATGATCTGGGTCCGGCCCACGCTCATCCCGGCTGTGCGAGCGGCACTCTGGTTCGCGCCCACCGTCCGCAGCTCGAAGCCCAGCGTCGAGCGGTTCAGCAGCCACCAGGCGAAACCGACCGCCGCGATGGCCAGCAGCAGCCCGGCGTTGACCCGCAGCGAGTCCCCGGCCAGATGCGGCAGCCGCGCCTGCGGCAGCACCGGCTTGGAGACCGGCTGCGGGTTGTTCGGGTCGCGGAACGCGTCGCTGGCGATCAGGTAGCCGAGCAGCAGGTACGCGACGTAGTTCAGCATGATCGTGACGATCACCTCGTGCGCGCCGGTCGCCGCCTTCAGCCAGCCGACCAGGCCGCCGTACGCCGCGCCGCCCGCGATCCCCGCGATGATCGCGGCGGGCAGCGCCAGGACCCCGGGGACGTGCAGGGTGAAACCGGCGTAGCACGCGCAGATCGCACCGGCGATCAGCTGGCCCTGGCCGCCGATGTTGAACAGACCGGCCCGGAAGGCCAGCCCGATCGAGAGCCCGCCGAAGATCAGCGGGATGGCCTCGGTGATCGTCTCGCTGATCGGCCGGAACGCCTCGGTGACACTCCCGGCGGTGCCCGGGTCGAAGATCGCGCCCTTCAGCATCGCGCCGTACGCCGCCGCGACCGCATGCCAGGACGAGGACAGCGCGTCGCCCGGGGCGGCGAAGAAGTAGCCGAACTTGCCCGGTACCTCAGGATCGGAGACGAGGATCAGCAGCGCCCCGACCAGCAGCGCGAGGAAGATCGCAAGCGCGGTGACCAACCAGGACGGGCCCTTCAGTACCGCGTCGAAGATCTTCCTATTCATGCGCACCCGCCATCAGCAACCCGATCCGCTCCCGGGAGGTCTCCGGCGGCACGATGCCCACGATCTTCCCCCGGAACATCACGGCGATCCGGTCTGCCAGCGCGAAGATCTCGTCCAGTTCGGTGGAGATGATCAGGATCGGGCGGCCGAGCGCCCGCTCGGCCACGATCCGCTCATGGATGAACGCCATCGCGCCGACATCGACCCCGCGGGTCGGCTGGGCGGCCACCAGGAGCCGCAGCGGCCGCGACATCTCCCGCGCCACCACGACCTTCTGCTGGTTGCCACCGGACAGTGTGCCGACCGCCGCGTGCACGGACGTGGTGCGGATGTCGAACTCCGCGACCCGCTGCTCCGCGTTGTCCTGCACGGCCTTCACGTCGATGGAACCGTGCCGCCCGAACGGGGCGTCCCGGTACAGGTCGAGTACCAGGTTCTCCGCGACGGAGGCGCTCTCCACCAGCGCGTCGTGGCCGCGGTCCTCGGGGATGAAACCGACCCCGCCGCCCAGCACCTGGCGGGGCGTACGGCCGGAGAGCCGCGCGCCGTCCAGGGTGATGGTCCCGGTGGCGGTCCGCAGGCCGAGGATGGCCTCGGCCAGTTCGGTCTGCCCGTTGCCCTGCACGCCCGCGACCCCGAGGATCTCGCCGGGCCGGATGTCGAAGCTCACATCGTCGAGTACGGCTCGCCCCGACTCGTCGAGCACGGTCAGGTTCCGTACCTCGAAAACGGGCTCCGCACCGGCCGCGGCGGGCGGTTTGTCCACCGTGAGCCGGACGTCGCGGCCCACCATCAGCGCGGCCAGTTCGGCCTCGGAGTCGGACGGGTCGGCCGTACCGACCACTGCGCCGCGCCGGATCACGGTGATCCGGTCCGCGATCGCCTTGACCTCTTTCAGCTTGTGCGTGATGAACACGATGGAGTGGCCCGCCTCGCGCAGCGCGCGCATCACGGTGAACAGCTCCTCGGTCTCCTGCGGGGTCAGCACCGCCGTCGGCTCGTCCAGGATCAGCACCCTGGCGTTCCTGATCAGCGCCTTGACGATCTCCACCCGCTGCTGCACCCCGACCGGGAGGCCGCCGACCACCGCGTCCGGATCGACCTCGAGGCCGTACTTGCGGGAGATGTCCAGGACGTCCCGCCGGGCCCTCGCATGGTCGAGCAGACCGCCACGCCGGGTCCGCTCCTCGCCCAGCATGATGTTCTCCAGGACGGTGAACACCGGAATGAGCATGAAGTGCTGGTGCACCATCCCGATCCCGGCGGCGATCGCGTCCCGGGGACCCCGCACGACCAGGGGCTCGTCGTCGATCAGGAGCTGCCCCTCGTCCGGCTCGTACAGGCCGTACAGGATGTTCATGAGCGTGGACTTGCCGGCGCCGTTCTCGCCGAGCAGGCAGTGGATTTCGCCGGGGCGGACCTCCAGATCGATGCCATCGTTGGCCACCAGCGAACCGAACCGCTTGGTGATCCCGCGTAGCTCCAGAGATCCGCCCCCCGTGCCTTTGGTCACTTGGGCTGGTTCGGCGACGCGATGGTGATCTTGCCGGACTCGATGTCGGCCTTGACGGTATCGAGCTCGGCCTTCAGCGCCGCCGGGACCTTGGCGTCGAAGTCGTGGAACGGGGCCAGGCCCGTGCCGTTGTTCTGCAGCGTGCCCAGGTAGCCGCCGGTCAGCGCGGTGCCCTTCGCCGCCGTGTCCACGGCCTGCTGGACGGCGCCGGAGATGCCCTTGACGACGCTGGTCAGGAACACCGAGCAGTACTGCTGCGCGGACACGCAGCCGTCGGTGTCCACCCAGATGATGCTGACCTTGCCACCGGACGCCTGGGCCGCCGCGGCCGCGCCGAGGCCGACACCGCCGGCCACCGGGAAGATGACGTCGGCGCCCTGCTGGATGAAGTTGGTGGCGATCTGCTTGCCCTTGGCCTGATCGGTGAAGGAGTTCGCCATCGAGCCGCTCTTGGGCTTGGCCTCGTCCCAGCCGAGCACCTGGACCTTGGTGCCCTTCTGCTTGTTGTAGTAGTTCACGCCCTCCTGAAAGCCGTCCATGTAGACGGTCACGGGCGGGATCGGGAGCCCGCCGAAGGTCGCGACCTTGCCGGACTTGGACATGCCCGCCGCGAGGTAACCGCCAAGGAAGCCGCCCTGCGCGGTGTTGAACTGCATCCCGTAGATGTTGGTGCCGACCGACGGCGAGTCGACGATCGCGAACTTCTGGCTCGGGTTGGCCGTGGCCGCCTTGGTGGTCGCGGTGCCCATCAGGCCGCCGACCGTGACGATCAGCCCGCACTTCTTGGCGACGAGGCTGTTGATGTTCGGGACGTAGTCGTTCTCGCTCGTTGACTGGATGTAGCTCACGTCCGTACCGGAATCGGTCTTGGCGGCCTGCATGCCCGCCCACGAGGTGGCGTTGAACGAACGGTCGTCGATGCCACCGGTGTCGGTGACCATGCACGCGCTGAACTTCGCCGCCGCTGCCGCTGCCTTGCTCGGGGTCGCGCTCGTCGGCTTCGAGCCACATCCGGCGGCTGCCAGAGCCAGCACGGACACCCCCGCGACAAGCCTGAGTACCTTGGCCACCATTGCCTCCTTGTGAAGCCCTCCGGAAGGCCGGACGGGCAGGCTTCAGCCCAGAATCTCGAGGTTACGGGTGCCTGAGAACGGCCCAACAGACTTGTAGGCAGACCGTTACCTGAGAGGCTACGGTCTGGCTACATGACGGAGATCGACTGGGTGCGGCTGCGGGCGGCCGCCGTCGCGGCGATGACAAGGGCGTACGCGCCGTATTCCAACTTCCCGGTGGGCGCCGCCGGGTTCACCGAAGATGGCCGGATGGTCACCGGCTGTAACGTCGAGAACGCGTCGTACGGCCTGACGCTGTGCGCTGAGTGCGGCCTGGTCTCGGCGCTGCACGGCTCGGGCGGTGGACGCCTGGTGGCGGTCGCGGTGGTCGACGGGAACGGTGACCCGCTGATGCCGTGCGGCCGCTGCCGTCAGCTGCTCTGGGAACACGGCGGTGCCGCTCTGCTCCTGGAGACGGTACGGGGCGTACGGCCCATGTCCGTGGTCCTGCCCGACGCCTTCGAACTGGATCACTGATGGACGCGATCGACGTCATCGTCACCAAGAGGGACGGCGGTGAGCTGTCCGGGGAGCAGATCGCCTGGGTGGTCGACGCGTACACCCACGGCAATGTGGCCGAGGAGCAGATGTCGGCGCTGGCCATGGCCATCCTGCTCAACGGGATGAACCGGCGCGAGATCTCCGCCTGGACCGAGGCGATGATCGAGTCGGGATCCCGGATGGACTGGTCGGCCCTGGACCGCATGACCACCGACAAGCACTCCACCGGAGGTGTCGGCGACAAGATCACGCTGCCGCTCGCGCCGCTCGTCGCCGCGTGCGGGGCGGCCGTGCCGCAGCTGTCCGGACGCGGGCTCGGCCACACCGGCGGCACCCTCGACAAGCTGGAGTCCATCCCGGGCTGGCGGGCCTCGCTGTCGGCCGCCGAGATGCTGGACGTGCTGCGCGCCACGGGCGCGGTGGTCTGCGCGGCGGGCGCCGGCCTGGCCCCCGCGGACCGCAAGCTGTACGCGCTGCGCGACGTCACAGGCACGGTCGAGTCGATCCCGCTGATCGCTTCGTCGATCATGTCCAAGAAGATCGCCGAGGGGACGTCGGCCCTGGTCCTGGATGTCAAGACGGGTTCCGGGGCCTTCATGAAGACCGTGGAGCGGGCCCGTGAGCTGGCCGCGACCATGGTCGACATCGGCAGGGACCACGGAGTACGGACCGTCGCGCTGCTGACCGCCATGGACCGGCCGCTCGGCCGCGCGGTCGGCAACGCCGTCGAGGTCACCGAGTCCGTCGAGGTCCTCGCCGGGGGCGGCCCTGCGGACGTCGTCGAGCTGACCGTGGCGCTGGCCCGTGAGATGCTCGCCGCCGCAGACCTGCCGGGGACGAAGGACCCGGCCGACGCGCTGCGGGACGGCAGCGCCATGGACGTCTGGCGGAAGATGATCTCAGCCCAGGGCGGAGATCCCTCCGCCGCGCTGCCGGTGGCGCGCGAGTCGCATGTGCTGACGGCCCCCGCGACCGGCGTCCTGTCCACACTGGACGCCTACGGGGTCGGGCTCGCCGCCTGGCGCCTGGGCGCGGGACGGGCCCGCAAGGAGGACCCGGTCTCCTTCGGCGCCGGCATCATCTGCCACGCCAAGCCCGGCGACCACGTCACAGCGGGCACCCCCCTCCTGACCCTGTACGCAGACGACCCGGCCCGCTTCGACCGCGCCCTCGAAGCCCTCACCCCCGCCATCAAGATCGGCGGCGCCCCCGATCTCCTCCCGCTCATCATCGACCGCCTCCGTTGACCCGTGGCGTTTCCCGCCCTCTTTCTTCAAACGGTGCGGGAAACGCCACGGGTCAACGAACCGGTAGCGTGTGGAGATGAGCGTCAAGCCGAGCCTTGAGGACATCCGCAAGGCCCCCAAGGTGCTGCTGCACGACCACCTCGACGGGGGCCTGCGGCCGGAGACGATCGTGGACCTCGCCCGCTCGGGCGGCTATGACGGGCTGCCGGTGACCGATCCTTCGGAGCTGGCAACCTGGTTCGCCGAGGCGGCGGACTCCGGGTCGCTCGAACGGTACCTGGAGACCTTCGCGCACACCGTCGCCGTCATGCAGACCGCCGAGGCGCTGCGCCGGGTCGCCTACGAGTGCGCCACGGACCTGGCCGCCGACGGGGTCGTCTACGCCGAGGTGCGGTACGCCCCGGAACTGCACACCAGTACCGGGCTGAGCCTGGACGAGGTCGTGGAGGCGGTGCTCGCCGGGTTCGCTGACGGTGGCCGTGAGCACGGCATCCGGGTCGGCACGCTGGTCACCGCGATCCGGCACCAGGCGCGCAGCATGGAGATCGCCGAACTGGCTGTCCGCTACCGCAACGACGGGGTGGTCGGGTTCGACATCGCCGGCGCCGAGGCGGGTTACCCGCCCACCAGGCACCTGGACGCCTTCGAGTACCTGCAGCGCAACAACGCCCACTTCACCATCCATGCCGGTGAGGCCTTCGGGACCCCGTCCATCTGGCAGGCCATCCAGTGGTGCGGCGCGGACCGGCTCGGTCACGGCGTACGGATCGTGGACGACATCGACGGCGACACCCTCGGTCTGCTGGCCGCCTACGTGCGCGACAAGCGGATCCCGCTGGAGATGTGCCCGTCGTCCAACATCCAGACCGGTGCCGCGAAGTCGATCGCCTCGCACCCGATCGGGCTGCTCAAACGCCTTGGCTTCCGGGTGACGGTGAACACCGACAACCGGCTGATGAGCCGGACTTCGCTGTCGGAGGAGTTCCACAAGCTGGTGGAGGTGTTCGAGTACGATTGGGACGATCTTCGCTGGTTCACCATCAATGCCATGAAATCGGCCTTCATCGGCTTCGACGAGCGCCTGGAACTCATCAACGGCGTGATCAAGCCGGGCTTCGAGCAACTGAAATGGCGCCACCGGCCATGAGATTCCGTTCCACCGCCGCCTACGTCTGCGGCTGGGCCTTCATGGTCTTCGCGGCCCTGAACCTCCTCGACCTTGCCCTGCACGGCCGGGATGTCGCGTCGGTGGTGGCCACCGCGGCCCTGCTGTTCGGCTGCGGCCTGGCGTACGTGATCGGGTTGCGGCCCCGCATCCTCGGCTCGGACGACGGGGTGCTGCTGGTCAACCCCCTGCGGGATGTACGGCTGCCGTGGTCGTCCGTCGAGAAGATCGAGTCCACCGATGCCCTGACCGTCGCGTACACGGCCGCCGACGGTACCCGGCGGACGGCCCGCTCGTGGGTGTTCCAGTCCTCACCCCGGGCTCGGGCGCGTGCCGATCTGCGTACCGCGCGGGCCGGTTCGTCCTCGCTCGCTCGCGGCCGCACGCCCGCCGGGTTCGCCGCCGAGCAGCTCACCGCTGCCCGGCAGGCGTCCGCATCGGCCGGTACGGGCGCCTCCCAAGCCGGTGATCGGGTCTCGGTGACGTGGTCGATCCCCGCCGTGGCGGCGCTCGCCGCGCCGGGACTGCTCCTGCTGGGCTCGATCCTCTTCGCGACCGTGCGCTGAACCTCTGGCGCACCGCCCCGGTAGTGGTCAGGCGAGAGCGAGCAGCTCGGCGAGGGCGGATTTGAGCGCGGCGAGATCCGAGGCCGCCTGGGCGCGGGTCTCGGCGACCTCGCCCTGGACCGGGATCATGGTCTCCAGATAGCACTTCAGCTTGGGCTCGGTCCCCGAGGGCCTGATCACCACCCTCGTGTCGGAAGAGGCCAATCCCCCGGACTGGGAGTCACCGCCATTGGTGAGGGCCGCACCGTCACCGGAGAGATCGGCAGGTCGCCGGGGCGCGAGGCGAAGGCGCAGGCCCTCGGTGGGGGGTAGGCCGCCGGGCCCGTCGGCCAGGTCCTCGAACAGGACGACCCGCCGCCCGCCGAGCTCCGCGGGTGGATCGGCGCGCAGCCGGGTCATCGCGTCGGTGATCAGCGTGGGATCGTCTACCCGTACCGACAGCTGGGCCGTCGCATGCAGGCCGTACCGGCGGGCCTGGTCGTCGAGCAGGTCCAGAAGGGTCAGGCCTTCCTGCGCCGCCTCGGTCGCGAGCGCCGTGATCGCCAATGCCGCGCCGATCCCGTCCTTGTCCCTGACCGGCACGTGCGGGTTGTCCGGTGCTTCGGGCACGACCGGTTCGTCGCCCGCGATGCAGTATCCGAGCGCCTCCTCGTACCCGAACACGAACCGCCCGGTGCCCGCCTTCATGATCCACTTGAACCCGGTGAGCGACTCGGCGAACCGCACCCCATGTGCACGAGCGATCTTGCTCAACAGCGACGAGGACACGATCGTCGTCACCACCAGCCGGTCGTCCCCCCGCGTCCTCCGCAGCACATGCTCGGCCAGCAGCCCCCCCACCTCATCCCCCGTCAACACCCGCCACTTTTCGTTGAGTCGTGGCGTTTCCCGCACCTGGACCCCCCCTGAGTGCGGGAAACGCCACGAGTCAACGAGCGGGACGGCGACGGCGAGGCGGTCGGCGTCGGGGTCGTTGGCGATCGCGAGGTCCGCATCGCCGGCCTCGGCGAGCGCCAGGACCAGGTCCATCGCCCCAGGTTCCTCCGGATTCGGAAAGGCCACGGTCGGGAAGTCGGGATCAGGCCGTACCTGCTCCGCCACCATCATCGGAGCCCCGAACCCCGCCGCATCGAACGCCCGCCCCAGCACCCCCGCCCCAACGCCGTGCAACGCCGTATACGCAACCCGCACTCCGTTGACTCGTGGCGTTTGCCGCCCCTGGACCCCCGCTGGGTGGGGGAAACGCCACGAGTCAACGGTTATGGCGTGGAGGTACGCGTCGGTGATCTGTTGGTCCAGGGGGATCCAGGTGTCTGACAGGGGGAGGTGGTCGACTCTGCCGACGGCGTCGATGGCGGCGGAGATCTCGGCGTCGAGCGGCGGGACGATCTGGGCGCCGTCGTGCCAGTAGATCTTGTAGCCGTTGTCCTGGGGTGGGTTGTGGCTGGCGGTCACCATGACCCCGGCGGACGCGCTCAGGTACCGTACGGCGAAGGCCAGGACCGGCGTGGGGAGCGGGCCCGGCAGCAGCCATGCGGTCAGCCCGGCTCCGGTGAGTACGGCGGCCGTGTCCAGTGCGAACCGCTCCGACCCGTGCCGGGCGTCATACCCGATCACCACCCCTCGCGGCCGCTCCGGGCGGTCAGGTGAAGGGCGGTCAGGTGAAGGGCGGTCAGGCGAACGGCGGTCAGGTGAAGGGCGGTCAGGTGAGGGGTGCTCAGCGAGGAGGCGGGCGGCGAGGCCGGCGGCGGCGCGCATGACGGTGACCCGGTTCATCCGGTTGGGGCCCGCCCCGAGGGCACCTCGGAGGCCTGCGGTGCCGAATTCCAGCTTCGTGGCGAACCGCTCCGCCAGCGCAGCCTCCGCTGCGGAGGTTGCGGAGGCGAGGAGGGCGCGGAGTTCGGCGCGGGTGACGGGGTCGGGGTCCTGGGCCAGCCACGCCTCCGCCTGGTCTCGGTAGGTGTTCACCGGGTCTTAGAGCTTGGACACGACGGTGGCCAGGAGGGCGCCCATCCGGGCGGCGGCGGCCTTACCGGCCGCGAGGACCTCCTCGTGGTCGAGGAGCTTGCCGGACAGACCGGCCGCGATGTTGGTGACCAGGGAGATGCCGAGCACCTCGGCACCGGGAACCGCCGCGGTGGCGGAGTTCGTACCGGCAGTGAAGCCGGGGAAGGCGCCCGCGGCCGAGCCGGGCAGGGCGGGGAGGCCCTGGCGGGCGGCGATGGTCTCCAGGACGGTGGACATGCCGATCAGGTCGGCGCCCATGGTGCGCAGCATCCGGATCTCGGCGGGGGTCTCGTAGGTAGGCCCGCGGAAGGCCGCGTAGACGCCCGAGGCGAGGGTGGGATCCACCGTGAGGGCGAGAGCACGCAGCCGCTCGGAGTAGGCCTCGGTCAGGTCGAGGAACGTGGGGCCGGTCAGCGGGTTGGCGCCCGTCAGGTTGAGATGATCGCTGATGAGCACCGGGTCGCCGACCTGCTGGGTCTCCGGCCTGAGCCCGCCCGCGGCGTTGGTCAGGATGACCGTTCGCACCCCGGCGGCCAGTGCCGTACGGACGCCGTGCACGACCGGGTCCACGCCGCGGCCTTCGTACAGATGCGTACGTCCCAGGAGCACCAGGGCGTTCCTGCCGCCCACCGAGACCGCGCGCAGCACCCCCGCATGGCCCTCGACCGCCGGTGCCGCGAAGCCTGGCAGCGCGGTGACCGGGAGTTCGAAGGCCGGGGTTCCCAGCGCATCGGCGGCCGGCACCCAGCCGGACCCCATGACCAGGGCGACGTCGAAGGAGGGGAAGGTACGCGAGCACAGCTCGGAGGCAGCGGATCGGGCCAGCTCAAAAGGGTCCACCGGCCTACCGTACCCGCCGGGCTACTCGCCCAGGGACTTGCACCTTCGGGTGCGGAGCTCCTTGACGTAGTCGTCGGGCGCGCCGGCCCGTTCGGCGGCGTCGGCGAGGATCCCCACATATCGGGCGGACGGCAGCCCGCCCTCATAGGCGTCCAGGGCGTACATCCAGCACAGGACGTCCCCGTCCAGGGTCTCGACGCGGACCCGGATCTTCGCGTAGACGCCGAGGTCCGTGCCCTCCCAGCGGTCCAGCGACTCCTCGTCCTGCGGGGTCACGTCGTACAACGCGACGAACACATGCTCGCCGGCGTCCTCGACCACGGTCGCCAGGGCGCCGTCCCAGCCGATGTCGGAACCCCCGAAGGTCAACCGCCAGCCCTGAAGCCAGCCGGTTCCGCGCAGGGGTGAGTGCGGGGCCCGCTGAGCCATCTGCTCGGGGTCCATGTTGGAGGCGTACGCCGCGTACCAGGCCACGAGTGGAGCCTACCGAACAGGTCAGGTCACTCTTGCCGGTAGGAAAGAATGGGCAGGTGACCAGCATTGTGATCATCGGAGGCGGACCCGGCGGCTACGAGGCCGCACTCGTCGCGGCGCAGCTCGGCGCCGACGTGACCGTGGTGGAGCGCGACGGGCCGGGCGGCGCCTGTGTGCTGACCGATTGCGTGCCGTCCAAGACGCTGATCGCGACCGCGACCCGGATGGCCGTCATGTCCGAGTCCGAGCGCCTCGGCGTGCGGTTCAACGGCGGGGCCGACGGCGACGTCGGCGGTCTCGAGGCCGACCTGGGCGTGGTCAACAAGCGGGTCAAGGACCTGGCCAGGCAGCAGTCCTTCGACGTGGCCGAGCGGCTCGGGTACGAGGACGTGAACATCGTCCGGGGCGAGGCCCGGCTGATCGACCAGCACACGGTGGAGGCCGCCGGGGAGCGGCTCAGCGCCGACATCGTGCTGATCGCGACCGGGGCCACCCCCCGGGTGCTGCCCGGCGCGGAGCCGGACGGTGAGCGGATCCTGAACTGGCGGCAGCTGTACGACCTGCCGGCGCTCCCGGAGGAGCTCGTCGTGGTCGGGTCCGGGGTCACCGGCGCGGAACTGGCGAGCGCGTACCTCTCGCTCGGCTCCAGGGTCACCCTCGTGTCGAGCCGGGACCGGGTGCTGCCCAACGAGGACGCCGACGCCGCCATCGTCCTCGAGGACGTGTTCCGCCGCCGTGGCATGAACGTGATGTCCAGGAGCCGGGCCGGAGCTGTGGAGCGTTCCGGGGACGGCGTGATCGTCACCCTGGAGGACGGCCGCAAGGTCGAGGGGTCGCACTGCCTGATGACGGTCGGCATGATCCCCAACACCCGGGGCATCGGCCTGGAGGCGGCGGGGGTACGGCTCGGGCGCGGCGGATTCGTCGAGGTCGACAAGGTCTCCCGGACGTCGGTGTCCAACATCTACGCCTCGGGCGACTGCACCGGGGTGCTGATGCTGGCGTCGGTGGCCGCCATGCAGGGCCGGATCGCCATGTGGCACGCGCTGGGCGAGGCCGTACAGCCGCTCAAGCTGGGCTGGGTGTCGGCCAACATCTTCACCGACCCCGAGGTCGCCACCGTCGGCGTGTCCCAGCAGATGGTCGACTCGTGCGAGGTCAACGCCCGTACGGTCATGCTGCCGCTGCACACCAACGCACGGGCCAAGATGCAGGGCTTCGAGGACGGGTTCGTCAAGCTCTTCTGCCGTCCATCGACCGGGATCATCCTGGGCGGGGTGATCGTCGCACCCCGGGCCAGTGAGCTCGTCCTGGGGCTCTCCATCGCCGTACAGCAGCATCTGACGGTGGATCAGCTGGCGCACACCTTCGCCGTCTACCCGTCGCTCTCGGGCAGCCTCACCGAAGCCGCCCGCCGCTTGATGCAGGAGCACCAGTATTAATGGCGCTCGCTCCGCTCGCGCGGCCCACCGGGGCTCCTTCGCTCCTCAGTCCAGACGACGCGGCCCAAGCGCGCTGCGGCTAGCTGCGGTTGACGTTGCGGAAGCCGTGCTGGTGCAGGCGTGAGTTGCGCAGGTCGCCCATGCTGATGACCACCACGAACGTACTGGCCAGCAGGGCCATCAACGCGACCGCGAACCGGATCCACAGGTCCGCGGGCAGCAGCGCCAGGACGACGCAGATGGGGAACATGACCGCGAGGTGGCGGGCCAGCAACCGGCCCCGCCACCCCGCATCGGTCAGATCGTGCCGTACCCAGTCCCGGTTCTCAGCCGGTAGCCGGAACCCGAGCGCATAGCGGATCCACCGCCACGGACCCGGGTCGCCGGTCACCGGAATGTCCCCGCCTGGTCGGGAGTGCCTGCAGGGCTAGAAGTCGCCGCCGCCACCCCAGTCTCCGCCGCCACCGAAGTCGCCGCCACCGAAGTCCCAGCCGCCGCCCGCATCGCCGGAGTCACCACCGAAGCCACCGCCGGAATCACCTCCGCCGAAGCCGCCGCCATCGCCATAGCCGCCTCCCCAGCCCCCACCGAGCATGGAGCCGATCGCGGTGCCGACGAGAATGCCGCTCAGCATGTTCATTCCCCCGAAACCGGAGTAATAGCCACCGGCGTACGGCCCGTACGCGGGTCCGGCGTCCCAATATGGCCGCTGGTAACCGTTGACGTTCATCATGCGGGTGTGCGGGTCCTCGCCGCGCAGCACCCGGGCGGCGTCGGCGGCGCAGGCCGGTACGGGACGGGACACCCCGCCGGGCGGGGCCCAGCCGACGTCGGTCACCGAGGGCCCGTGCTGCGGGTTGAAGAAGCAGGGCGCGCGCCGCTCCGGGACCGGCTGTCCGGCGAGCCGGGCCCGGGTGGCGATCATGTAGTAGCGGCCGTCCTCGAGAGCGGTGGTGACCCGCTGCATGTCGGCGGGCTGCCGCGCGGTCTCGACGGCCTTCTTCGCCGAGTCGTACGAGTCGAGGGCCCGGGTGTAGTCGCCACGGGTCTCCTCGGGGAGCGCGGAGTCCATCACGTTGAGGTCGAGCGCGCTGATCTCCTCACCGAGCCGTGTCACGTCCTCCTGGACGTTCCCCTTGAGCTCGGCCATCTGCACCGCTTCGCGCTGGAGCCGCTTCTTGCGGGCCACCATGAACAGCCCGGCGCCGCCGGCCACGATCAGGATCACCACGCCGAGCATCACGAAGGTGCCGACCATGCCGGACTTGGCCTGCGAGGCGGCCTGTGTCTCGGCGACCTGGGAGAACGCGATCAACCTGGTCTTGGCGTCGGAGCCCTCGGCCGACTGGGTGATCAGCTTGTTCATCTCGGTACCGGAGAACTTCTTGGAGATACCGGACATGAGGCGCCCGTCGGCGGTGATGGCCACGAACGTGTCGCCCGAGACCCGGTTCTTCACCGACACGAGCATGCCGAGCGTGGCCTGCTTGGAAGCTGTGTTCGCGACCACGACGGCCTTGAGGTCGGTGTCGGAGGCCGCATTGAGGGCGGTCTTCACTGCGGCCTGGTCGGCGGTGGTCATCGAGTTGCTTGCCAGGCTCGTCACGTACAGCTTCGAATCGGTCAGCCCGGCGGCGATCTGCCCGATGGTGTCGGCATGCGCGGGCGCGGCGAACCCGAACAGCACCATCGCCAGGGCCGCCATCACCCCCGGCAGCGCCAGGCGGCGGACGGCGCGTACCAGGCGCGGAGCGTTCAAGTATGAGCTCATGGTGTAAGTCTGCCCCCTTCACCGAGGGCGACGAACCATGAGTGCTGGAAGGTAGGAAAGGTCAGTCCTTGAGCTCGCAGATGGTGGCGCCGCTGGTGACGGTCTGCCCGACCTCCGCGGACAGGCCGGTGACGGTCCCGGCCTTGTGCGCGGTCAGTGGCTGCTCCATCTTCATCGCCTCCAGGACCACGATGGTGTCCCCGGCCGCCACCGCGTCGCCCTCGGAGGCGACGATCTTGACGATGGTGCCCTGCATGGGGCTCACGACCGCGTCGCCGCTCGCTGCCTTGCCTGCCTTCTTGGCACCGCCGCGCTTGGCCGGCGCCCGGCCGGCGGCGGCGGGTCCGGCGGACGCTCCCAGACCTGCCGGGAGTACGACCTCAAGGCGCTTCCCGCCGACCTCCACGGTGATCCGCTCCCGGGGGGCCTCCGGCTCGTCGGCGACGGTGAAGCCCTCGTACGGCGGGATCTGGTTGTCGTACTCGGTCTCGATCCACCGGGTGTGCACGGTGAACGGGTCGCTCACGAAGGCCGGGTCGGAGACGATCGCCTGGTGGAAGGGGAGCACCGTGGGCATGCCCTCGATCACGAACTCGGCGAGCGCCCGCCGGGACCGTTCGAGTGCCTGTTCGCGGGTCGCGCCGGTGACGATCAGCTTGGCGATCAGCGAGTCGAAGGCCTGCGGTACGGTCTGCCCCTTGCTGTAGCCGGAGTCGAGCCGTACGCCCGGACCGGACGGCGGCTGCCACTCGGTCAGCGTGCCGACGGCCGGCAGGAACCCGCGCCCCGCGTCCTCGGCGTTCAGCCGGAACTCGAAGGAGTGCCCGCGCTGCGCCGGGTCGTCGTACCCGAGAGCCTCGCCGCCGGCGATCCGGAACATCTCGCGGACCAGGTCGACGCCGGCGACCTCCTCGGTCACCGGGTGCTCGACCTGCAGCCGGGTGTTGACCTCCAGGAAGGAGATCGTGCCGTCCTGGCCGACCAGGAACTCACAGGTCCCCGCCCCGACATAGCCCGCCTCCTTGAGGATGGCCTTGGAACTCGTGTACAGCAGGTCGAGTTGCTCCGCCGACAGGAAGGGCGCCGGGGCCTCCTCGACGAGCTTCTGGTGGCGCCGCTGGAGCGAGCAGTCCCGCGTTGAGACGACCACCACGTTGCCGTGCGAGTCGGCCAGGCACTGGGTCTCCACGTGCCGTGGCTTGTCCAGGTACCGCTCGACGAAGCACTCGCCGCGGCCGAATGCGCCGATCGCCTCGCGTACCGCCGAGTCGTACAGCTCGGGGATCTCCTCCAGCGTGCGGGCCACCTTCAGGCCACGCCCGCCACCGCCGAACGCCGCCTTGATCGCGACCGGCAGCCCGTGCTCGCGCGCGAACACGACGACCTCGTCGGAACCGGACACCGGATCCGCCGTACCTGCGACCAGTGGCGCCCCGACCCGCTGGGCGATGTGCCTGGCCTGCACCTTGTCGCCAAGGGCGGTGATCGCGGCGGGCGGCGGGCCGATCCAGGTCAGCCCGGCCTCGATGACGGCCTCCGCGAAGGAGGCGTTCTCGGCCAGGAACCCGTACCCGGGGTGCACCGCGTCCGCCCCGGACTCCGCAGCGATCTTGAGCAGCTTGTCGATGTCGAGGTAGGACTCGGCGGCCGTCTGGCCGCCCAGGGCGTACGCCTCGTCGGCGACCTTGACGTGCAGCGCGTCCAGGTCCGGCTCCGCGTAGACGGCAACGCTGACCAGCCCGGCGTCCTTGCAGGCGCGAGCGATACGAACCGCGATCTCAGCGCGATTGGCGATCAAGACCTTGCGCACGTACATCTCCCCATAGTCGACCTGGTCAGAGTGTAGAGAACCCGGTCGAAGGCACTTCGTAACCCCCTCCTTATTTCGACGTTCGCCCAGTTCGGGGGATCCGGCAGACCGCCCGCAACGTCACATTCGCGATCTCTCAGACAGGAGCTCTCCCATGCCGGCTCTCCGCAAGCTGCCCCGGTACAAGCCGGGCCTGCGCGGCACCATCGCCATCGCGGTCATCGCAGTGATCGCCGCCTTCGTCGGCCTGCCCGCCCTGTTCGCGGGCTTCCAGCGGACCAACGGCGGCGAGGTCGCGGTGGTCCGCAATGGGGGCCCGTTCAACAACAATCTGATCAGGCAGATCATCGATCCCGGGTCCGGGAACACCTGGATCGGGTTCGGCTCGACCGCGCACAAGTACCCGGCCCAGCAGCGGTTCTACACGATCACCTCGGACGCCGGGCGCGGTGACCGGGTCGGTGTCGACGTGGTGACGGTGCCCTCCGCGGACGGGGTGAACATGGGCATCGAGGGCACCCTGTACTTCAGCCTCAACCTGGACCACCAGACGCTCAAGCAGTTCGACGACAGGTTCGGTACCCGGAAGTTCCGCGGCGCCGACGGGAACTCCCGCTATGCCTGGGACGGGGACGACGGCTGGTCGGCCTTCCTCGACCAGATCATCAGGCCCGTCATCGACAACGACCTGCGTACCCAGGTGAACAACTTCCGCTGCGCCGAACTGGTCTCGTCCTGCGCGCTCGTACAGAACGCTTCGGCCGTTGCCGGCAAGAACCCGCAGGCGGTCAGCAACAACGGCAACATCGCCAAGGTGCAGACCGCGATCAACACCAGCCTCGAACAGGACCTGCAGCAGACCCTGGGCGCCCAGTTCCTCACCGACCTGCACTTCACGCTGTCGCGGATCACCCTGCCCTCCTCGGTACAGGACGCCGTCGACCGGGCCCAGGCAGCGTTCGCCTCGGTCAGCGAGGCCCAGGCCAAGGTCGCGCAGGCCCGCGCCGACGCTGAGGCCAACCAGGCCCGCCAGGACGGCTACAACAAGTGCCCGACCTGCGCCCGCATCGACGAGCTGAAGGCGCTTCCATCGGGCATCACCGTTTACGCTCCAGGGAACGGCAATATCGCCCTTCCGACTAAGTAAGGCCCAGGATGTTTCGTCTGCTCCTTGAGCTCGTGATCGTGGGCGGTGCCTGCTGGCTGGTGCTGCGCCGCCTGGCCTTGGCCCTGCCGCGCCGCGCGAGCCTGGAGGCCGGGGCTCGGTGGGAGACCCACACCGAGTCCCGGGACGGGGTGACGTCGGTTCTGGTACGGCGGGTGGCGACGAACGGCGTGGAACTGGGCCGTCAGGTGATCGGCGCCATCCCCGACACGGCGCCGGACTGGGACACCCGCTACCACGAGGCGATGGCCGAAGCCCGCTCCCGCCTGGCCGCCATCAAGGCCCAGGGCGCTTAACTTGCCGGCGCTCGCTCCGCTCGCGCGGTGCCTGGGCTGTGTTCATGGCCGCGCCTGCGGCACGGCGCCGGGCGGGCCTTGACGCGCCGCCTTCCCGACGACGCGGCCCGAGCACCTGGGCTGCGTGATTCTCAAGGGCCTGGGTCTGTCGTGTCCTGGTCAGCGGGGGAGGGTGCCGTACGCCTCGATGGAGCCTGCGCGGGTGGCGGCCAGTACGGCTGTGGAGCCCGGGAGGGCGGCCAGGCCGACGATCGCATCGTCGCGACCGAGCGGGCGGGGGTACGCGACCATGCTCCAGCCGGTGCCCTCCCAGCCGGCGAGCTGCGGGAAGCCCGCTGTGTTGCCCGCGTTGGTCGAGGCGATCCACACGTGCCCGGCACCGTCCTGGGCCAGGGCGACCGGCAGGGCGGCCTTCAGGGGGCTGGTCACCCGCGTCCAGGTGCTCCCGTTCCAGCGCAGGGCCACCGGTACCGAGGCCGAGTCGACCCCGGTCGCCCACGCGTCGGTCTTGGACTGGGCAGTGACGGCTGTGAGTTTGAAACCATCTGCCTTTGCGGACTTCCAGACGGAGCCGTCCCAGTGCTGCAGCAGGCTGTTGCCGACCGCCCACACATCGTCATGTGACCCGGCCGCCAGGGCGTTCACGTCGCCCTTCGGCGAGCTCCAGGTCTTGGTCCACATGTGCCCGTCCCAGCGCTGGAGGGTGAAGTTGTCGGTGACCCAGACGTCTGCGGCGGACAGGGCGGAGACCGCGCAGCAGCCCGCGCCGGCCGACGTCTTGTCCAGCGTCCACGTCCTCCAGGTCTGTCCGTCCCAGTGTGCGACGTTGAACGCCGAGCTGTCCTTGCCCGTGTTACCCGTCAGCCAGACATCCTTGGCCGAGGGCGCCGAGACGCCGTTCCACCCCGTCTGCCCCTTCGGGACCGGCGTGACGCTCCATCGGGCGCCGTCCCAGTGCTCCAGGAACCCCACGCCCGAGTTCTTCCATGAACCGACCGCCCAGACGTTGCGCGGCCCGCCCGCGGTGATGCCGCTCAGATACGCCCGGCCCTTGCCCGCGTCCGGGATGACCCGCCAGGCCCCCGTGATCTTCGAAGGCTTCGGTGGTTTCGGTGCTGGGGACGGTAGCGACCGCTGGGCCACCCGTTCCGGGCTCGCCGAACACGCGCCGACGGCCAGTGCCGCCGCCATGATGACCATTGCCGCGCGCTTCATCGCTACTCTCCCATGACGGGCCATCAGATTGCGGTGAGGTGAATTACCGACGACTGACGGGCAGCGTACCGATCTGAAACCCGTTCGGCCATCGGAGCCAACTGATTCCCCCGCTTTCACCGCAGAACCTCAAACCCCCGCCCAGTTCCTGCGTCCCTCCTGTGCCCTAGCTCCCCGTATGCCCCAGACCACCCCGGGCCGCCCCGTACGCCCCGAGCCGCGCGGGTTACCCGTGCCTCTGGGCCTCAAGGCCGCTCAGATCGAGCGGGGATCTCGACCGCGACCACTTCGGTTGACTACCAACCGTGCTTCCACGGTAACCGGTAAGAAAGACCAGTCCGGGGCTCCGCCGCTCACCGACCCCCGGCGGAGCCCCGGACCCTCCCCGTTGACTCGTGGCGTTTCCCGCACCGTTTCGCGTTTCGGTGCGGGAAACGCCA
>JAOPYM010000456.1 GCA_025964615.1 Actinomycetes bacterium
GCCTGCCGCACCGGAGGCCGTCTGCGGCTGGCGGCCCTGACCGCGCCGATCACCCGGCTCCTGACGCTCATGCGCCTGGAAGTGCACTTCGATCTCTACCCCACCCTCAGCGCCGCCACCACCGCGCCCGGCGCCGCCAAGCCGGAACCGGCGGTCACGCACGCCAACAGCAGCGAACCCCCGGTCTGGCCGCGCATCGGTATCGGGGGGGTGCGGAACGTCCGGTCCGCCCCGGCCTGGACCCGGCAACCACCCACCGGCGGGCCCGGCCCGCTCCCAGGCGGCTGGCCCAGGCTCCGGCGGCCGCAGCGGGCCCGATGAGCGCCCCGAGGCACCTACCCGCACGGCCGGCATCACGGTGGCCGTGGGCTCGGCCCGGCCGCCACCGGCGTCGGCGGGCCTTGTCGTGGTGGAACGGGCGAGGATCCCACACCGCTGCCACCCCGGGCCAAGCCCCCCGCGAGGCCGGCCGGGCAGTGCAGGCGGCGCCCAGGAGGTGGAGGGCATGAGTGCCCCCGCCGGACCCGCCGTCAGGTAGGGCGATACCGGGATGGGGGCTATGCCACCAAGTGGGTCACGGTCCCGCTGTAGGTGGTCGCGACCGCGGTGTCGGGCACCGCGACGGTGAGGGTGGGGTTCCAGACGAGCTGGTTGCTCCCAGTCCCGGCCGCGTGACGGTAGACGTTCCTGGGGGTCGAGCTCAGCGTGCCGGCCGCCCCCGCGGTGAACGTCCCGTCGCCGGTATGGCTGACCGCGGCATTCGGGGTGTAGGTCACGTCGCCGGCCGGGATGGCCGGCACTCCGGGCGAGGTCAAGTCCGTGAAGTCCGTCGAGGTCACCGTCGCAACCCAGGCGGCCGGGTTGACGCCGCGCTGGTCGTCCACGGTCACGTTCCCCAGGTTGGAGGTGATCGTGGTTCCGGGAGTACCCGCGCCGAGGCTCTTTGATGCCGGCACTGAGATCGACAAGGCACCGGGCGCGCAGGTGCCCCCGGCGATACCGTTGGTGTCGAGAGTGACCGCCCCGTTGCGGGCCAACGCCCGGCCGATGATCGTCACGCCGGTCGTCACCGTGATGGAGGTCAGCGCGAGGACGTTGCCCCGGAGCGTGGAGCCCGTTCCCAGGGTCGCGGAACTGCCCACTTGCCAGAAGACATTGCAGGCTTGGGCCCCGTTGATGAGATTCACCACGCTGGCCGATGCGGTGGTGAGCGTGGAGCCCATCTGGATGATGAAGACGGCGTTGGGATCGCTCTGGCCGTCGAGGGTGAGCGTACCGGTCAGCCCCAGAGACGACGGGGAGTTGTAGACGCCGGGCGTGAGCGTCAGGCCGCCGAGGTCGCCCGCCACGGTGGTGGACGGAGTCCGCGTGGCGGCGTCGTTGTAGGCAGTGGTCAGGGCGGCTTGGGCTTGTGCGGCGACGGCATCGCCAGCGTGCACCGTTCCCTGCACCACGCCGGCGCCGGGACCGAATCCGGTGACCGCGGTGCCCGGGCTCACTCCCAGGTCCATGCCGATGACGCTGAGCCCGGTGTTGGTAACGGTCGTCCCGGCCAGGACCGAGAAGGGGGCGGCCGCTCCGAGATCTACCGGTGCCTCTGCCGCGCGTACGGCGGATGTCGTCGCGGCGAAGGGGGCCGGGCCGGAACCGAGCACGAGACCCACCGTGAGACCTACGGCGATCAAGGAATATCCAGCCGATCCGCGAAAGGCTTGGACAAGGTTGGCTGGCATTTATCGGATCTCTCATTTATGGGACATTTGACGGCACCTGTCGGATACGCGCGGCCACCGGTACGGGATGCGTTCCTTTGCTCCCAAAGGTTGCGGGTACGGAAAATCGCCCTCGATCCTTTCCGGGAGTTTTACCACTCGCCAGTGGCGGCAATAGGTGCGTCCGGAGCAGATACTCTAGCGTGAACGGCGGCATTCACTGGGGCCATTCGCTTCATCCACGGCACGCGTCAATCATGAGACGCGATTGTGGGAATTGAGGAATTATGCGGCGTTTCAAAACTTACGCTGGGCACGGCATGTGTTCTCACGCTGGGAATGGCGGGGGCGGCGGGAGCGGCGACCTGGACGCGACATGGATCACGACCGTGTCCTCAACGGACTTCACCACCGGCACTGCCACGACGCCGGAGACGGTCACCAAGAGCAACGTGTCGTACTGGTCGGGGCCGGCCATCGCGACCACCGGGCAGGGCACGTTCACCCCCGGGCAGACCACGGCGGCGAATGCGGTGGCGGGGCTCTACACCGGGACGGTGACCCATTCGGTCGCCTAGCCGGTGCCGTACCTTCTTCTCGCTGGTACCGCTGATGGTGGCGCTCCTGCTCGCCTTCGGGCCGGGCGGGACCGCGAGGGCGGACCACGGGAGGGGCACCGAAGCCCGCGGGCGTATCGGCATCCGGTTGCTGGAGGCCCCCGTCGCCCACGACCCGCGCGCCCGGATCTACATCGTCGATCATGTTGCGCCGGGCACCACCATCAAACGGCGGATCCAGGTCACCAGCTCCTCACCCATCCGCCGGCACATCGCGCTGTACGCCGCCGCGGCCGACATCAAGCAGGGAAGGTTCACCTTCGCTGCGGGGTCTACCGCCAACGAGCTGACGCGCTGGACCTCACTCGACCATTCCACACTCGACCTGGCACCCCACGGCAGCGCCGTCGCCAAGGTCGTGATCCACGTGCCGCCGAAGGCATCGGGTGGGGAACGGTACGCCGTCATCTGGGCCCAGGACACCGCCCTGCCCGACCCCTCCCACAACATCAGTGTCATCGACCGGGTCGGGATCCGCGTCTACCTCAGCGTCGGCCCCGACGGTGAACCACCCTCCGACTTCCAGATCGGGACGGTCACCTCGCTGCGCGACCAGACCGGGCGGCCGCAGTTGCGGGTACAGGTCCACAACACCGGCGCGCGCGCCCTGGACATGAACGGGATACTTTCGCTGTCGGGCGGGCCGGATGGTCTCAGCACCGGCCCGTTCCCCGCCACCACGGGCGTCACCCTCGCACCCGGCGACACCGCGCCGATCACCGTGCTGTTGAACAAACAGGTACCTGACGGCCCCTGGAAGGCTCGGCTGACGCTGGCCAGCGGCCTCGTGCAGCGGACGGTAACTTTCACGTTCACCTTCCCCCGATCCGGCGTCGGCAACGCCGTCCTTGCGGACGCGCATGGGCCGATCACGCTGGCGATGGCCGGACTGGCGGTGATGACGTTCGCGGCCGGGGTCATCATCCTCCGCCGTACCCGTATCCGCCCCAGTCCAGGCCACGCGGCCCGAGCGCCCAGGGTCCGGTGATCGCCCGGACGGCCGCGGCGTAGCGGAGTACCGCCGATCGAGACAACGAGCCGGCCGGCGACTCGACCACGAACGCGCTGTCGGGGACTGTGGTGTTCTCCCAGCCGGTGGCACTGGCCGTGGCCCGCTCGTTTACGCGATCGGGCGACCGCAGGCCTGGCAGACGCCATGGCCTGATACACCTTGCGGAGCCCTCGACGTGGTCTAATCGTCCGATTCGTACACGGGCGTGGAGTGTGATCATGGCGACGGTCGAACCGGAGCAGGCGCAGGCACCGGTCTGCTATCGGCATTCCAAGCGGGAGAC
>JAOPYM010000484.1 GCA_025964615.1 Actinomycetes bacterium
GGGGAAACAGTGCGGGAAACGCCACGACTCAACGAGGTGTCAGGCGTGGGTGAGGACGGGGGCCTCGGGGGCCGGGGTGGAGGGGGGCTCGACGGAGAGGTGGGGGAGGAGCTTGTCGAGCCAGGCGGGGAGCCACCAGTTGGCCTTGCCGAACAGGTGCATGATCGCCGGCACCAGGATGGTCCGCAGCACGAACGCGTCGATCGCCACCGCGGCGGCCAGCCCGATCCCGAACTCGGCGATCGTGCGCTGCCCGCCGAAGGCGAAGGCCACGAACACGGCGATCATGATGGTCGCGGCGGCCGTGATGACCCGGCCGGTCTGCGCCTGCCCGACGTTGATCGCACGCTTGTTGTCCCCGGTGTGCAGCCACTCCTCGTGCATCCGGCTGACCAGGAAGACCTGGTAGTCCATCGACAGCCCGAACAGGATGGACAGCATGATCACCGGAAGGAAGGCCTCGACAGGCCCGGCGGCTCCCAGGCCCAGCGGGTCGGAGCCCCAGCCGAACTGGAAGAACGCGACCACCACGCCGAACGACGCGCCCGCCGCGAGCAGGTTCATCACCGCCGCGGTCAGTGGCACCAGCAGGCTCCGGAAGGCGACCAGCAGGAGCAGGAAGCCCAGTGTCACGATGACCGCCAGGAACAGCGGCAGCTTCCCGGTCAGCACCCCGGCGAAGTCGTTGAAGATCGCCGTCATCCCGCCGACGTAGACCTTCATCGTGGTGCCCTTGACGGCCGCCGGTACGACGTTGTCGCGCAGCTCGGAGATCAGGTCCGAGGTCGCCTTGGACTGCGGCGAGGTGGTCGGGACGACCTGCACGATGCCGACCTTCGCGCCTGGCTGCATCGGGATCGGCGTCACCGCGGCCACGCCGTTCAGCTGTCCGACCTGCTGGGCCAGGTGCGTCAGGGCCTGCTGGTCACTGGGAGATCCAAGTTCCGCGACCAGTTGCAGCGGGCCGTTGAAGCCGGGCCCGAAACCCTGCGCGGTCAGGTCGTATGCCTGCCGGGTCGTCGTCGTGATCGGGTTGTTGCCCGCGTCGGATGAGCCGAGCCGCAGGGAGAACACCGGAATCGTGAGGACGACCATGACCACGAGGGCGACGGCCGACAGGGTCCTGGGACGGCGCTGGACGGTACCCGCCCAGCGTTCCCAGACGCCGGTCTTCTCCGTGCCGGTGGCCCCGGCCGCGAGCTTGCGGCGTTCCCGGCGGCTGAGGGTGCGCATCCCGAGGAAGCTGAGCATGGCGGGCAGCAGCGTGACCGAGCCGAGGACGGTGAAGACGACGGTGGTGGCCGAGGCGATGGCCATGCCGTTGAGGAAGCTCATGCCGAGCACGAACAGGCCGAGCAGCGCGATCACCACGGTGCCACCGGCGAACAGCACCGCCCGCCCCGAGGTGTCGATCGCCTTGATCACGGAGTCCTGCACGGACAGGCCCGCCTTGAGACCGGTCCGGTGCCGGGTCACGATGAACAGGGCGTAGTCGATCCCGACACCCAGGCCGATCAGGGCGCCCAGGATCGGGCCGATCTGGCCGATGGTCATGACATGCGTGAGCAGGCCGACCGCCATCAGCCCGGTGCCGAGCCCGGCGATCGCCGTCAGGATCGGCAGCAGCATGGCGAACAGCGAGCCGAACGCGATGAACAGCACGACCGCGGCCGCAGCGATGCCGATGAACTCGCTGCTGGAGGGAGGTGTCCGCTCCAGCTGGGTGATCGGGCTACCGCCCAGCTCGACCTTCAGGTTCGCGGACCGGGCGGCCTGGGCGGTGTCCATGACCTTCTGTATGTCGGCCTTGGGCAGCTTCTGGTCCTGCTGGGTGAAGCCGATCTGGGCATAGGCGGTACGGCCGTCCCGGCTGATCTGCCGGGCACCGCGCGGGCCGTACGGGCCGGCCACCGAGGCGACCGAGTTCTCATGCGAGATCTGGTCGAGGGTCGCGGTCATCTTCTGCCGGACCGCGGGGTCCTGGACGGTGGAGCCCTGCGGGACCTGCCAGACCACGGTGGCGCTGGCCCCCGACTGGGCCGGCAGGGACTTCTGCAGCAGGTCGAGTGCCTTGGTGGACTCGGTACCCGGCAGCGAGAAGCTGTCCTTGTAGTTGGAGCCTGCCAGCGTCGAGCCGACGCCCAGCACGCCGATGGCGGCCAGCCAGACCAGGACCACGATGAGCCGGTGCTGATAGCACCAGCGGGCGAGCGCGGACAAGGGGACCCCCAGATGTCGATGTCTCCATCCAGCGTCAGGGCGTACTGGAGGGAATCTGTCCACCTCATGGAGGGTCTTGCGGATACCGCGTTCGCAGTAGGCGGGCTACTGCGATGTGCTGGTTCTGACCTGGGCTTGCCCAGTGACATCTGTCTGACCTGCTTTCGAGCATCTCGGCACTACTCGTTGTTTCGCGCTTGATCACGACCTCATGTGCCCTGGATGTGCCCTCCGCTCGTTGACGCTTAAGCGTCAAGCGACAGCAACTCCCCTGCCTGTCCTCCCGGCCGTCCGACCCACCCTCTGGGTAGCGGGCCGGCCTGACGCTTCCGCTCCGCGCCAGCCTTCTGGGTGACCGTCGGCCGGTCCACCGGCGCGGTTGAGGCCGTTGATCTCTTCGGTGTGAAGCAAGATAGGGGTGCTCATGTCCAGGGGCTTCCTGGTCAGACGCTGGGCATTGGGATGTCACTTCGAGTCAGTTGGTGTCAGGGTTGTGTGCCTCTCCGTCGTCACCCAGTTGGTCACTCGCCGAGCTGCCCGTTGACAGTTAAGCGTCAAAGGCGCTCACCCGCCTGCCCATACCGGCTGCCGTCTGGAATGGATCAAGTTATCGCCCAGGAGAAGCAAGTCGCCGCGCCGCGTTGCGGGGCGAGATGGATGCGGGCGTAGAAGGGGATCCTGTCGCTTCGATGGGGGTCCCGATGTTTGCGCGTTGGATGAGAGCGATGAGGGAAACTCGCCGCCTGGAACTGCCGGGTCGGTGCGGTGGGCGCGGGTGGTGGTCCCTCGTTCGGTCAGTTGTAGCCGCGGTTGTCATCGCGGTCGGGTTGGCGCCACTGATGGCCGTGCTTGCCACAGCGGCAGCAAAGGCCCAGGTTGGCGAGCACGCCTACGTCGCCAACTTCAACTCGAACAACGTGTCGGTGATCGATACCGGAACCAACACCGTCACCGCCACCATCCCCGTCGGCACCGGCCCCTTTGGGGTGGCGGTCAATCCCACCGGCACCCGCGCCTACGTCACCAACTTCGGCTCGAGCACCGTGTCGGTGATCGATACCGCGACCAACACCATCACCGCCACCGTCACCGTCGGCCTCGATCCCCAGGGCGTGGCGGTCACCCCCGACGGCACCCGCGCCTACGTCACCAATGAGGCCTCGAACACCGTGTCGGTGATCGATACCGGAACCAACACCGTCACCGCCACCGTCACCGTCGGCCTCGATCCCATTGAGGTGGCGGTCACTCCCGACGGCACCCGCGCCTACGTCGTCAATGACGAATCGAACAACGTGTCGGTGATCGATACCGCGACCAACACCGTCATCGCCACCATCCCCGTCGGGAGCTTTCCCATTGGGGTGGCGGTCAATCCCATCGGCACCCGCGCCTACGTCACCAACCAGAACGCGAACACCGTGTCGGTGATCGATACCGCGACCAACACTGTCATCGCCACCGTCACCGTTGGGAACAGTCCCTTTGGGGTGGCGGTCACCCCTGACGGCACCCGCGCCTACGTCGCCAACTTCAACTCGAACACCGTGTCGGTGATCGATACCGCGACCAACACGGTCATCGCCACCGTCACCGACGGCAGCGAGCCCTCCGGGGTGGCGATCACCTTCAACGGCACCCGCGCCTACGTGACCAACGCTAATTCGAACACCGTGTCGGTGATCGATACCGCGACCAACATGGTCACCGCCACCATCCCCGTCGGCCTCGAGCCCCTTGGGGTGGCCATCGGGCGCATCAAGGGCACCTCGGCGACGACGGTGACGGCCGCACCGAACCCCGCGCAGGCCGGCCAACCGGTCACCCTCACCGCACATGTCACCTGCACGCTGGGGGCACCGACCGGGACCGTCGAATTCTTCGACGGCAGCACCAGCCT
>JAOPYM010000497.1 GCA_025964615.1 Actinomycetes bacterium
GTGCTTCAGCTGCAATGGCGCGCTCGGGCAGTTCCAGGATGACCCAGAGCGGCTGCGGTCTGCGGCGGACTACCTGGAGGGTCGAGGACCGCATGCGCAGGCCATGCGGCTGGAACTGGGCGAGCACACGATCGCTGGCAAGTCCACCAGGTATGACCGGCGCAAGACACCTGGCGACGGTATCGCGACCCACCGCGAGTACCACCTTTGGAGGAGGTACGGGCTGGATGGCGAAGGCCTGGAGCGGATCCTCAAGGTGCAGAAGGGGCTCTGTGCGATCTGCAGCCACGCGACCGCCGAGCACATCGACCATGATCACAAGACGACCGCTGTACGGGGCGTGCTCTGTCCGGAGTGCAACACCGGGATGGGCCAGCTTCGAGACGACTCGAACTCACTGCGCCGCGCGGCCGACTACATCGAGGGCCTTCTGATCCGCGAGGTGCTGACCGCCGACGGTGGCTCCCGCCTATCGTTCACCCTCCCGGACGTGGACCCCGTGACCGTCAGGATCAACGGCTGGCGCCGCCACCGGGAGGCCGATGCGGCCAACCGGAGGCTCCTGGCTGAGCTGTCCGAGGAGCTGAGCGACCTCCCCGGGGTGTACGTGAAGTACCGCCATCCCGCCCCGGCGTAGATCGCCTGGGTTGTCCTGCTTGGGAGGGTTCGCCGTGGGCGGACTCCGGGAAGGATCACGCCGCATGCGAGAGGCGTTGTCCGAACAGTAGGGTCGTGGCAGGTGTCGAGTGGGAGGGAAGGAGTCGCGTGGCGTCCAACGATGGTCAGCACGGGCGTCTCCCGGGGGCGTTCATGAGCCCGGGGTCGTCGTTCACGGATTTCCTGTCGTCGTACGCGCCGGATCTGCTGCCGAGCCGGCGTACGCCGCCGGCGGCGAAGGCCGGCGATGAGATCCCGCACGGTACGACGATCGTGACGGTCACGTTCCCCGGCGGGGTCGTGATGGCGGGTGACCGGCGGGCGACCGCGGGGAACGTCATCGCTCAGCGGGACATCGAGAAGGTCTTCCGCGCGGACGAGTTCTCGGCGATCGCGATCGCGGGCACGGCCGGGCTGGGTCTGGAACTGATCCGGCTGTTCCAGGTGGAGCTTGAGCACTACGAGAAGATGGAGGGCCGGACGCTGTCCCTGGAGGGCAAGGCGAACCGGCTGGCCACGATGATCCGCGGCAATCTCGGGATGGCGATGCAGGGCCTGGTGGTGGTGCCGCTGTTCGCGGGCTACGACGAGGAGCGCGACTTCGGCCGGATCTTCTCCTACGACGCCGCGGGCGGCAAGTACGAGGAGCACGAGCACCACACGATCGGCTCGGGTTCTCCGTACGCGAGGGGCTCGCTGAAGAAGCTGTACCGCGTCGGCCTGTCGGAGGAGGACGCGGCGATGGTGTGCGTGCAGGCGCTGTACGACGCGGCCGATGACGACTCGGCGACGGGTGGTCCGGACCTGACGAGGAAGATCTTCCCGGTGGTGGCGTCGGTGACCTCGGACGGTTACCGGCGGATCCCGGACGAAGAGGTGGGCGCGCTGGCGCAGGCTGTTGTCGATGGTCGGTACGAGGCTCCGGGCGGTCCGACCGCTCCGCTGCGGTAGAGGGGGTTCGACCGATGTCAATGCCGTTCTATGTGGCGCCGGAGCAGCAGGCCAAGGACAAGGCGGACTACGCGCGTAAGGGCATCGCGCGTGGCCGGAGTGTCGTCGTGCTGCAGTACGACGACGGCATCCTGTTCGTGGCCGACAATCCTTCGCGTGCGCTGCACAAGATCAGTGAGATCTACGACCGGATCGCGTTCGCGGCGGTCGGGAAGTACAACGAGTTCGAGAATCTGCGGCTGGCGGGTGTGCGGTACGCGGATGTGACGGGTTACACCTACGACCGTCAGGATGTGACGGCGCGTGGTCTGGCGAACGCGTACGCGCAGACGCTGGGCACGATCTTCACTGAGCAGTACAAGCCGTATGAGGTGGAGCTGGTCGTCGCGCAGGTGGGTGAGGACGCGGCGACGGACCAGATGTACCGGCTGACGTTCGATGGTTCGGTGGCCGATGAGCATGGCTTCGTGGCGATGGGCGGTAAGGCCGACGCGGTGGCGGAGTCGCTGAAGGCGGCGTACTCCGATGGGATGTCGCTGGCGGCGGCGTTGAAGGCGGCCGTGCACGCTCTGGAGCAGCAGGATGCGGACAAGCATCTGGAGGCGAAGACGCTGGAGGCTGCGGTCCTGGACCGTAACCGGCATCATCGGCTGTTCAGGCGGTTGCCGGCGGCGCGGATCGATGCGTTGCTGGGCGAGGCGGCCAACGGCGTGGCTGAGGGCGAAGCTGAGGTTCTGGACCTCCCCGACGAGTAGATCGCCGGCGTGCGGGCCCGTGGCCTCCGGACGACCGGAGGCCACGGGCCTTTCCGTGCAAGATCGTCCTGGTGGGGGAGGGCTCCCGGGGGTCACTCGGAACCCGCGCGTCTCAGACAGTGTCATGACGGGGTACGGCCGCATAGGGTCATGGTGTGGACAGGCGCATCTTCGGGCTCGAGAACGAATACGGCGTGACGTGCACCTTCCGCGGGCAGCGGCGGTTGTCACCTGATGAGGTGGCCCGTTATCTGTTCCGCAGGGTGGTCTCGTGGGGCCGCAGCAGCAATGTGTTCCTGCGCAATGGCGCACGGCTCTATCTGGACGTGGGGAGCCACCCGGAGTATGCGACTCCCGAGTGCGACTCCGTCGTGGATCTTGTGACGCACGACAAGGCCGGGGAGCGGATCCTCGAGGGCCTGCTGGTGGATGCCGAGCGGCGGCTCCGTGAGGAGGGCATCGCCGGTGACATCTATCTGTTCAAGAACAACACCGACTCGGCCGGGAACTCCTACGGCTGCCATGAGAACTATCTGGTGGGCCGGCATGGTGAGTTCGGCCGCCTCGCGGACGTCCTCATCCCGTATCTGGTGACCCGGCAGATCATCTGCGGGGCGGGCAAGGTGCTGCAGACGCCGCGTGGTGCGGTGTACTGCGTGTCGCAGCGGGCGGAGCACATCTGGGAGGGCGTCTCGAGTGCGACGACCCGGAGCAGGCCGATCATCAACACGCGTGATGAGCCGCATGCGGACGCGGAGCGGTTCCGCAGGCTGCATGTGATCGTCGGGGACTCGAACATGAGTGAGACGACGATGCTGCTGAAGGTCGGGGCGACCGACCTGGTGCTGCGCATGATCGAGGCGGGTGTCGTCATGCGGGATCTGACGCTGGAGAACCCGATCCGGGCGATCCGGGAGGTCAGCCACGACATGACGGGCCGGCGGAAGGTGCGCCTCGCCAACGGCAGGGAGGCCAGTTCCCTGGAGATCCAGCGCGAGTACTACTCCAAGGCACGCGACTTCGTGGACCGGCGTGGTGCCGATGACACGGCGAACCGGGTGCTGGAGCTGTGGGAGCGGACGCTGCGTGCGGTGGATACCGGTGACCTGGACATGGTGGCCAGGGAGATCGACTGGGTGACGAAGTACCAGGTGATCGAGCGGTACCGCAACAAGTACGATCTGCCGCTGTCGTCGCCCCGGGTGGCTCAGCTGGACCTGGCGTACCACGATGTACACCGGGGCCGGGGCCTGTACTACCTGCTGGAGAAGCGGGGTGCGGTGGAGCGGGTCTCGAAGGATCTGGCGATCTTCGAGGCGAAGTCGGTGCCGCCGCAGACGACGAGGGCGCGGTTGCGCGGTGAGTTCATCAAGAAGGCGCAGGAGAAGCGGCGTGACTTCACGGTGGACTGGGTGCATCTGAAGCTCAATGATCAGGCGCAGCGGACGGTGCTGTGCAAGGACCCGTTCCGGTCGGTGGACGAGAGGGTCGACAAGCTCATCGCCGGTATGTGAGGCATGCGGGGGGCAAGCCCCCCGCATGCCCCGCAGAGCACCCTGTAGGGTGAGCCCTCGTCTGTGGCCCTTTGCCTCCGGGGGATCTGTTATGCGTCGTCGTCTGGCCGCCGTGCTCGTGGCGCCGTTGCTGCTGGCCGCCTGTTCCGGGCAGGCCGGGATCGGTGTGAAGGTGGAGGGCCCCTTCGGGGAGCGCCCGACGGTGACGTTCCCGAAGGCGGGTCCCGGCGCGGCGTATGTGGCCCGGACTCTGGTGGACGGGAAGGGCGCACAGGTCCACAAGGGTGATCTGGTGATCGCCGACTACACCGGTTACACGTGGGGCGCGACGGCGAATCGCCTGATCGGCACCAGCTATGCGGGTGGTGCTCCTTCGGCGTTCCCGTCCTGGCAGCTGGTTCCTGGCCTGGAGCGGGCGGTGACGGGGTCGAAGGTCGGCAGCCGGGTGGTGGCGGTGATCCCGCCGAAGGACGGGTACGGGGACAAGGGTGCCCCGGAGCTGCAGATCGGTGGTTCGGACTCGCTGGTGTACGTGCTTGATGTGCGGGGCGCCTATCCGGCGTCCTCGTCGGCGCAGGGGCAGGCGGTGCCGTTGAACGATCCGCACCTGCCGCAGGTCGGTGCCGCGGGCCCCGGTCAGGCGCCGCAGGTGACGGTGCCGCATGTGGCGGCGCCGGCGACCCTGCAGGTGCGACAGTTGATCAAGGGGGCGGGGCAGCCGGTCAGGTCGGGTCAGGTCCTGGCGATCCAGTATTCGGGCTATATCTGGCGGACCGGTCAGGTCTTCGACTCGTCGTGGACGAACGGGCATGTGTTCTCCACGGTGATCGGCCGCAAGCAGGTGGTGGACGGCTGGGATCAGGGCCTGGTCGGGCAGCCGGTGGGCAGCCGGGTGCTGCTGGTCATCCCCCCTTCGGCGGGGTACGGCGACAAGGGCCTGCAGCAGGTGGGGATCAAGGGCAATGACACGATCGTCTATGTCGTCGACATCCTCGGCGCGTACTAAAGCCAACGCCGGTTGTTCTTAGACTGGCGGTTGTGAGTGACATCGAGGCGGTCGCCGCGCTGCAGGATCCGCTGCGGCGCCGGTTGTACGACTATGTGGTGGCGCAGGATCACGAGGTGAGCCGGAACGAGGCCGCTGAGGCCGCCGGGGTTGCTCGGACTCTGGCCGCGCACCATCTGGACCGGCTGGCCGAGGTGGGTCTGCTCGACACGGTGTCGCGGCGGGTGTCGGGCCGGTCGGGGCCGGGCGCGGGCCGTCCGGCGAAACTGTACCGCCGTTCCGGGGTCGAGTTCGCGGTGTCGCTGCCCGCCCGGGACTACCGGTCCGCGGCGCTGCTACTGGCGGAGGTCGCGGAGGCGGCGGGCTTGGACTCGGAGGTGCGCGAGACGGCCCGCCGGCATGCTCGCGGGCTACGGCGGGTTCCGGCCGGGGATCTGGCGGCGGCGGCCGGGGTGCTGGCCGAGCGGGGGTACGAGCCGGTACGCGACGGGGATCTGCTGCGGATGCGGAACTGTCCTTTCCATGTGCTGTCGACGGAGTTCGCGCCACTGGTGTGCGGGATGAATCTGGCGCTCCTCGAGGGGCTCCTGGAGGGGTCGTCGGTGCGGATGGAGTCCCGGCCGGGCTGGTGCTGTGTGGTCGTCGAACCTTCTAAAACTAATAGATCTTGACATAGAAGAGACCGAGCTGGTGGGATGGTCGTCATGACCGAGCGCCATCTTGCCCAGCTCAACATCGGCACACTGACCGGGCCGCTCGACGGACCCGGCCTCGCGGACTTCGTCGCGCTGCTCGAGCCCGTCAACGCGCTCGCCGACCGGACCCCGGGGTTCGTCTGGCGCCTCGTGGGAGAGGGCGAGGGCGACGCCACCTCGATCCGCCCCTACGGCGACGACGTTATGATCAACTATTCGGTGTGGGAGTCCCGCGAGGCCCTGTGGGACTTCGTCTACCGCAGCGCTCACCTGGACGCGATGCGACGGCGCCGGGAGTGGTTCCTGCGGCACGTCGAGGCATACCAGGTCCTGTGGTGGATTCCCGCCGGTCACATCCCGACCATCGAGGAGGGCCTGACCCGCCTCGAGCAGCTCAAGAACGCGGGCCCCACGCCGGAGGCCTTCACGTTCCGCGACTTCCACGAGCCCGACGGGCCGCGCCGCCCATAGAGTGGCTGGAACGACTGGAGACGATCATGTATGGAAACCTGGCGTGGACCCCGGCGGCGGACCGCCTGGACCTGGTCGCCGAGCCGGTGGCCCCGGCGGTGCGGGAGCACGCGGGCGTGATGGTCGCCGAGATCGATCCGGAACTCGCCGACACGGCGGCGTTCTGCGAACGCTACGAGATCCCGCTCGAAATGAGCGCCAACTGCGTCATCGTCGCCGCCAAGCGCGGTGGTGAGGTCCGGCACGCGGCCTGCCTGGTGCTCGCCACCGCCCGGGTCGACGTGAACGGCATCGTCAGGCGGCATCTCGACGCGCGAAAGACGTCGTTCGCCGCGATGGACCAGGCGACCTCCCTGACCGGCATGGAGTACGGCGGGATCACACCGCTGGGACTTCCGAAAGAGTGGCCGGTCCTCGTCGATGTGGCCGTCGCGGCGGAAGGGTACGTGGTCGTCGGTTCCGGTCTCCGCCGCTCGAAACTGCTGCTGCCCGGCAGGATCCTGGCCGGCCTGCCGGGCGCCGAGGTCATCGCCCTGGCAGGCTGAGCCCTTCTGAGGCCGTGCTCCGGCCCAGACCATCCGCTCAGGACAGCAGGGTCGCGGTGTGGCGGCCGGCGGCGGCGGCGGTGAGGAAATAGGGGAGATCCTCCTCGAGCCGGCGGCCCATGGTGGACAGGCGGATCGCCCAGTCCTTCTCCGCTGCTCGCAGCACGTCCTCCAGGCCGTCCACCGGAGCCGTGACCAGGGTGTGGCGCGAGGGGAGAGCGGCGGCCTGGGCACGGACCCGGTCGCCGAACGGGCCGGGGAGGTCGGGGACCACGATGGCGGCCGGGGCCAGGGCGACCCGGCCGTAGGCCGTCAGGCTGTGGTGGGAGATGCCCTGGTGGCGTTCCCGCTGATCTCCGGAGCTGACTCGCAGCGACCCGATGGGCCGCCCCGACAGGACCGACGCGGCGTTGACCGCCTCACCGGCCGAGACGCCCGAGAAGCCCCAGCGGGTTCCGGTCCCGAGGTTGCCGGGGCCCTGAGCGAGGATCACCACCTCGGCGTCCAGGACGAGGCGGGCCGCCAGCAGCCCGGTGTGCACGGTGACCGCCTCCAGGTCGCCGCCGAACGCCTGCCCGGTGGTCACCGTGGCGGCCAGCGCGCCCGCGGCGGTCAGCGACGCGATCGACATGGAGAACCAGGCGGGCAGCGCACCCCCGTCCGGCATCACGTACACCACCCGGGTTCCCGGCCGTGCCGCCTGCAGCCCGGCCAGAATCGGCGGGAGCGCCGAGTGCAGGTCGGCGACGATCACCGGGAGGCCGCCGAGGGAGTCGGCGTCGGCCAGCAGCGCGTGGTGCGGGGAGCCCTGTTCGTCGGCGCCCAGCACGGTGGCCTGCAGCGGGGTGTAGCGCGCCTTGACGAGATGGCCGGGCCCGACCGGGTCGGGCGGCAGCCGGTCCGGGATCGCGATCACCATGGCGTACCCGCCCGTACCCAGGCCCATCGCCAGCGCTGTGGTGTTCAGCAGCACCATGTCGCCGGGTTCCGGCCGCCCGACCAGGGCCGGGTAGGCCAGCGCCCGGCAGGCCTCGCCGGAGACCGTCACATCCAGCTCGACCGCTCCCGGCCATTCCCTGCGGACGCCTTCTACGGTGCCTTTGCGCCATCGAATCACGAAGAAACGGTAGCGTCAGGGCCAGGCCGATCGAAGGGGGGCTGCGGAGTGTCGAAGCGCAAGACCGATCGGCTGCTGCATCTGGTGGTCTGCCTGCTCGCCACCCGGCGATACTTGAGCGCCGCGCAGATCCGCCAGGCCGTGCCCGGGTATCCCGAGAGCGACGAGGCGTTCAAGCGGATGTTCGAGCGCGACAAGGAGGAGCTGCGCGAGCTCGGCATCCCCCTCGAGGTGGGCGCCGAGGACGGCGACGAGCTCGGCTACCGCATCCCGCGCCAGGAGTACGAGCTGCCCGACCTGCACCTGAGTCCGGACGAGGCCGCGGTGCTCGGCCTGGCGGCGCGGGTCTGGCAGCGGGCCAGCCTGGCCGAGGCCGCGTCCGGGGCGCTGCTCAAGCTGCGCGCCGCCGGCGTGGAGACCGACGACGCGGCCCCGCTCGGCATCGAGCCGCGCGTCGACACCGACGAGCCGTCCTTCCCCGCGCTGTGGCAGGCGGTCCGCGACCGGAATCCGGTGGCCTTCACCTACCACGGGGTGGGGAGCACGGGTGCGGCGCGGCGGCGGCTCGAACCGTGGGGCGTGGTCAGCAGGTACGGCCGCTGGTACGTGGTCGGGTACGACCGGGACCGGGCCGGCAGGCGGGTGTTCCGGCTGAGCAGGATCACCGGTGACGTCGTGGCCGACGGCCCGGCAGGGTCGGTGACGGTCCCCGAGGGAGTGGACGTACGGGCGATCGCGTTCGACTGGGGAGAGGCGCCCGCCGAGCCGCGCTCGGCGACGGTGCGCCTGGGCAAGGGGGCCGCGCAGGGTCTGCGGAGCTGGGCGCGGAACCTGCGCGATGACGGCCCGGACTGGGACCTGGCCGAGCTGAGCTTCCGGGAGACCGAGCGTTTCGCTCAGTACCTGGCCCGGTTCGCCGACCATGTGGTCGTGCTGGACCCGCCGGACCTGCGTGAGGCCGTCATCCAGCAGCTGAAGAGGGCGCTGACATGACCGGTACCTCCACCGAGCGGCTCGCCCGGCTCCTGGCCCTCGTGCCGTACGTCATGAACCGGCCCTCGGTGGCCGTCGACCAGGCCGCCGGCGTGTTCGGGGTGAGCGAGAAGCAGCTCATCGACGATCTGAACCTGCTGTGGTGCGTGGAGCTGCGCGCCCCCGACCCGTACTGCCCGATCGACCTGTCGTATGAGGGCGGCGAGATCATCGTCAGCGAGGCCGAGTCGATCTCGCGGCCGCTGCGGCTGCAGGTGGACGAGGCCAGTGCGCTCCTGGTGGCGCTCCGGATGCTCGCCGACATCCCCGGCCTGCGGGACCGCGACGCGCTGAGCCGGGTGATCGCCAAGCTGGAGAAGGCGGCCGGGGACGCCACGTCCGCCGCCGGCCGGTTGTCCGTGCAGGTGGACGGTGGCGGCGATATGACCACCCTGGTCAGGCAGGCGCTCGACCTGGGCCGTCGCGTGCACCTGACCTACTACGTGCAGGGCCGCGACGAGAACACCGAGCGGGACGTCGACCCGATGCGGCTGCTGCTGGTCGAGGGGCAGGCCTATCTGGAGGGCTGGTGCCGTCGCGCCGAGGGCGTACGGCTGTTCCGGCTCGACCGGATCGCCGATCTGAAGATCCTGGACGTGGCCGCGCGGGTACCGGCCGAGGCCGAACCGCGTGACGTGGAGGTCGGGCTGTTCCAGCCGTCCCCGCAGGACGTGCGCGTGACGATCGAGCTGGCCCCGCGCGGGCGGTGGGTCGCGGACCGGTACCCGTGCGAGAGCGTCGAGGAGCTGGGGGAGGGGCGCCTGCGGGTCGTGCTGCGGACCAGGGACACCCGCTGGCTGCGTGCGCTCGGGCTGCGGCTCGGCGACCAGGGCCGGGTGACGGGACCGCCGGCCCTCGTCGCGGAGATCCACGCGGACGCCGAGCGTGCGCTGGCCCTGTACGGATCGCCGTGATGGGTACGGTGGGGTGGTGAGCTGGGTGATGGTGTCCGTCGCGGTGGCCTTCGCGGGCCTGGTGGTGCTCGCGTACTGCGCGTTCCGGGTCTTCGTGGCCGTGCAGCGGCTCGGCGGGGAACTGGAACGGACCCGCGGGCGCCTGGAGCCCAAGAGGCGGGCGCTGCGCCAGGAACTGCGAAGCACACGGCGGACCAGGGGCTGAGCATTCAACTGTAAAGTTTCCGAACTGTAGTGTGCGAGGTGTTCCGCCTGCGGTAACCCGCACATATGCTTCGGGGCGTACGATTGAGCCAGTAACGCCGCCAGAGAGAGAGGTCCTCCGCAATGGGTTCACTCAGTCCCGCGCATTGGGCGATCGTGGCCATTGTGGTCCTGGTCCTGTTCGGTTCCAAGAAGCTGCCCGACGCCGCTCGCGGACTTGGGCGCTCAATGCGGATCTTCAAGTCCGAGACCAAGGGCCTGATGGGCGACGAGGAGCAGGCGCAGCGCCCCGCCGAGCTGAACGGCCAGTCCGAGCAGCTCAAGGACCGCGCCGCCGAACTACGCGCGGAGGCCGCCCGCCTCGAGCGTGAGGCCACAGCTCCTTCCAAGGAAGCTTGACAGGGGCATAGGCTCCCAACCAGTACGACCGCTGCAGCACGACCCGAGAGAGGCCCACCATGGGTGAGTTCAGTCCATCGCACCTGTTGATCGTGGCCATCGTGTTCCTGGTGCTCTTCGGCTCCAAGAAGCTGCCCGACGCCGCCCGCGGACTCGGGCGCTCGATGCGGATCTTCAAGGCCGAGACCAAGGGCCTGATGGGCGACGAGGAACCCACCGCGGCGCCGGCGGCCCCCATGGCCGACCAGGCCAAGCGGGACCGTGCCGCCGAGCTGCGCGCCGAGGCCGCCCGCCTCGAGCGTGAGGCCGCGGTTCCCGGGTCGCTTCCGGCCGGCGATGGCACCACCATCAACGGTGTGCCGTTGGCCAAGCCGGAACAGCGGACCTCCTGACCTGACAACCCCCGAGACACTGCGACGATGGCGGTCATGAGCGAGCGCGAGCAGGCCGACCCCGACGGCCGGATGCCGCTGATCGAGCACATCCGTGAGCTGCGCCGCCGGATCATCCGGGCGCTGCTGGGGCTGCTCCTGGGCATGGGTGTGGGTTTCCTCATCTTCAACCCGGTGTGGGACTTCATGAAGCGGCCGTACTGCCGGCTGCCCCAGTCCCACCAGCTCAACGCCAAGACCTGCACTCTGGTCTACACCGGTATCACCGAGGGCTTCTTCCTGCACCTCAAGATCGCGCTGATCATCGGGGCGGTGATCTCGGCGCCGATCTGGCTCTACCAGCTGTGGGCGTTCGTGGCGCCGGGCCTGTACCAGCGTGAGCGCAAGTGGACCTACATCTTCCTGGGCGCGAGCGTCCCGCTGTTCGCCGCCGGTGCGGCGCTCTCGTACCTGACGATGGACAAGGGCCTGTCGGTCCTGCTGGGCTTCGCGCCTGCGGGCACGATCGGGCTGATCAACATCACCAGCTACCTCAGCTACATGGTCGCCATGCTGCTGATCTTCGGGGTGACCTTCGAGCTGCCGCTGCTCGTCGTGGTCCTCAACGTGGCCGGTGTGCTCACCCACGCGCGGATCAAGAAGTGGCGCCGCGGGATCGTCTTCGGGATCTTCGTGTTCACCGCGGTGGCGACGCCGAGCCAGGACCCCTTCACCATGCTCGCGCTGGCCGTCCCCACGGTCCTCCTGTTCGAGGTGGCCGAGCTGCTCGCCTGGGCCCACGACAAGCGCAAGGTCGGCTCGAGCCCGTACGCGGAACTGTCCGACGACGAGATCTCGCCACTCGACCTGCCCGACACCGAACTGGACGATTCCGAGCTCGGAACCCGCTGATCACGTATCTGAGTGGGAAACGGTCGGTACTAAACCGTAGTCTCGACTCATGACCACCTCCCCTGCTGAGCGGTACGCCTCGAACCGGCGGCGTACCGAAGGCCAAGGTCCCGCGCTGCGGGAGTTCCAGAGCCTGTACGACTTCGCCCTGGACCCGTTCCAGATCGACGCGTGCAGGGCCCTGGAGAGCGGCGACGGCGTGCTGGTGGCGGCCCCCACCGGCTCCGGCAAGACGGTGGTGGGGGAGTTCGCGGTCCACCTGGCCCTCAAACACGGCCAGAAGTGCTTCTACACCACGCCGATCAAGGCGCTGTCCAACCAGAAGTACGCCGACCTGGTCCGCCGGTACGGGGCCGAGAACGTCGGGCTGCTCACCGGCGACAACAGCGTCAACGGAGAGGCGCCGATCGTCATCATGACGACCGAGGTGCTCCGCAACATGCTCTACGCCGGTTCGCAGACGCTCACCGGCCTCGCGTACGTGGTCATGGACGAGGTCCACTACCTCGCCGACCGGTTCCGCGGCGCGGTCTGGGAAGAAGTGATCATCCACGTCCCGGACTCGGTGCAGATCGTCGCCCTGTCGGCCACGGTCAGCAACGCCGAGGAGTTCGGCGAGTGGCTCCAGGCAGTGCGGGGCACGCAGGCAGGCGGAGGCACCGCCGTGATCGTCGACGAGGACCGGCCGGTGCCGCTCTGGCAGCACATGCTGGTCGGCAACCGGCTCTACGACCTGTTCATCGACGACGAGCACGCGAAGGTCAACCCGGAGCTGCGCCGGATCTCCCTGGAGGAGATCCGGCGGGTCAAGGTCAACCAGGGCCGGCGGACCGGCCGGCGCAGGGAGGCAAGGCCGCAGCGGTTCCGGCCGCCGCCCCGCTCCGACGTCATCGAGCGGCTCGACCGGGCCGGGCTGCTGCCGGCCATCACGTTCATCTTCAGCCGTGCCCAGTGCGACGCGGCCGTCGCCCAGTGCCTGTACGCGGGCATCCGGCTCACCTCCAAGGAGGAGTCGGAGGAGATCCGCGCCCACGCCGAGCAGGCCACCGCCGACATGGACACCGAGGACCTGCGGGTCCTCGGGTACGACGAGTGGCTGGCCGGCCTGGAACGCGGCCTGGCGGCCCACCACGCGGGCATGCTCCCGGCCTTCAAGGAGGTCGTGGAGGAGCTGTTCACCCGCGGGCTGATCAAGGCGGTGTTCGCCACCGAGACCCTCGCACTCGGCATCAACATGCCGGCCCGTACCGTCGTGATCGAGAAGCTCGACAAGTGGAACGGGGAGGCGCACACCGACCTGACCCCGGGGGAGTACACGCAGCTGATCGGGCGGGCCGGCCGGCGCGGCATCGACACCGAAGGCCACGCAGTGGTCATCTGGTCACCCGGCGTGGACCCCGGTTCGGTGGCGGGTCTGGCCAGCACCCGGACCTACCCGCTCAACTCCAGCTTCCGGCCGTCGTACAACATGGCGGTCAACCTGGTCGGCGCGGTCGGCGCCGAACACGCCCGGACGCTCCTGGAGGAGTCCTTCGCGCAGTTCCAGGCCGACCGGGCCGTCGTCGGGCTGGCCCGGCAGGTGCACAAGAACGAGGAGGCCCTCGACGGTTACGCCGAGGCCGCCACCTGCCACCTCGGCGACTTCATGGAGTACGCGGCGCTGCGCAGGGCGCTGTCGGACCGGGAGACCGAGCTGTCCCGGGAACGTTCTACCGCCCGCCGCGACGAGGCCGCCAAGTCCCTGGAACGGCTCCGCCCCGGGGACGTGGTGCTGGTGCCGGCCGGGCGCCGCTCCGGTGTCGGCGTGATCATCGACCCGGGTCTGGCGAAGCGCTCCGACGGTCCCGCGCCGCTGGTCCTGAGCGTCAACGGGCAGGTCAAACGGCTCACCGTCCTCGACTTCCCGGTGCCGGTCGAACCCATCGAACGGCTCAAGATCCCCAAGTGGTTCAGTGCCCGCCAGCCGCAGCACCGCCGTGACCTGGCCGCCACCCTGCGCGCCAAGTACGGCGAGGACGGGCTGCCGCCGCACCGTGCCCGCTCCGGCGGTGCCTCCGAGGACCCCGAGGTCACCCGGCTGCGCGCCGCGTTGCGCTCGCACCCCTGCCACGGCTGCGACGACCGGGAGGAGCACGCACGCTGGGCCGAGCGGTTCTTCCGCCTGGAGCGGGAGACGACCGGGCTGCGCCGCCGGGTGGAGAGCCGCTCGCAGGTCATCGCCCGTACCTTCGACCGGGTCTGCGCCGTGCTCGAACAACTCGGCTACCTGGACGGCGACACCGTCACCGAGGAGGGCCGCCGCCTCGGCCGGATCTACAACGAACTGGACCTGCTCACCTCCGAGAGCCTGCGCGCCGGGCTGTGGGAGGACTTGTCGCCCGCCGAACTCGCCGCGTGCGTGTCCGCGCTGGTCTTCGAGTCCCGGCAGCCCGACGACGCCACCCCGCCCAAGACCCCGGCAGGCAAAGTCCAGGACGCCCTGGCCGCAATGGTGCGCCTGTGGGGGGAGCTGGACGCCGTGGAGAAGGACAACCGGGTCTCCTTCCAGCGTGAACCCGATCTCGGGTTCGCCTGGCCGGCCTACCGGTGGGCGCGGGGCCACCAGCTCGACGCGGTGCTCAGCGAGACCGACATGACCGCAGGGGACTTCGTCAGGTCCGTCAAGCAGCTCCTCGACCTGCTCGGCCAGATAGCCGACGCCGCGCCGCCGGGCAGCCGCCTGCGCGGCACCGCGGGGCAGGCCATGGACGCCATGCGCCGCGGTGTGGTCGCCTACACGTCGGTGACCTGAGCGGCGGGCGGCACCAGCGTGAAACGGACCCGGCGCGAGGCCGGGTCGGCCTCGGTCAGGCGGACCCGGACCGGGTCGCCCAGCGGCAGGTCACCGTCGCAACGGCCCTGCACGGCAGGGTGGAGGAGCTGAACTGTCCCGGCCTGCGGTCTCGCTCCGTTCGTGGCGGGTCTGCGGTCGCCGGTGTCGATGACAACGGCGTCGAAGACCTCACCGATCCGGTCGCGGAGCAGGACCGCCTCGACGAGGTCGACGCAGGCGCGGTCGACCGCGCCCGCGCGGCGCAGTGTCCTCTCCATCACCTCGGGCAGCTGCTCAAGTCCGGTCCGCACCCAGCCGGGCACCGGGACGCCCGCCGTCAGGGACAGGCAGATCTCGGTGGCGTACCGGTCGGCGAGCCGCCGCAGCGGGGCGGTGACATGGGCGTACGGGGCGGCCACGGCAGCGTGCGCGGGATGTTCGGGCGGGTCGCCCACGAAGGCGGTGTAGCCCGCGCCGCGCATCAGGCTCGCGGCCTCGTGCAGGAACGCCGCATGCCGCGACAGCGCAGGGTCCAGCGTCCGGACGACGTCCCCGTAGGAGACCTCCGGCGGCCAGCCGACACCCAGAGCCTGCGCGGCGAGCCGGAGCCGGGAGACGGCGTGCGGCGGGGGCGGCGGCATGGTCCGCAGCAGGCCGATGCCGCCGTTCAGCATGATCTGGGCGGCGGCCCGCCCCGCCAGCAGCGAGATCTGCGCGTTCCACTGCTCGGCCGGCAGCCCGCCCCGGAACACCAGGGACCAGGTCCCCGAGTCGCGGGAGACCTCCTGCTCGGGCAGCGGCAGGGAGACGCCGCCGCGGGCGGCCTCCGCAGCCAGCAGCAGCGCGCCGATCTCGCCGAGCAGCACGATGCGGTCGTCGCCGGTGAGGGCGGACTGGGCGCCGGCGTAGTCGAGCCGGTCCCTGCTGCGGACCAGAGCCCGCCGCACCGACACGCCGGTGGTCTCGCCCGCCGGGGACAGATCGATGGTCCACACCACGGCGGGCCGGTCCTGACCCGGCAGCAGGCTCGCGGCGCCCTCGGACAGCTCACGCGGGTGCAGCGGGGCACTGCCGTCCGGCAGGTACACCGTGACGCCCCTGGAATGGGACTCGGTGTCGATGGCACCGCCCGGCCGGACGAACGACGCGACGTCGGCGATCGCGTAACTGACCCGGTACCCGGCGGGGAGCCTGGCCAGGTGCATCGCCTGGTCGAGGTCGAGCGAGCCGGGCGGGTCGATGGTGAAGAACGGCAGCGCCGTCAGGTCTGCGGGGGGCGGCGCGGCGGAGGTGGCCAGTGCCTCGTCCCGCACCGGGCCGGGAAAGCCGTCCGGGACCTGGAACTGCGCGCGGACCCGGCCGAGTCCGGTCTGGACTTCGGTGTCGTGGTCTGTGGTACGCAGGACTATCCGCCGTTGGGGCACATGCCGAGTGTACGGAGTGGCCCGCGAGGGCGCCGGGTACAGGCCGGACGGCGGCTTCCCTCACGAGAGCGGCGATCCCTCGGCGTAGGCGCGGAGCCCGGCCAGGTCCAGGACGATGATCCGCCGCCAGCCGGTCTGCACCAGGCCGCGGGCACGCAGCACCCGGAAGGCGCGGGCGGCGGTCTCCCGGGAGATGTCGACCCAGCTGCCCAGCTCGGTCTGCGACAGTGGCGGGTGGACCTCGATCGGGTCGCCGGGATCCCAGATCCGGTCGCGGATGAACAGTTCGGCGAGATAGACGAGCAGATGGGCGATGCGCCGTCCGCCGTCGTTGTCGGCGTGCACCCGGAGCCGGTCGCCAAGGTCGTCCATCCGGGCGACCAGGGTGGCCGTCAGCGGCCACCAGCAGCGGGGGTTCCCGTCGAGGAACTCGCGGAACCTGGAGGCGGCGATGCTGAGCGTCTCGATGTCGACGACGGCCTGGACGGTGGCTGACCGGGGCCGCCCGAACAGCCCGGAGAGCTCTCCGACGATGTCGCCGGGCCCCCGCACGGCGAGGACGACCTCACGGCCTGAGCTGGTCGGGGAGGTCACCTTGGCCCAGCCGGCCAAGATGATCAGGACGTTGTCGGATCCGTCGCCTTCGAAGCAGAGCGGGACCCCGCCGACCGGGAAGCGCTGGAGGCGGCCCGCCTGGCGCAGGGTGTCCTGTTCGGTCTTGTCGAGTTCGTTCCAGAAGCTGCTGTCCGGTTGCCGCCCGGCGGGTCGGTCGTGCACATGAGGCCTCTCGGTACTGGGTGGGTTCCGATTCGGAGAGTCACATACCCAGTCGTTCCCGGACGGAACCGGACAGGGCGTACAGCCGGTGCCCGCGGCAGGGGGAGTGGGGCGGTGAGCCCGGTGCCGCGAGCGCCGGCCATCCGTCCCCCGCCGGGAGCATGGTGGCCATCACGCCCAGGCCGGGAACGCGACCTGCGCAGAGGAGAACGCGCCGCACCTCGACATGCTGCGCCGGGTTGTACCGCCTGTCTGCGTCGTTTGACGCAGATACGTCGGCGGGACTGGGATCAGCGGGCCAGCGCGTGCAGCAGCCTGTTGACCGGGCCGGCGAGATTCCACTGGTCGGCGAGGGTGAGGAGCCGTTCGGGGTCCGCCGGCTGCGGCGGCAGCCGGTCGGAGAACGCGGGCATGGTGATGTCGGTCACAACCCGTACCACCGTCTCGGCGTCGCCCAGGTAGGGGCGGGCGCGCTCCAGCTTCAGCCGGCTCCCCGCGGGGAACCCGTCGGTGACCCCGCCGTCCAGTGCCGCCAGTATCCCGGTGATCGAACCGAACCTGGTGATCAGGGCGGCGGCGGTCTTGTCACCGACCCCGGGCACCCCGGGCAGCCCGTCGCTCGGATCGCCGCGCAGCGTCGCGAAGTCGGCGTAGCCACGGCCGGGGATCCCGTACTTCGCGCCGACCTCCTTCTCACCGAGCACCTCGAGGTTCCTGATGCCGCGTGCCGTGTAGAGGATCAGCACCGGACCCCGATCGTCGGCCAGCTGGAACAGGTCGCGGTCGCCAGTGACGATGTCCACGGGGCCCTCGGCGCGGGTCGCGAGGGTACCGATCACGTCGTCGGCCTCGTACCCGTCGGCCCCCGCCCGTGCCAGCCCGACCGCGTCCAGCACGTCGTCGATGACGGGGAGCTGGGCGTCAAGGGCTGAGGGGGTCTCCTCGATGTCGCCGGTGGCAACCCGGTGGGCCTTGTAGGACGCGATGGCGGCGACCCGGAACGCCGGCCGCCAGTCGTTGTCGAAGCAGCAGACGAGCCGGTCGGGGCCGCGGTCGGTGACCAGGCGGGCGATCATGTCGATGAGCCCGCGAACCGCGTTGACGGGCGTACCGTCCGGTGCGGTCACCGACTCGGGTACCCCGAAGAAGGCGCGGAAGTACAGCGACGGCGTATCCAGCAGCATGAGACCCGGCAC
>JAOPYM010000498.1 GCA_025964615.1 Actinomycetes bacterium
CGTTTCCCGCACCGTTTGAAGAAAAGGTGCGGGAAACGCCACGACTCAACGGGTCAGTTGCCGAGTTGGGGGGACTGGACGCTGACGTCCTGGAGCTTGTAGACGTCCTTGTCGCGCCACAGTAGCCAGTGGCCGTTGGTGAATGCCTCGCCGCTGACCGTGCTCGCCTTGGGGTGGCCTACGCGGTAGATCACGGAGCTGTCGCCGCCGGGGCCGCCGTCGAGTGGCCTGGTCGTGTAGACGACCGTGCTGTCGCCCGCCGTAAGGGTTGTCCGTTCGCCGTTCAGCCCGTTGCTGTGCGGCAGTTGCGCGGACACGACACGGGGCCGCCAGGTCCTGGTCTCGATGACGACCAGGGCATGGCCGTCGCTGTAGGACAGGGTGTTCGCCCCCGCTGCGAACAGCCCGAGTTCGGCCTTGGCCGCGTCCGCGGGCAGCGTGCGTGCCGTGACCGTCCCGGTCCGGACGTCGATCTCCCTGATACCGCGCTTGGACCTGGCGTCCAGGACGAAGGCGTACGGATAGGAGAACGCGACGGCGAAGCCGGAGGTGTCGAGGGTCCGTGGCCTGCCGGTGCAGCCTTTGGCCGTCCAGACGGTATGCCCGCCCTCGTCGGTCCAGACGATGATGTTCCCGCCGACCGCGAACCCGTTGAGCTCGTGGGCCACGCCCCGGACGCCCAGCTGATGGCCGATACCGCTGCGGTCCTGGCACATCAGCTGGTAGTCGTGCGCGCTGTCGCGGTGCTCGGGCCAGACCATGACGCCGGCGCCGATCCCCGCGGTCCACAGTCCGGCCGGGGTCGCGACGGCGCTGGGCGGGGACCCGTCCTGTGCGGTCCGCCACAGGGTGCCGTCGAGGACGCCGGTGCCGTTCTTGGCGTACTTGGCACCCACTCCGAGCACGGTGCCGTCGGAGCCGACCCCGAACGCCGTGAACTGCCAGCCACCGGGCAGCGCCCGGCCGATCTCCGTCGGCCCGTTCGAAGGCAGGGGTGCCGGTGCCAGGACGATGCTCCCCCCCGGACCGCTCGCCGCGGCCGGAGACGAAGGACCGGCATGCGGGAGCGGCGCTGTGCGCTGGGCGGACAGATAGACCGGCACGCCGATGGTGAGGGTGACAGCGACGATCACGCCTGTGGCCCCGGCTGCGCGGCGCCGCCTGCGGCGGACCCGGACGCCGTCCAGAATGCGGGAAGGGAGACCGGACGGAGGGAGGGGACCCGTGTCCTGGGCCCTGAGCCGTTCGGCCACCTTCCGTTCGAAGTTATCCATGCAGACCACCCCCAAGGGCGTGATCGGTCGGTTGCATGGTGGTGCGGAGCTTGGCGATCGCCCGGGAGGCCTGGCTCTTGACCGTCCCCCGCGAGCACCCGAGGGCCTGTGCCGTCTCCTCCTCGGTCAGCTGCTCGAAATACCGCAGCACGAGGACCGCCCGCATCCGTGGCGGAAGCGCGGCCAGCGCGGCATCCAGGCCGTCGGCCTCCGACAGGCGCAGCAGCTCGGGATCATCCACCGCCTGGTCGGGGGTCCGGTCCACAAGCTGCTCCAGCTTGGGACGCCGCCACCGGTTGGCCATGATCCGAGCCATTGTCGTCCGCACATACCCCTCTGGATCGTCCTTGCGCCTGATCCGTCCCCACGCGGCACCAGTCCTGGTCAGGGCCTCCTGGACGAGATCCTCTGCGTCATGCGGGTTGCCGGTCAGGACATGGGCATACCGATAGAGCGCGGGCAAGCGGTTCATCACGAAATCCTCAAAAGCCCGGGGTTCGCCCGGGAGAGACGAACCGGGCGGCTGCTCCGCCACCGGCATCGCCCTCCTTCCCCCTCAAGACACACGGCCAGCCCAGAGAGTTGCATGGACAGGCCTCCAGCGCACCTCGAGCCTGTCCACATGCTGAGAGGATCCGGAAAGATGTTGAATACTCATCCGCGCTCCTGCATACTCTTGCTCAACGAGAAGAGGGGTTGGCGAGTATGGGCATCCGGGCGGCGGTGGCGGGAGCCAGCGGATACGCAGGCGGTGAGCTGTTGCGCATCCTGGCCGGGCACCCCGGGTTCGAGATCGGTGTCCTCACGGCGGGCTCCAACGCGGGCACCGAGCTGGGCGCCCACCAGCCGCACCTGCGCATCCTGGCCGACCGGGTGCTTGCGGAGACCACACCAGAGACCCTGACGGGCCACGACGTCGTGTTCCTGGCCCTGCCGCACGGGCAGTCGGGACCGCTCGCCGCCCAGCTGGGTGGCGAGACCCTGATCGTCGACTGCGGCGCGGACTTCAGGCTGGCCGACCCTGCGGACTGGGAGCACTTCTACGGCTCCCCGCATGCGGGCACCTGGCCGTACGGGCTTCCCGAACTGCCCGGGCAACGAGACCTGCTCGCCGGCACCCGGCGGATCGCCGTTCCCGGCTGCTATCCGACGGTCTCCACGCTGGCCCTGTTCCCGGCGTACGCCGCCGGGCTGGCCGAGCCGGATGCGGTGATCGTCGCAGCCTCCGGGACCTCGGGAGCCGGCAGGGCGGCCAAGACCAGCCTGCTGGGCAGCGAGGTGATGGGATCGGTCAGCGCCTACAGCGTCGGCGGCACCCACCGGCACATCCCGGAGATCATCCAGAACCTCGCACCGCTGGCCGGCCCGGAGCTCACCGTCTCGTTCACCCCCACCCTCGCCCCGATGAGCCGGGGCATCCTGGCCACCTGCTCGGCCAAGGCCAAGCCGGGGGTGAACGCCGCGGCACTCCGCCGTGCCTACCGGGACGCCTTCGCAGCCGAACCCTTCGTGGATCTGCTACCCGAAGGCCAGTGGCCCGCCACCGCGATGACCCTCGGCGCCAACACCGCCCTCGTCCAGGTCGCCCTCGACGAGCGGGCCGGCCGGATCGTGATCGTCGCAGCCATCGACAACCTCACCAAGGGCACCGCGGGAGGCGCCGTACAGAGCGCCAACCTCGCCCTCGACCTTCCCGAAGAGCTCGGCCTGACCACGCTTGGAGTCGCCCCATGAGCGTTACCGCCCCCCTCGGATTCCGCGCCGCCGGCGTCGCGGCCGGTCTCAAGCCCGGCGGTGACCGCGACGTCGCTCTCGTGATCAACGACGGGCCCTCCCGTGCCGCCGCGGCGGTCTTCACCCGTAACCGGGTCAAAGCCGCGCCGGTGCTCTGGTCCGAGCAGGTCATCAAGGGCGGCCTGGTGCACGCCGTGGTCCTCAACTCCGGCGGCGCCAACGCCTGTACCGGCTCGGCGGGCTTCCAGGACACCCACGCCACCGCCGAGAAGACGGCACAACTCCTGCAGACCGGAGCCGGGGAGATCGCGGTCTGCTCGACCGGCCTGATCGGCGACCGGCTGCCCATGGACGCCCTGCTCGCGGGGGTGGACGCCGCCGCCGCCGAACTGTCGCGCGACGGCGGGCTCGCCGCCGCCGACGCCATCCGTACCACCGACAGCGTCGCCAAGATCTCCTTCCGGCGCGGCGCCGGTTACACGATCGGGGCCATGGCCAAGGGCGCGGGCATGCTGGCGCCCTCACTCGCCACCATGCTCTGCGTGATCACCACCGACGCCGTGCTCGACGCCGCTGTACTCGACAAGGCGCTCCGTTCCGCGACCGGCGTCACCCTCGACAGGCTCGACGCGGACGGGTGCATGTCGACCAACGACACCGTGCTGCTGATGGCCAGCGGCGCGTCGGGCCTCACCCCGGACGTGGCCGAGTTCACCGCGCTGCTCACCGAGGTCTGCGCGGACCTGACCCGGCAGCTCCTCGTCGACGCCGAGGGCGCGTCCAAGGCGATCGCGATCGAGGTGGTCGGCGCCGCAAGCGACTTCGACGCCGTCACAGTCGGCCGGAGCGTCGCCCGCAACAACCTGCTCAAGTGCGCCATCCACGGCGAGGACCCCAACTGGGGCAGAGTCCTGTCCGCGGTCGGCACCACCGAGGCGGTCTTCGACCCCGACCGGCTCAACGTCGCGATCAACGGCGTCTGGGTCTGCCGCAACGGGTCCTTCGGCGACGACAGGTCCAAGGTCGACCTGCGCCCCCGCAACGTCACCATCACCGTCGACCTGTCGGCCGGCGCCAGCAGCGCGACCGTCTGGACCACCGACCTCACGGCCGAGTACGTCCACGAGAATTCGGCGTACTCCTCATGACGAGCAGGGCCGGAGCACTCAACAAGGCCGCGACGCTGATCGAGGCGCTGCCATGGCTGGAGCGCTTCAACGGCAGGACCGTCGTGATCAAGTACGGCGGCCACGCGATGACCGACGAGACGCTCCGCCACGCCTTCGCCGAGGACATCGTCTTCCTGCGGTACGCAGGGCTGCGCCCGGTCGTCGTGCACGGCGGCGGCCCGCAGATCAACGCGGCCCTCGCCAGGCACGGCATCGAGTCGACCTTCACCGCAGGCCTGCGGGTCACCACCCCGGAGGCCATGGAGGTCGTACGGATGGTGCTGGTCGGCCAGGTCAACCGGGACGTCGTCGGGCTCATCAACCGGCACGGCCCGTTCGCCGTCGGCATGTCGGGCGAGGACGCCAACCTGTTCACCGCCGAGCGCAAGCCCGCGATCGTGGACGGGCTGCCCGTGGACATCGGCCAGGTCGGCGAGATCGTAGAGATCGAGGTCGGCGCGGTGCGCAGCCTGGTCGCCGACGGCAGGGTCCCGGTCATCTCCAGCATCGCCCGCAGCGACCACGGCGAGGTCTACAACGTCAACGCCGACACCGCCGCCGCCGCGCTGGCCGTCGCGCTCGACGCGTCCAAGCTGATCGTGCTCACCGATGTCGAGGGCTTGTACGCGGACTGGCCGTCGAGTGAGGAGGTCATCGACCGGCTGACCACCGACGAACTGGCCGAGTTGCTGCCGGACCTTTCAGCCGGGATGGTGCCCAAGATGGAGGCCTGCCTGCATGCCGTCCGCGGCGGGGTCCCGCAGGCCCACGTACTGGACGGCAGGGTGCCGCACTCCTTGCTGCTCGAAGTCTTCACAGATCAGGGAATCGGAACGATGGTGCTGCCGTCATGACTCTGCTCCAGCGGTATGAGGCCGCGTTCATGCCCAACTACGGGGTACCACCGGTCGCGCTCGTCCGGGGCGAGGGCGCCCGCGTGTGGGACGCCGACGGCAACGAGTACCTCGACTTCATCGGCGGTATCGCCGTCAGCTCGCTCGGCCACGGGCACCCCGCACTGGTCGAGGCGGTGTCCGCGCAGGTGGCGACACTGGCGCACACGTCCAACCTGTTCGTGAACGAGCCCGAGGTGCTGCTCGCCGAACGGCTGCGGGGACTCCTGGACGGTTCCGCGAAAGTGTTCCTCACCAACAGCGGCACCGAGGCCAACGAGTGTGCGCTCAAGCTGGCCATCAAGTACGGCAAGGCCAACGGCAGGACCTGCTTCGTGGCCGCCGAGAACGGCTTCCACGGCCGGTCCATGGGTGCCCTGTCGCTGACCGGTAAGCAGTCGATCCGTGAACCGTTCGGGCCGTACGGCATCGACGTCCGGTTCGTGCCCTACGGAGACGCGGAGGCGCTCCGCGCGGCCGTGACCACGAACTGCGCGGCGGTCTTCCTGGAACCGACGCTGGGGGAGGGTGGGGTCGTACCGCCGCCCGAGGGCTACTTCCGGGCGGCCAGGGAGATCTGCGACACCGCCGGCGCGCTCCTGGTGGCCGACGAGATCCAGTCCGCGATAGGACGGACCGGAGCCTGGTTCGCCCATCAGCACGAGGGCGTCGTACCCGACATCCTCACCCTGGCCAAGGGGCTGGGCGGCGGCCTGCCGATCGGCGCGTGCCTCGGGTTCGGAACCGCCGGAACCCTGTTCGCGAAGGGCGATCACGGCAGCACCTTCGGCGGCAACCCGGTCAGTTGCGCCGCAGCCCTCGCCGTACTGTCCACCATCGAGAAGGACGGGCTCCTCGACCAAGCCGCGTCCGTGGGTGAGGTCCTGAAGGACGGCCTCGGGGCGACCGCCCACCCCCTGCTCGCCGGGGTGCGAGGACGTGGTCTCTGGCTCGCCGCGGTGCTCACCGGGCCGCACGCGGTGGCCGTACAGGACGCCGCGCGGGCGGCGGGCTTCCTCGTCAACGCGGTCCAGCCGGACGCGGTACGGCTCGCGCCGCCGCTGATCCTCACCACCGAACAGGCGCAGGCATTCCTCGGCGCGCTGCCCGCGATACTCGACACCGCCCAGGAGGGTTCGTGACCAGGCACTTCCTGCGGGACGACGACCTGAGCCCGGCCGAGCAGGCCGAGGTTCTGGAACTCGCCGCCACCATGAAGAGGGACCGGTACGGGCACCGGCCACTCGACGGGCCGAGGGCCGTCGCGGTGATCTTCGACAAGCCCTCGACTCGTACCCGGATCTCCTTCGCCGTGGGCATCGCCGAACTCGGCGGCTACCCGCTGGTGATCGACTCCCAGACCAGCCAGCTCGGCCGGGGCGAGACCATCGGCGACACCGCCCGGGTGCTCGAGCGCCAGGTGGCCGCCATCGTCTGGCGGACCTTCGCCCAGGACCGGGTCGAGGAGATGGCGCAGGCGTCCTCGGTACCCGTCGTCAACGCCCTGACCGATCTGTTCCACCCCTGCCAGATCCTCGCCGACCTGCAGACAGTCCGGGAGGCCAAGGGGCGCCTGGCGGGCGTGACGCTCTCGTACTTCGGGGACGGCGCCAACAACATGGCCCACTCGTACCTGCTCGGTGGCGCCACCGCGGGCATGCACGTGCGGATCGCCGCGCCCGAGGGGTACGTACCGGACCCGGCAATCGTGGACCGGGCCGCCGGGATCGCCGCCACCACCGGCGGGTCGGTCCTGGTGACCACCGACCCCGCGAAGGCGGCCGACGGCTCCGATGTCCTGGCCACCGACACCTGGGTGTCAATGGGACAGGATGCCAAGGACCTGTCGGTGTATGAGCCGTACGCGGTGAACGAGACCCTGATGGCGCTGGCCAGGCCGGACGTCTCCGTGCTGCACTGCCTGCCTGCCTACCGGGACAAGGAGATCGCAGCCGCGGTCCTCGACGGCCCGCACAGCGCCGTCTGGGACGAGGCGGAGAACCGGCTGCACGCCCAGAAGGCACTGCTCACCTGGTTGCTCTCGCAGCAGGTCTCACAGGCATGACCACCCCGATGACCAAGGCAGCCCGGCATGCCCGGGTCGTCGAACTGCTGACCAGGAACCCCATTCACTCCCAGGGGGAACTGGCCAAGCAGCTCGCCGACGACGGCGTGGAGGTCACCCAGGCGACCCTGTCCAGGGACCTGGTCGAGATCGGCGCGGTCAAGCTCCGCACCCAGGACGACACCCTGATCTACGCGGTGCCCGGCGAGGGCGGCGCCCGTATCCGGCGTGCGCACACGGGAGACACGGAAACCTTCAACGCCAGCCTGGTCAGGCTCGCGCAGGAACTGCTCGTCTCCGCGGAGGCCTCGGCCAATCTGGTCATCGTGCGCACTCCGCCGGGGGCCGCACAGTTCCTCGCCTCGGCCATCGACCACGCCGAATGGTCGTCGATCCTCGGCACGGTCGCGGGCGACGACTCGATCCTGGTCATCTCCCGGGATCCGAACGGCGGCGACGCGCTCGCGACCAGCCTGCTGCGGCTCACCGAACGACGAAGCTAGGGTCTCTGACCCCGCCTTCGCATCCCAGTCCACGTCATCATTTCGATTCATTCGATTCAGGAGACATACATCATGACCGAGCGCGTCGTACTGGCGTACTCCGGCGGACTCGACACGTCCGTCGCGATCCCGTTCCTCGCCGAGAAGACCGGTGCCGAGGTCATCGCGGTGGCCTTGGACGTCGGCCAGGACGGAGAGGACCTCGAGGTCATCCGGAAGCGGGCCCTGGCCTGCGGCGCCGTCGAGGCGGTCGTCGTGGACGCGAAGGAGGAGTTCGCCTCCGACTTCTGCATCCCGGCCCTCCAGGCCAACGCCCTCTACATGGACCGCTACCCGCTGCTGTCCTCGCTGTCCCGGCCGCTGATCGTCAAGCACCTGGCCGCAGCCGCCCGCCAGTACGGTGGCACCGCCGTCTCGCACGGGTGCACCGGTAAGGGCAACGACCAGGTCCGGTTCGAGGCCGGCCTGGCCGCGCTGTACCCGGAGCTGAAGGTCATCGCCCCGGCCCGTGACTACGCCTGGACCAGGGACAAGGCCATCGCGCTGGCCGAGGAGAAGGGCCTGCCGATCGACGTGTCGGCCAAGTCGCCGTACTCCATCGACCAGAACCTGTGGGGCCGCGCGGTCGAGACCGGGTTCCTGGAGGACATCTGGAACGGCCCGATCGAGGACGTGTACGCCTACACGTCCGACCCGTCCGTGCCGCGCGAGGCCGACGAGGTCACCATCACCTTCGCCGCCGGTGTGCCGACCGCGTTGGACGGCCGGGCACTGTCGCCGTACCAGCTCATCGCCGAGCTCAACCAGCGCGCCGGGGCACAGGGCGTCGGCCGGATCGACATGGTCGAGGATCGGCTGGTCGGCATCAAGAGCCGGGAGATCTACGAGGCGCCCGCGGCGATCACCCTGCTCGCCGCCCATATGGAGCTGGAGAACGTCACCGTCGAGCGCGACCAGGCCCGGTTCAAGCGCTCGGTAGACCAGCGGTGGGGCGAGCTGGTCTACGACGGTCTCTGGTTCTCGCCACTGAAGGCATCCTTGGACGCGTTCATCGCCTCCGCGCAGCAGCACGTGACCGGTGACATCCGGATGACCCTGCACGGAGGCCGCGCAGTCGTCACCGGCCGGCGGAGCGGGGCGTCGCTGTACGACTACGATCTGGCAACGTACGACACCGGCGACACCTTCGACCAGAGCATGGCCAAGGGTTTCGTGGAACTGTGGAGCCTGCCCAGCAAGATTGCGGCCAAGCGCGATCGGGCACAGGCCTGAGTTCCACCTGACAAGTAGCAAGCGGAGAGGATCAGCGTGACCAAGGCACCGACGCGACTGTGGGGCGCCAGGTTCGAAGGCGGCCCATCAGATGCCCTGGCGCGGCTGTCCGTCAGCGTCCAGTTCGACTGGCGGCTCGCCCCATACGACCTGGCGGGCTCTCGCGCGCACGCCCGGGTCCTGGGGGGGGCCGGGCTGCTCAGCGACGACGAGCTGACCAGGATGCTGGCGGCACTGGACGACCTGGAGGAGGCCTGCAAGACAGGCGAGTTCAGGCCCACGGTCGCCGACGAGGACGTGCACACCGCCCTGGAACGCGGCCTGCTCGAGCGGCTCGGCTCGCTCGGCGGCAAGCTCCGGGCGGGCCGCAGCCGAAACGACCAGGTCGCCACTGACCTGCGGCTCTACATGCGCGACCACGTCCGGCTGATCGTGTCCCGCCTGGTCGAGCTGGAGACCGCGCTGATCTCGCAGGCCGAGGCCAACATGGGGGTCGCCTGCCCGGGCATGACACACCTGCAGCACGCCCAGCCGGTGCTCTTCTCGCACCAGCTGCTCGCCCACGTGCACGCGCTGTCCCGGGACGTCTCCCGGCTGCGCGACTGGGACAGGCGGGCCTCGGTCTCGCCGCTCGGCTCGGGTGCGCTGGCCGGCTCGTCGCTGCCGCTGGACCCGCAGGCCGTTGCCCTGGAACTGGGCTTCGACGCGGCCGCGCCCAACTCCATGGACGCGGTCAGCGATCGGGACTTCGCCGCCGAGTTCCTCTTCGACGCCGCGCTCATCGGGGTGCACCTTTCCCGCCTCGGCGAGGAGATCGTGCTCTGGGCCAGCACGGAGTTCCGGTGGATCGAGATGGACGACAGCTACGCCACAGGGTCGTCGATCATGCCGCAGAAGAAGAACCCGGACGTGGCCGAGCTCGCCCGGGGCAAGGCCGGGCGGCTCATCGGTCACCTGGTCGCGCTGCTCACGGTGCTCAAGGGCCTGCCGCTCACCTACAACCGTGACCTTCAGGAGGACAAGGAGGGGGTCTTCGACGCCGTCGACACCCTGCTGGTCGTGCTCCCCGCGGTCTCCGGCCTGATCGCCACGATGCGGGTCAACACCGAGCGGATGGAGGCGCTGGCCCCGCAGGGGTTCGCGCTCGCCACCGACCTGGCCGAGCTGCTGGTACGGCGCGGGGTCGCGTTCCGCGACGCGCACGAGGTAGTCGGCCACCTGGTCGTGTGGTGCCAGGTCAACGACAAGGACTTCGACGGCCTCACCGACGAGGAACTCGCCAAGGTCTCGCCGCACCTGACGCCGGACGTCCGTGAGGTCCTCAACGTGCCCGGCGCCCTGGCCTCCCGCAAGGCCTACGGAGGCACCGCCCCCGACCGTGTCCAGGAGCAGCTGACGGCCCTCCGCGCCGCGGTGGACACCCAGGCCACCTGGGCCGCCGACTCCTGATGCCCCGTGTTTCCCCGCCGATCTTGACGTGAGACACCTGTCGCAGGCCCCTGATCGGTGTCTCGCGTCAAGATCGGCGCGTTTTTCCGGAGGTGGAATGGAGCGGGAGTTCTTCGATCGGGACGCAGAGGTGGTCGCGCCGTTGCTGCTCGGGTGCGTGCTATCCCACGGTGAGGTGTCGGTGCGGCTGACCGAGGTGGAGGCGTATGCGGGCGGCCGTGATGCCGCCTCGCATGCCTTTCGGGGACGTACGGCCCGTAACGCGGTCATGTTCGGGCCCCCTGGGCATACGTATGTGTACTTCACCTATGGGATGCACTTCTGCGTGAATCTCGTCTGCGGTCCGGCGGGAACGCCCTCGGCCGTGCTGCTCCGGGCCGGGTCTGTGCTGTCGGGTTCGGCGGTCGCGTCGGCCCGGCGGCCACGTTCTTCGGTACGGGACCTGGCGCGCGGGCCCGCGAGGCTCTGTCAGGCCCTCGGCATCGACCGGTCCCTCGACGGCGCGGACGTCTGTGCGGACGGCCCGCTGCGGGTGAGCCTCGGAGATCCCGTGGATCCCTCGCTGGTGCGCTGCGGTCCTCGTACGGGCATCAGCTCGGCGACGGACACGCTGTGGCGGTTCTGGATTGAAGGCGAACCCTCCGTCTCGCCGTACCGCAGGCATGCGCCGCGCAGTCGCTGACGCCCGTAAACCCGTTACCGTGGTCTCAGCCTGATCAGGCACTCTGGTAAGCGACCTCCGCCTTCGAAGATGAGGAACACCGTGACCGACATCCTGGACGATCTCGCCTGGCGGGATCTCATCGCACAGTCCACTGACCTGGACGAACTGCGGGCGGCACTGGCCGCAGGGCCGGTCACGCTCTATTGCGGCTTCGACCCGACGGCGCCTTCGCTCCATCTTGGCAACCTGATCCAGATCCTCACCATCCGCCGTTTCCAGCAGGCGGGCCATCGGCCGATCGGGCTGGTCGGCGGCGCCACCGGGTTGATCGGTGATCCCGGCGGGAAGAGCGCCGAGCGGGTGCTGAACCCCATGGAGGTCGTCGAGGGCTGGGTGGACGGGATCCGGGCCCAGGTATCGAAGTTCCTGGACTTTTCCGACGGGCCCACCGGCGCGCTGATGGTCAGCAACCTCGACTGGACCGGCCCCATGTCGGTCATCGAGTTCCTGCGTGACATCGGCAAGCACTTCCCGGTCAACAAGATGCTGGCTCGTGACACCGTCAGGAACCGCCTGGAGACGACCGGCATCAGTTACACGGAGTTCAGCTACGTCCTGCTGCAGTCGATGGACTTCCTTGAACTCTACCGGCGGCATGGCTGCACCCTGCAGACCGGCGGCAGCGACCAGTGGGGGAACCTCACCGCCGGCGTGGACCTGATCCGACGGGTCGAGGGCGGATCGGCGCACGCGCTGACCACACCCCTGATGACCAAGGCCGACGGAAGCAAGTTCGGCAAGACGGCCGGCGGCGAGACCTATTGGCTCGACCCGGAACTGACCTCGCCCTACGCGTTCTTCCAGTTCTTCCTCAACGCCGACGACCGGGATATCGAGAACTTCCTCAAGGTCTTCAGCTTCCGGTCCCGCGCCGAGATCGAGGAACTGGTCAAGGAGGGTGCGGAGCGGCCTGCGGCCCGGGTCGCGCAGCGAGCCCTGGCTGAGGAGCTCACCACGCTGGTGCACGGCGCGGACGAATGCGCCGCCGTCATCGCCGCGTCCCAGGCTCTCTTCGGGCAAGGGGCGCTTGAGGATCTGGACGAGCGGACGCTGGCCTCCGCGCTGTCGGAACTGCCGATGCTCAGGGTGCCGGCTGGTGAACTGCCGTCCGTGGTGGACCTGCTGGCGGCCAGTGGGCTGTGCAGTAGCAAGTCCGACGCTCGGCGGGCCATCGGCCAAGGCGGGGCGTACGTCAACAACGTCAAGGTGACGGGGGAGGACGCGGTACCGGACGCCGGTGACCTCCTGCACGGCCGTTTCCTGGTCCTGCGGCGGGGCAAGCGCAACCTCGGCGG
>JAOPYM010000355.1 GCA_025964615.1 Actinomycetes bacterium
CAAGTCGCCGTCGGGGTTGGTATCCACGTTGCAGTACAGAAAGTCGACCGGTTCACCGGCGAACCTGCGCCGGAACCATGCGCGTTCCACCTCGGCCATGTGACGCACGAGACCGAGCAGCGTCAAATTCGACGGTTCGACGCTGCGCTGCGTGAGCTGTTCGGGAGTCAGCCCGGCGCATTTCAGCAGCAAGGTCTGCCGGTGATGGTCGAGCCAGGCTTCCAGGAGTGTGCGCTCGTCACCGACCGGTGGCGCGTCGGTGCGTGTGTTCTGCGGAGCGATCCAGGTCATCGCCCGATTGTGCCCTGTTCGGGGCAGGGTGAGGTCAGGCCGTCAGCAGGCGGGTACGGTCCATGTCCGGCAGGGCCCAGCCGCCGAGCGAGACGACCAGGTCCGGCTGGGGGACCAGTGGCCAAGGCGACGAGGCCCTTGCCGTCGAAGGGGACATATCAGCCCCGACATCCCGCCACCAGGAGCCTGCCTGGGTCAGTTGTCGGCTGTAGGCGGGTAACCTCACCCTGGAATCAGCTCACCCGATCTCAACCAGCTGACCGGTTGCGAGAGATTGGAGGACCCGTACGACGAAGACGAGGGGTGATCAGATTGAGTCGGCGGGTAGTGCTGATCGTTGTCTCTTGCCTGACCGTGGTGGCGCTGGGCGCCGGTGCCGCGGCGTACCTGCTGACCCGTACGGCGGGTAGCGCGCGGGCGACCGCGGCCGAGTACCTGGCCGCCTGGCAGCGCGGCGACGTGGCCGGGATGCAGGCGCTGGTGGCCGATCCGCCCGCCGATTTCACCGCCGCGTACACCAGGACACGCACGAGCCTGGGCGTCACGCATACCAACGTACGGCTGGACACGGTCACGAAGAACGCCGCGTCGTTCACCGCGACGCTCACGCTCAACGGCGTCGGCGACTGGACATACCAGGGCTCGCTCGCCCTCGCCGTCAAGAACCGCAAGTGGCTGGTGGCCTGGACCCCGGCAGCGCAGCACCCGGCGCTGCGGACCGGCCAGCACCTGGCGTTGAAGACCTCCTGGCCGGTGCGGGCGGGTGTCCTCGCGGCGGACGGCACCCGGATCGACACCGGCAACGTCTCCGGTTCGGTGCAGTTGCTGGTCGGTACGTCCGGACCGGCCACCGCCGCCCAGGCCGCGAAGCTCGGTGCCCCCTACGCGAAGGGTGACCCGATCGGGCACGGCGGGATCGAGGAGCAGTTCCAGCAGCAGCTGGCCGGGACCCCGTCCACGAGCATCCTGGTGGTGGACGCCGCCGGGCACGCTACCGGGACCTCTGTGGGGAAGCTGGGCGGCAAGCCCGGCACCGAGGTGAAGACCAGCCTCGACCTGCGGATTCAGGCCGCCGCCGCCAAGGCCATCACCCGCCAGGGCAAGCCCGCCGCGCTCGTCGCGATCCGGCCGTCGACCGGGGAGATCCTCGCGGTCGCCAACCAGCCGGGCGGGTTCAGCCGGGCGATGCTGGGCCAGTACCCGCCCGGTTCGACGTTCAAGGTGGTGACTGCGGCCTCGCTGCTCAGCCACGGTCTCACTCCGGCCAGCTCGGTCACCTGCGCGGACACCGCGACGATCGGTGGTCAGAAGTTCCGCAACTTCGAAGGTGAGAAGTTCGGCCCGATCGACCTGCGTACCGCGTTCGCCAAGTCCTGTAACACCGCGTTCGCCACTGCCGCGACCCAGAAACTCACCGGCTCGCAGCTCGCGGCTACCGCGCAGACCTTCGGCTTCGACACCCCGCTCAACCCGGGGAGCCCGGCGGCCCGCTCGAAGTTCCCGCTGCCGCGCGACACCGCCGAGTTCGCCTCGCAGGCGTTCGGCCAGGGCCGCGTCACGGTGACGCCACTGTCCATGGCCGCCGTCGCCGCCGCGGTGCAGAACGGCACCTGGCGGTCACCGTTGCTGGTCACCGGCGGCAAGCCGGGCGCGACCCACCCGCTGGCTTCGAACGTGGTCAGCGGCCTGCGGGACATGATGGCGGCGGTCGTCACCTCCGGTACGGCCATGGCCGCCAAGCTGCCTGCCGGGACGGCCGGGAAGACCGGCACCGCCGAGTACGGCGGTGGGGCCAAACCGCCGACCCACGCCTGGTTCATCGGCTACCGGGGCGATCTGGCCTTCGCCATCATCGTTGAGGGCGGCGGTACTGGTGGCGGCGTCGCGGCCCCACTCGCCGCCACCTTCCTCAGCCAGGCGTGAGAACCGGGACCTGTCTCGAACGCCTACCCACCGGCGGCTAGGCGGGCTCGGTCGAGGGCGGCCTGTCCGGGGGCCGCTCATGCCCGGTTTCCTTCGATCATGGCCTGCCACTGCCGGTCGGCGATGGGCCGCCAGGTGTCATGCCGCTCGTGGAAGAGGACGACGGCCTGGGCGCGTTTCCCGGTGCCGTGGGTGAACCCGTTAGTTCGGGATCGTCGCCGGGAGTGGCTCGGAGACGAAAAACGCACGTGGAGCCGGTGTAAGACCTGGGCTTGCCAGGCGGTCGGTAGTGAAGCGTGTACCCAGCGCCAGGCTTCGGTCTGGGTGGGACTGGGACTTCTGCTCAGTAATGGGCGGATCACTGAGGTTCATTGATACCTCAGCGAACGGGCATGACCGGCTCGATCCGGTAGAGCGACGGATCACTGGGGGACCCGCCGGCGTCCTGCTGCTGTGGGACGCCGGCCAGCGCCGCGACGAGGACGCGAGCCGTCACCAGGCCGACCAGCCGGTCATGGGAGTCGATGACGGCGACGGCGTCGATCTTCTGGCGCGTCATGACCTGGGCGGCGGTCGCCACCGGATCGGCTGGGCCCACCGAGACGCACCGCTGGCCCTGGAGCAGGGAACCGGCCGGTCTGCGGTTGCGGTCGGGACCGCACTGCCACTGGGCGGCGATGGTCTCGGCGTCGAGAACACCGAGGAGGTGCCCATGCTCGGTGACCACGGGCAGATGATGGTGGTCCCCGCTGCGCATGAGCTCCCATGCCATGAGCATCGTGTCGTCGGCTGCGATGGTGAGCAGATCACGGGTCATCACCTCGCCGACGGTCCACTCCTCGATCGGACGGGTCCGGGCGCTGGTTGTCGCGAGCATCATGCCCTCCTTCATACGGCCAGGCCACCGGGCCCGGCGGGTAGCCGATGGATACGCCGGCCGGACAGGTGCCCTCCGGAGATCCGGATGAACCGGTCGCGAGGGCCTGGGGCCCATGGCCGCAGCGGCAGCCGGGACAACCGGGCGACCTCCTCGTCGCCGCCCACGAGCCGGGACTGGCCGACGAGCGTCACCGACCAGCCCTCATGGGTGGCGGGATCGAAGTCGTCGGCCTCGAAAGCCACAACCGCGCCGCGCATGGCCAGCGCGAGCTTCGACCCGAGCGAGGTACGGATGATCACGTCTTCGCCGTCGAGGAGGAAGTTCACCGGCTGGATCGCCGGCAGTGCCCGGTCGGTGAAGACGACCCGGCCGAGGGGCACGGAGCCCAGCAGCTCTAGGCAGTCCTCTCTGCCGAGGATCTCAAGTCCGTGGGCGTCGTATCTCATGTCTTCATCCTGACCGCGATGAGATGCCTCCCGGCAGGGGCGAAGGTCCCAGTGTGCCGGGCGTTCCCGGCGGTAGGTCCTGCTCCCGACGGACCTTCGGCCCTGCCGGGCCGTACCCACGTCAAGGACATGCCCCTTCATCCCGGCCGACGTCAGGGACCAAGGTCCCTGGTTCGCCGGCGCCTATTCGGTGGACCGGCGGTCGGGCTTGGTCTGCGAGGTCCTGAGCTGGGTGACGAACGCGGCGGCCTGGGTACGGCGGCTCATGCCCAGCTTGGCGAACAGGTTGGAGACGTAGTTCTTGACGGTCTTCTCGGCGAGGAACATGCGCTCACCGATCTGCCGGTTGGTCAGTCCCTCGCCGATCAGATCGAGGATCTGCTTCTCCTGCGCTGACAGCGCCGCCAGCGGGTCCTTGCGGGCCGCCCGGTCACGCAGCCGTGCCAGCATCTGCCCCGTGCTGCGCGGATCGAGGAGCGACTGTCCGGCCGCGACGGTACGGACCGCGCCCACCAGGTCCGAGCCGTGGATCTGCTTCAGCACGTAACCGGAGGCCCCGGCCATCACCGCGTCGAACAGCGCCTCCTCGTCAGAGAACGAGGTGAGCATCAGGCAGGCGACCTGCGGCATCCGGGACCGGATCTCCCGGCACACGCTCACACCGTCACCGTCGGGCAGCCGGACATCGAGTACGGCCACGTGTGGGTTGGCGGCCGGGATCCTGGCGATCGCCTGCTCGGCCGAACCGGCCTCCCCGACGACCTCGATGTCCCCCTCGGCCTCGAGCATCGCCGCGACGCCGCGGCGGACGACCTCATGGTCGTCCAGCAGGAACACCCGGATAGTGCTTCCACGGGCTTGCGGAACGATACTGGTCATGACCTTGAGGCCTTTCGCAAGATGCTGGTACAGCCGACGCTATACAGTCACTCCCCGTTACGAAAGTCCGCTGGTCACCAGAAGTGAGGACCAAAGTCCCTAAGCGTGATCTTCGGCCGGTAAAGTCGGGTCAACCGGTTCCGGTCCGGTGGTGGCCGGGCGAACGTGATCGGGTAGGCAGAGGGTGTCGAGCATGCCACCGAGCGAGGGACCTGAAATGGGATCGGATGAGGGGCCCGCGCGTCTCATCCTTCCGCAACTGAAGCTCGATGATCTTCTCACCGAGCTCCAGGCGCGGCTGAACACCGTGCGCACCACCCGGGACCGGGTGCACGCGTTGCTCGAGGCCGTGGTCTCCATCGGCAGCCTGGATCTGGAGACGGCGCTGCGCCGCATCATCGAGGCCGCCGCCGCCCTGGTCGAGGCGCGCTACGGCGCGCTGGGTGTGATCGGCGAGGGCGGAGAGCACCTGGCCCAGTTCATCACCGTCGGTGTCACCGACGCCGAGATCGAGGCGATCGAGCACTGGCCGCACGGCCTCGGCATCCTCGGCCTGCTCATCAAGGAGCCGCGTTCGCTCCGCCTCCCCGACATCGCAGCCCATGCCGAGTCGTACGGCTTCCCGGACGACCACCCGCCGATGCGGAGCTTCCTCGGTGTACCGATCCGGGTGCGCAACGAGGTGTTCGGCAACCTCTACCTGACTGAGAAGGCCGGTGGCGGCGAGTTCGACGAGGAGGACGAGGTCATCGTCACCGCCCTGGCCACGGCCGCCGGGGTCGCGATCGAGAACGCCAGGCTGTATCAGGAGGCGCGGCGGCGCGAGCGCTGGCTGCAGGCCTCGGCGGAGATCTCCAACGCGCTGCTGTCCGGCACCGCTCCGCAGGAGGTGGTCGGACTGGTGGCGCACCGGGCCAGGGAGATCTGCGACGCCGATCTGGCCATGGTCTCCCTGGTGGACGTGGCCAATCAGGAGTTGGAACTGGTCGCGGCGGACGGCCGGCACGCCGAGGCCTACCGTGGTCTGCGGGTTCGCCTCGACCAGGCGGTGTCCGGCACGGTCTATCAGGCGGGCACGTCGCTGCTGCTGGAGGACGGCAGGGCTGCGGCCAGCGAGGCAGGCGTCCCCGCTGACATCCCGGTCGGCCCCATGGTGATCGTGCCGCTGGGTGCCGGGCCCTCGGCCCGTGGTGTCCTGGCCGTGGTGAACCAGCCCGGCCGGCCGGCGTTCAACGAGGCCACCCTGAAGCTGCTCGAACCGTTCGCCGCCCAGGCCGCCGTCGCCCTCGAACTGGCCGAACGCCGCAGGGACGCCGAACGGATCGTCGTTTTGGAGGACCGTGAGCGGATCGCCAAGGACCTGCACGACACGGTGATCCAGCGGTTGTTCGCCATCGCCATGACCCTGATGAGCGCCATCAAGATCACCCAGAAGCCGGAGGTGACCCGCCGGGTCCAGGGGGCCGTCGACGATCTGGACGACACGATCCGGCAGGTCCGTTCGACGATCTTCGCGTTGCAGGTCGAGCCGGGTGACGACAGCCTGCGCAGCCGGGTCCACACGATCGCAGACGCCGCCGCCGGGACTCTGGGGTTCGCACCCTCGGTACGGCTGGACGGGCTGTTGGACACCGCCATCAGCCCGGAACTGGGAGAGCAACTGCTGGCCGTGCTGCAGGAGGCCCTGTCCAACATCGCCCGGCATGCCAGGGCCCACCAGGCGAGCGTGACCGTCGACGTGCGCGACGAGCTCATCCTGCGGGTCGAGGACGACGGCATCGGTATCCCGTCCGGTGGCCGGCGCAGCGGGCTGCGGAACATGGCCGACCGGGCCGAAGCGCTCGGCGGATCGTTCAGCACCCGTGGCGGCGCCGAAGGCGGGAC
>JAOPYM010000256.1 GCA_025964615.1 Actinomycetes bacterium
AGAGGTAGAGGCCGGTGCCGTGCTCGGGGCGTTCGTTGGCGATGGCGTGCAGGTCGCGTTCCCGCATGACCAGGTAGTTCACACCCTGGATCTCGACCTCGTACTGGTCGTCGGGGTGGAACAGGACCCGGTCGCCGACCTTGACCGTGCGCGCGTGGTGCCCGACACCACAGACCTCACCCCAGGCCAGCCGGTTGTCCTCTTTGACCGTCGAGGGGATGACGATGCCGCCGGTGCTGCGGCGTTCTCCGGACTCCTGCTCGGCGCGGATCATCACCCGGTCGTGCAGCATCTGCACCTCGAACTTCGCTGCGTCGGACATCCTGGAATTCTACGGTGCCGCAGGTCGCCGGTTAACGCGAAGGGGCGAAGGGCGCCCCATGACCAGGCACGATCAGGCTGGGCGCCAGCGACAGGAGCCGCTTACGGGAGGTCGTAGGGAGCCCGGCCGTGCGCGTGCAGATCAGGCGGGTGACGGATCAAGGATGAGCAACCGGTGCAGGGCCCCGGTGAGTTCGCCGAGGGAGAGGCTTCCGCTGCCGTCGGCGTCCAGCTCGGTGAAGATCTCCCCGGCCTGCCCGGCGGGCAGGCCGCAGAGGGTCAGCAGCCGGGTCAGGTCGTCGCGGTCCAGTTCGCCGTCGCCGTCGGCGTCGCACAGGTCGAGTACGGCACGGGCCGCCGGGACGATCGCCGCGTCGAGGCCCTCCCGGTCGCGGAGCGCTCCCGCGCGGACCGCGAACCGGAACTCCTCCGGGGAGATCCGCTGGTCGCCGTCGGCGTCGGTGCACCGGAGGAGCTCGTGCCACAGGGCGAGAGAGCCGTCGAGTACGGCCTGGCCCTTCGCCGAGGACATCGGGACCCCGAAGCCCTCGGCCAGACGGTGTGCCAGGGACTCGTAGTCGTCCTGTTCGAGGTAGCCGTTGCCGTCCACGTCGAACAGCATGAAACGGCCGTCGGCCTGGTCCATGGACATGGTTCTCCTCTGCTGAGCGGGAATCTGGATGGGCAGATCGACGGGAAGCGGGGGCTTGCGCAGGCCGCGCCCCCTGCGCCTGGCGTGGGCGGGTACGTACCGCCGGGCCCAGGCCGAGGACAGGAACGAGGCCCCGATGAACGCGACTCCGATCAGGCCGGTCACCCCGCCGTCCACCGGGTACCTCAGCTTGATCAGCATGTTGACGGCCAGCGCCCCGATCGCCCAGTGTGCGCCGTGCTCCAGGTAGACGTACTCGGAGATGACGCCCCGGCGGACCAGCTGGATCGTGAGCGTACGGACGAAGACCGCGCCCACCCCGAGCCCTGCGGCGATCACCAGGAGGCTGCTGGAGATGGCGAACGCGCCGATCACGCCGTCGAAGCTGAACGAGGCGTCGAGGATCTCCAGATAGAGGAAGAGGAAGAACGCGGACCGGCCACTCGCGGCCGGCCTGCCCTCCCCGGACGGGCCGAGCAGGAGCTGCGCGAAACCGTTCACGAGGAGGTACGTGAGCAGTCCCGCCAGCCCGGAGATCAGGACCGTCATCCGGTGACCGGGCTCCCAGGAGGCCATCAGCCCGATGGCCAGCAGGGTCACCACGACGGCCAGGTCGTCGATCCGGCCCATCCGGGCGAGGGCCTTCTCGATCGGCCGCAGCCAGCTCAGCTCGTGAACCTCGAAGATGAAGGTCAGAAAGATCATCAGCAGGTAGGTGGCCCCGAAGGGAAAGAGCGCAGGGGTGGCCGCGTCGATGATGCGCGTGTAGACGGCCGGGTCGCTCAGCGAGAGCCCGATGGCCTGCTGGGGCGCGATCCCGGTCGTCACCGACACGCAGATGAGCGGGAGCACGAACCGCATGCCGAACACGGCCACGGCGATTCCCGCGGTGAGGAACACCCGCTGCCAGAACTCCGACATGCGGCGCAGCACCCCGGCGTTGACCACCGCGTTGTCGAACGACATCGAGACCTCGAAGACGGCGAGCAGCATGACGTCCTCGAGCATCCAGGGCCCGCCCGACAACCAGGCCCAGACCGCCACGGAGGCCGTCACCAGCAGTGGCCAGATCAGCATGCGCACTCCTAGACGCCGAAGAAGAGACGGACGAGGTAGACGGCTCCGACGGCGGTGATGGTGAAGGTGATCAGCCAACCGGCGGCCCGCATCCTGGGCGAAATGGGATGGCCGCGCATGATCCGGCGATCCGCCCCGACCTGCAGCAGGATCGACAGCCCGATCGGGGTACCGATGGCGCCGATGATCCCGGCGATGTAGAGCAGCCGGATCGGCGGGATCCCGCAGTACGCGGCGGCCGCTCCGACCAGGATGGACACCGTCAGCGCCGAGTAGAACAGCGGTGCCTCCCGCACCGACAGGGACAGCCCCCGGCGCCAGTTCAGATGGGCACCGGTGGCGTACGCAGTGGTGGCCATGATGACCGGCAGCGCGACCACAGCGGAGATCAGCAGACCGAAGGCGAACAGGTCCGCCGCCATCGGCCCGGCGATCGGGACCAGCGCGGCGGCGGCCTCCTGCGGGGTGTCGGCGTGCAGATGGTGCACGCCGAGGGTCGCCCCGGTCGCGATGAGGATGAACCAGAACACGGCTACCGCGAAGACGCTGCCGAGCAGTGCGTCGATCTGCCGGGCGCGGTGCAGCCGCCACGGAATCCGCTCCTCGGCCTGCCCGATGGTCTGCCACACGTACACGTAGCTGGTCATGGTGGTGCCGATCAGCGACATCGCGTCGGAGGTGTAGGTCGTGTTCCACTCGAAGTGCGGTACGAGCGTGCCGTGCAGCACCGCACCCCAGTCGGGATGGGCGAAGACCGCCGCCACCGCGTACGCGAGCAGGCAGAGCAGCAGATACTTCATCGCCCGCTGCACCACGTGGTAGCCCAGGATGAGCAGCACGCCGAGCAGCAGCAGCGACAGCGGCGCCACGAACCAGCGCCAGTCCCGGTGCAGCAGCATCCCGATCGCCGACGCCCCGGCCTCCAGGTCGGCGGCGATCGTGACGATGTTGACGGTCAGTACCGAGAACAGCAGCAGCCACCGGGCGATCTTGCCGCGGCTCTCGGTGACGGCGGTCTGCAGGTCCCGGTGGCTGGCCACGCCGACCTGGGTGCTGATGGCCTGGATGATGGCGATGACCGGCAGCAGCAGGAGCGCCATCCAGGCAAGTCCGTACATGGTGTCCGCACCGATGATCACCATGGTGGCCACCGTGGTCGGGTCGGTGTCGGACGCGCCGCCCACCACTCCCGGGCCGAGCATCCGCAGGTAGTCCCGCCAGCCGACCGAACCGGGGTTGTTGCCCACATGGAAGCCGACCGGCTGGTGTGCCGGTGCGACCGGTGAATCTGTTCCTCGCATCTGAGAGACCCGCCCCATGATCTCGACGTTCACCCCTTGCTCAGCCCACAACGTTCCCTGACGGAGCGTGACTGAACATAACCAGGAAGTGACGATGCCTTGACGGGGCGGGTCAGCGCAGCTGGGCCTCGATGTCGTCCGCGTACGCGCTGACCCGGGTGTAGACGCCGGGGAAACCCGGGCGGGCGCACCCGGCGGCCCAGGAGGTCAGCCCGGCCACCCGGCCTTGCAGGATCAGCGGCCCTCCGCTGTCGAACAGGCAGGTGTCGGCCCTGGATGATCCCGCGCAGGCCATCCCCCTGGCGTCGAACGACGAGCCGTACGCCTTCGTGCAGGCCGCATCCGGATCGACCGGGATGCGGGCCGCCCGCAGAACGGCGTTCAGGAGATCGCTCTCCGAGACGGTGCCCCAGCCCAGCACGAGCGCCTTGCCCGAAGTCATCCTGCCGAGCGGCAGCACGGCCCGCGGGAGCCGCCGGGACAGGGTCAGTACGGCCACGTCGTCGTGCTCGACCATCTCCCCCTGGAAGGTCGTCTCGTGGAAGCCCGGATGCACCCACGCCTTCCGCACCGAGACGGTGACTCCGTTCGCGCGCTTCAGATCCGTACGCCCGAAGGTCACCCTGAGGGCGCCGATCAGCTTCGCGAACGGCGCGACGCAGTGCGCCGCGGTCAGCACCTTGTCGGGCGCGACCAGCGTGCCGCCGCAGAACTGCCCGGACGGCCGCAGGAAGAACAGCTGCGAACCGATCGAGGCCAGCCAGGGATACGCAGGCGCCCCGGCGGGTGTACCGGCGACCACCGCGGCGGCCGGTGCGGCGCTGAGCGCGGTCATCAGGACGAGCGAGGCCGCCGTCGCGGTCGTGCGAGCAAAGTGCATGGGGGGGCTCACCCCGATCACTTTAGGCACTCAGGGCAGCGGCGAACAGGGAAGTTGGGGTTGAAGACTGTTACTCGGTGTATCAGCGGATCGTGCGGCCAGGCCTGTGGCCGATCCGGCCGGATCCGGTATCCACCCGCCCGCTCGTTGTCAGTCGTACTTGCGGCCGGCGCGCGACGAGACGCGGGCGGCCAGTCTGGCCGGGATGAGCCGGCCGAGGCCGACCAGCGCCTTGTACTGCCCGCCCGGCACGCTGACCGGCGCACCACGCCGGAAGTCGCGCAGCCCGTCGGCCACGAGCCGGTCCCCGTCCAGCCAGAGGAAGCCGGGGATCGCGGAGACGTCCATGCCCGCCCGCTCGTGGAACTCGGTGTGCACGAAGCCCGGGCACAGCGCCATGACATGCACGCCCTGGTTCCCTGATTGATTCCCGAGGTCGGCCATCACGCCCTGGCTGAAGCTGACCACCCACGCCTTGGAGGCGCTGTAGGTACCGCGCGCGAAGAACGCCGCCACCGAGGCCACGTTGATGACGCCGCCGCCACGGGCGCGCTCGATCATGCCGGGCAGCGCCGCGTACGTCAGTCTGAGCACCGCCTCGCAGTGCACCCGGAGCATCCGCAGCTCGTCGGTGATCGGTACCTTGAGGAACTCGCCCTCGTGACCGAAGCCCGCGTTGTTGACCAGCAGGTCCACGGTCCGCACCCGGTCCTCGACGGCCGCGAGACCTTCGTCGGTGGCCAGGTCGGCGCTCAGCACCTCGGCCTTGACGCGGTACTTCGCCCGCAGGCCCTCCGCGGTCTCCTCGAGCCGCTTCTCGTCGCGTGCGACGAGGACCAGGTCGAAGCCGTCGGAGGCGAGGCGTCGGACGAAGGCGGCACCGATACCCGCGGTGGCGCCGGTGATGAGAGCGGTCGGCATGGGGCCCAGCCTATGACCATCAACCCTCAAGGGTGGCCGCGTGGTCGGGGACGTAGGTCTGCAGTTCCCTGGCCATCCGCTGGTAGCCCTTGCTCGCCGGGCGCGGCGGCAGCTTGATCGAGGGCTTGCGCACCTCGTGGTACGGGATGGTCGAGAGGAAGTGGGAGATCATGTTGATCCGGGCCCGCCGCTTGTCGTCGCTCTCCACCACGAACCAGGGGGCCTCCGGGATGTCGGTGTACACGAACATCTCGTCCTTGGCCTGGGAATACTCCTCCCACCGCGTCAGCGACTCCACGTCCATGGGGGACAGTTTCCAGCTCCGCAGCGGATCCTCGAGCCGGGCCCGGAAACGCCGTTCCTGCTCGACGTCGCTCACCGAGAACCAGTACTTGCGCAGCAGGATGCCCTCCTCCGCGAGCAGCCGCTCGAAGATCGGGCACTGGTGCAGGAACCGGGTGTACTCCTCCTTGGTGCAGAAGTTCATCACCCGCTCGACCCCGGCGCGGTTGTACCAGCTGCGGTCGAACAGCACGATCTCGCCCCCGGCGGGCAGCCGCTCGATGTACCGCTTGAAGTACCACTGGGTACGCTGCCGTTCGGTCGGTACCGGGAGCGCCTCCACGCGGGCGATGCGGCTGTTGAGGTACTGGGTGACCCGCTTGATGGTCCCGCCCTTGCCCGCGGCGTCCCGCCCCTCGAAGATCACCACGACCCGGGCTCCCTCGTGCCGTACCCACTCCTGCAGCTTCACCAGCTCGCCCTGTAGCCGGTAGAGCTCTTTCTCGTACGGCTTTTTCGGCAGCCGCTCGACCTCTTTCGTGCCGTTTTCGCGGGACATCGGCCTCACCTCCCCAGATCAGGTGGTCCTACCGCGATCCGGGGGAGGGAAACCGGTTCCGCGTAGTCGGGAACGAACCGTGACGGTCCCGTGTACGTGCCTTCTATGGAGGGAGGTCCATCATGAGAAGACTGTTGTTCGCAGGAGCGCTTGCCGGGGGCCTGCTCGCCGCAGCGTGTTCTGGGGGGAGTACGAGCTCGGCCGGTCCGACCGGCGGAGGGGGTTACGGGGGCTATGGGAACGGCGGCCGGGGCGGTGGGAACACGACCACCACCGCCCCGGCCCCGAGAACCGCCGCGCACCTCGCGCTGGCCAAGACCAAACTGGGCATGATCCTGACCGATGGCCGGGGTCGGACGCTCTACCTGTTCAAGAAGGACACCAAGGGGGTCTCGAACTGTTCCGGTGCCTGTGCCACGGCATGGCCGCCCGTCACCACGCGGGGCACCCCGGTGGCGGGCGCCGGGCTCACGGCGAGCCTGGCAGGCACGATCACCCGCGCCGACGGCACCTTGCAGGTGACATATGGCGGCAACCCGCTGTACCGCTTCGTCCAGGACAGTGCCCCAGGTGACGTGAACGGGCAGGACGTCACGGCGTTCGGCGCGACCTGGTACGTCGTCGGCGCCAACGGAGCCCAGATCGGTAAGTGATCCCTTCCGGTGGCCGGGTTCTTCTGGGTATGTTTCAGCTGACTCACATCCGGAGGTTCCGTGAACTACCGCGTCGTATCGATGATCCGCGACCATGCCCGGGACAGGGGCCCGGCGCCGGCGCTGACCGGCGCCGGGCGGACGTTCACCTTCGCCGAGCTCGACGCCCGGTCCAGCCAGGTCGCCCAGGGCCTGCTCGCCGCAGGGCTCGGGCACGGCTCGCGGGTCGGCTACGTGGGTAAGAACGCTCCTGAGTTCTTCGAGGTCCTGTTCGGCGCCCTCAAGATCGGTGCGGTCATCTGCCCGGCCAACTGGCGGCTGACGCCCGGTGAGATCGCTGCGGTGCTCACCGATGCGCAGGCCGAGCTGACGGTGCTGGACGCCGAGTTCACCGCGATCGGCGCGGAGCTGCCGGGCGTGATCATGCACACCGGGCCCGAGTACGAGGAGTGGCTGGCCGCTCTGCCGGCCGACGACCCGGGTTTCGTCGGCGCCCCCGACGACGTGGTCATGCAGCTCTACACCTCGGGTACGACCGGGGTGGCCAAGGGCGTGCAACTGGACAATGCCAACTTCGCTGTCTTCGACCGGATGACCGGCCCGTGGCAACTCGACGAGAGCTCGGTCAACCTGGCGCCGATGCCGTTCTTCCACATCGGCGGCAGCGGCTGGGCGCTTGCCGGGCTGTTCGCAGGGGCGCGCACCATCGTGATCAGGGACATCGATCCCGTGGCGCTGGTGGAGCTGATCGAACGCGAACGGGTGACGAACGCGTTCATCGTCCCGGCCGTCCTGCAGTTCCTGTGCGCGGTCCCCGGTGCCGCGGCCCGCGACTATTCGGCGCTGCGGCGGATCGCCTACGGGGCCTCACCGATCACCACGCACGCGCTGAACGAGGCCCGGGCCACCTTCCAGGCCCCGCTCTGCCAGGTCTACGGGATGACCGAGACCACCGGGGCGATCACCCAGCTCGACCCCGCGGACCATGAACGGCCCGAACTCCTGCGCTCCGCGGGCCGCCCGTACGCGTGGGTGACGATCAAGATCGTGGAACCGGCGACCCTGGCGGAGCTGCCGCCCGGCGAGGTCGGCGAAGTGTGGATCAGCACCCCGCAGAACACCCGCGGCTACTGGAACCGCCCGTCCGAGACAGAGCGGCTGCTCACCGGGGACGGCTGGCTGCGCTCGGGCGACGCCGGATACCTCGACACGGAGGGCTACCTCTTCCTGACCGACCGGATCAAGGACATGGTCGTCAGCGGAGGAGAGAACATCTACCCGATCGAGGTCGAGGAGGTCCTTGCCGGGCATCCCGACATCGCCGACGTGGCCGTCATCGGCGTACCGGACGAGAAGTGGGGCGAGACCGTCAAGGCCATCGTGGTGCTCCGCCCCGGCGCCACCCTCACCGCCAGGCAGGTCCTTGACTACGGCAAGGAGCACCTGGCCGGGTTCAAGCGCCCCCGTTCGGTCGACCTCGTGGAGGCGCTGCCGCGCAACCCCAGCGGCAAGATCCTCAAGAAGGAACTACGCGCCCCATATTGGAAAGGCCTCTCCCGCAACATCAGCTAACCCACCCCGTTGAGTCGTGGCGTTTCCCGCACCTCGCGCGTGAAAGGTGCGGGAAACGCCACGAGTCAACGGAGTCGGGGTGTCTTGGGGGTGAGGCTTTTGGTGGTTAGTGGCCGCAGGCGGGGTTGTGGGCGTGGGTGTGGGGGGAATCGGTGGCCGAGACGTGGCGGGGGCCGTGCGAGTCGTCGCAGTGGATCTCCAGGCCCTGGCCGTCGGCGTGGTCGACCTCCAGGGTCGTGTGGGTGATCTCGTAGGCGTCGTGCAGTACCTGCTCCAGGTCCCGGCGGACCGCGTGGCAGTCTCCGCCCGGTTCGACCAGTACGTGCGCGGACAGTGCCGGGTAGCCGGAGGTGAGCTCCCAGACGTGCAGGTCGTGGACCTCGACCACGCAAGGGCGCTCGGCCAACCGGTTGCCGACCTCCTTGGGGTCGACCCCGGAGGGGGCCGCCTCCATCAGGATCCGCCCGGCCGAGCGGATCAGCCCGGAACCCGCCTTCAGCATCAGGCCCGCGACGATCAGCGAGGCGATCGCGTCCGCCCGGGTGAAGCCGAAGATCCAGATCGCCAGGCCGGCGATCGCGGTCGCCACGAAGGCCCACAGGTCGTTGAGGATGTGCTGGAACGCGCCCTCGACATTCAGACTGGTCCGGTCCGCGCGGCTGATCAGCCAGGACGCCGCCACGTTGATCACGATGCCGGCCAGGGCGGTGAAGAAGACGAGCTGCCCGGTCACCTCCGGCGGGGCGAGCAGCCGGCGAATGCCCTCGTAGATGAAGTACGCGGCCAGCAGGATCAGAGTCAGGCCGTTGAGCTGCGCGGACAGGATCTCCGCGCGTTTGAGCCCGTAGGTGTAACCGCCCTCCGGCGGCCGGGCGGCCAGTCGCATCGCGATGAGGGCCAGCGCGATGGAGAACGCGTCGGTGAGCATGTGCCCGGCGTCGGAGATCAACGCCAGCGAGTGGGCTGCCAGGCCGATGAGGATCTCCCCGGCCATGAACGCCAGCAGCAGGGCGAGCGCACCCGCCAGATAGCGGCGATCTGCGTTCGCTGACACTCCGTGCCCGTGGCCGTGGTCCCCCGTCATGCCATCCAGCGTAGCGGCGGGACGCCTGGGCCCCAGGGCTCGTCTCTGGGGCGGCCGGTATCGCACAGTTGACGCGGGTGCCGCGCTGTCAGTCGGCCGTGTCGAAGTCGCCGTCCCAGGCCCAGGCCAGGGCCCTCGGGAGCCCCCACCAGCCGAGCTCGGTGAGCCGGCCGTGCGCGTCGATCGCGCCGGTCGCCTCCCAGAGGTCGACGAGGTGGCCGAAACCCTCCTCGATGATCGCCACGTCCTCCGGGTCCACCTCGCCCTCGATCTCAGGGCAGGCGTCCGCGTATCCGACGAGGTCCTCGGCGCCCGCCGGCGCCCCGGCCCCCGCCCGGATCAGGCCGATCACGGCCCCGGCCCAGTCGCCGTGCTGCAGCGCCATGATCGTCGTCTGCTGCTCGATGGGCATCGGGAAGTCGTCCACACCCGCGATCAGGGAGCAGGTGGCCTCCACCCAGAGATCGAGATCATCCTCGGGGAACTTGGCGGACCAGCCGGCCGCGCCGCGGATGTAGGAGTACGGGACGGTGCCCCCGGCGATCCCGGCCCGGATCCGCTCCGCGGCGGCCCGGAGTTCGCCGGCCGGTGGCGTGGCGGCCAGGCACTCGGGGAGCGCTTCACGGAGGACCTCGACGGCCCCCGCGTCCGCCTCCTCCCACGCGGCGAAGAACTCGTCGTCGTCGAAGTCGTCCCCGAGGCCGAACAGATCATCCAGGCCCGGCTCATCGTCGGCGGGATCGTGCTCGCGCGGTACGAAGGGGGCCACACTCTCGTCTTCGCTCATAAGGCACACGTTAGCGATCGGAGATGAATTTCTCGGACCATTCGGTCAGGTCCCTGTGCTCCACCGCGGCCGCCATCAGATCGGGAAAGGCATCCGGCGTACAGGCGAACGCGGGCACCCCGAGGGCGGCCAGCGCGGCGGCGTTCTCGTGGTCGTAGACGGGCGCTCCCTCGTCCGACAGGGCCAGCAGCACGATCACCTGGATCCCGGCAGCCGTCATCGCGGCCACCCGCTTGAGCATCTCCTGCCGTACGCCGCCCTCGTACAGATCACTGATCAGCACGAAGATCGTGCCGGTCGGCCGCTGGATGATCCCCTGGCAGTAGGCGATGGCCCGGTTGATGTCGGTGCCGCCGCCGAGCTGGGTACCGAACAGGATCTCCACCGGGTCGTGCAGCTGATCGGTCAGGTCCACCACGGCGGTGTCGAAGACGACCAGGAACGTGCGCAGCGACTTCATTGACGCCAGCACCGCGCCGAACACGCTCGCGTAGACCACCGAGGCGGCCATCGAACCGCTCTGGTCGATGCAGAGGACCACGTCCCGTCTGACCGCCTGCTGCCGTCGCCCGTACCCGACCAGCCGTTGCGGCACGACGGTCCGCTGCTCCGGAAGGTAGTTCCGCAGGTTCACCCGGATCGTCCGGTTCCAGTCCACGTCGCTCAGCCGCCGGGGCCGCTCCACCCGTGCCGCCCGGTCGAGGGCGCCGGTCAGCGCGGATCTGGTCCGCTGCGCGAGCCGCCTCTCCAACTGCTGTACGACCCGTCGCACCACCATGCGGGCGGTCTCCTTGGCCCGCTCCGGCATGACCCGGTTGAGGGCCAGGATCGTGCCGACCAGGTGGACGTCGGGTTCGACGGCCTCCAGCATCTCCGGTTCGAGGAGCAGCCGGGTCAGATCGAGCCGCTCGATCGCGTCCTTCTGCATGACCTGCACGACCGTCGAGGGGAAGTAGGCCCTGATGTCGCCGAGCCAGCGGGCCACGTTCGGCGCCGACGCCCCCAGGCTCGCGCCACGGCCGCCGCCCCGGCGCCCGCCGCCCTTGCCCGAGCCGTACAGTGCCTCAAGCGCGGCGTCCATCTTGGCGGCGTCACCCCCGAGTGACACCCCGGTATCCGCCTCGCCGCCCAGCACCAGGCGCCACCGGGCCAGCCGCTCATCAGAAGTCATGGTCATCTCCAGCCGAGGATGGTCAGGACGGTTTCGGCGGCCTGCGCGGCCCGATACTCGTCAAGGGCCTCCGCTTCGCCGGTACGGGTCGTGCCGGCGGATCCGTCGAGGTGCCGGACACGCTCGCCGAGAGTGCGGCGCTCCGGGGCGGCGTACTCGGCGAAGGTGCGGCGCAGCAGGGGCAGCACGTCGGTGAACGCCTGATCGGTCAGGCCGCCGATCCAGCCGTCGACCAGCCGCAGCAGCGGGTCGTCGTGCACCAGGACCAGCCCGTTGCCGGACAGGAACCCCTCGATCCACGCGGCCGCCCGCGCCGGCGTCTCGCCCACCGACACCGCCCGCGCCATCCTGTCGGGGACGTCGCCGAGCCGATCCGCCTCCATCAGCAGCCGGGTGAGGCGTCCTTCCAGGAGCCCGTGCAGTCCCTGCCGGTCGACCAGCACTCCGAGCATGTCCCGCCAACGCCCCAGCTGGCTATCCTCCTCAAGCAGAGCCAGCGCGGTGTTGGCCTCGTCGAGGTGCTTGAGCAGCAGCCGCGAGGCGTCGTCATCCAGGCCGGACACCGCCGGGGGCAGCCCGACGCAGATGCGCACGACGAGCCCCTCGACCACCGTGCGCAGTGGCCCCGTCGCCGTACCGCGCACGTCGCCATACCGCAGTGCGCGCACCAGCGGCGGCAGCGCCGCCATCAGATGCACGACGTCGGTGTCGGCCGCGGCCCGGTCGGCCAGCGCCCGCATCACCGGTGGCAACGCATCACCCAGATCGGCCAGCAGGCAGCGCTCGGCCAGCGAGGTCAGGGCCGGCAGCGCGGCCGCCTCGGTCGCGAGCGCGATGGCCCTGGCGGACGCCGCGCCGTGCACGCTGGTGCCCCAGAGGCCCGCCTCGATCAGTTCCACATCGAACTCCGGGCGCCACACCAGCGTCCAGGTCTCCCGGAACGTCCCCTTCGTACGGCCCGCGGCGCCGGGCACACCCCAGTGCACGCCGAGCAACCGCAGCCGGTGCAGCAGCCTGCTCCGGTCCAGATCACGCGGCTTGCGCAGGTCGAGATCGTGTTCCTTGTCGAGCGCGGCGGGTTTGAGCAGCAGCCGCCGCTGTTCGGCCTGCAGATCCCGTTGCAACGGGACCATGGGCGTACGGTCCGGGACAGCACCCAGCCGCTCGCCGACGACCATCCGCCGCTGGATCAGCTCAAGGGGCAGCTCCGCACCCTCGCAGAGCACCGCACGGGTGGCCTCGGTGACCTCGTCGAGACCGGCCAGCGGCCGGTGCCTGAGCGCCGCCAGGGTCTCCGCGAGCCGTACCGCCTCGATGACGTGTGCCGAGGAGACCGGCAGGTCCTCCTCGCGCAGCACCCGGGCGGCGTCGGTCAGCCACCGTTCGATCGGCCGGTCGGGTGCGGTGAACAGATGGTGGTACCAGCCGGGGGAGCGGACCCCTGCGCCGTACCCGGACCAGCTCGCAAGCCGCCCGTGCGTCCACGGCACCCACGTCAGGTCGGCCTTGACCTTCGGAAGGGCACGCAGCGCCGCCTCGTCCTGCCCGGCCGTCCGCCTGATCGTGGTGGTGCGGCCGGGGACGGCGGCCTCGATCGCCGGCACATGCCAGGCGCCGCAGACCACCGCGATCCGCTCGTATCCGTCCTTGATCGCGCGGCGCAGGGTTCTGCGCATGTACGCCTCGCGCCGCTCCTCGCGCAGGAGGTACGACTCGGGAAGCCCGGCGGTGCCGTCGGTTTCGAGTCGTTCGGCGAGATCCTGGCGGAGCATCGTCATCGCCTCGGCGATCGCCGGGAAAGGGGACGGGCCGTCGGTGCGGTGCTCGATGACGTCGTCCCACCAGCGTTCGGCGTCGTCGTATCCGGCGGCCTCCGCCAGCCACCCGAGCGGGTCCACCCGGATCAGCTCGGCCGCTCGCAACTCTTCTTCGCCACGCTCCGCACCGGTCCCGTCCGCCTCCGGAGCGGTGCCCTCGTCCTCCGGGTGGCCGGGTTCGTCGGCGAGCTGGTGTGCGGCCGGGAGGTCGCAGAACCGGACGGGGACCCCCGCGGCCACCGCATGGCGGATCGCCGCCCACTCCGGACTGAACTCCGCGAACGGCCAGAACGTGGCCTTCCGCTCCCGATTCTCGGTTCCCGGCACGTACGCCAGCAACGCCACCGGTGGGACCATGCCCGGATCGCCCGCCAGCTCCACGATCGGGTCCGCCTCCGGCGGGCCCTCGATGAGCACACAGTCGGGCTTGAAGTCCTCGGCCGCCCGCCCGACGGCACGCGCGGAACCGGGCCCGTGGTGCCGGACCCCCCAGATCTCCACTGTGCTCATGGCCGTGCTTTCGACACGGCGCCTCGCGGGCTTTGTCGCATCGCCTTCGGCACGGCCTGCTGGGAGGTCAAGAGACCTCCCGGCAGGCACGGTAGAAGTCCCGCCACTCGCTACGCTCGCGGACCACCGTCTCCAGGTACTCCTGCCACACCACACGGTCGGAGACGGGGTCCTGGACGATCGCGCCGACCAGCCCGCCCGCCACGTCCGCGGCCCGCAGCACCCCGTCGCCGAAGTGCGCGGCGAGGGCCAGACCGCTGGTCATCACCGAGATCGCCTCGGCCGTGCTGAGAGTGCCACTGGGGGACTTCAGCCTGGTCCGCCCATCGGCGGTCAGGCCGGACCGAAGCTCGCGGAAGACCGTGACCACGCGGCGGATCTCCTCAAGCCCGGCGGGTGCCTCGGGGAGTTCGAGGGCCCTGCCGAGTTCCCCGACTCGGCGGGCCACGATGTCCACCTCGTCGTCGGCGCTCTCCGGGAGTGGAAGCACCACCGTGTTGAACCGGCGGCGCAGCGCGCTGGACAGTTCGTTGACGCCCCGGTCCCTGTCGTTGGCGGTGGCGATCACGGTGAAGCCCTTGCGGGCCTGCACCTCGGTGTTCAGCTCCGGGACGGGCAGGGTCTTCTCGGACAGGATCGTGATCAGCGTGTCCTGCACGTCGGACGGTACCCGGGTGAGCTCCTCGATGCGGGCGACCGCGCCGGTCCGCATCGCGACCATCAGCGGGCTCGGCACCAGCGCCCGCTCGCTGGGCCCCTCGGCCAGCAGCCGAGCGTAGTTCCAGCCATACCTGATGGACTCCTCGGATGTGCCGGCGGTGCCCTGCACCAGCAGGGTCGAGTCACCGCTGACCGCCGCCGCCAGGTGTTCCGACACCCACGTCTTGGCGGTACCCGGCACGCCGAGCAGCAGCAGCGCCCGGTCGGTGGCCAGCGTCGCGACCGCCACCTCCATCAGCCTTCGCTGGCCCACGTACTTGGGGGAGATGACCACACCGCCGGGCAGCTCGCCGCCCAGCAGGTAGGTCGTCACCGCCCACGGCGACAGCTTCCAGCCGGGCGGCCGGATCCGGTCGTCGTGCTCGGCCAGCACGGCCAGCTCATCGGCGTACTGCTGCTCGGCATGGGGACGCAGAACGTCTTGGGTCACGTCAGCTCCTGGAGCATCTCGTGGCGGAAACGCAGGGTCTCGGTCAGTTCGGACAGCGGCCAGTTGTCCCCGTGCCGGCGGGTCAGCTCGTCGAGCCGGGGCACGGCGGCCGGTGTCAGCCGCTCGTCGGACAGCTTGCAGAGCTGGGCCAGGCCGTACTGCTGGGTGTGCGGCGGCATGCCCTCGGCTCCCCTGGTGAGGGCGCCGGCCAGCGCGGCGAGCACGGCCTCGGCCAGCTCGCCCGTCCACGGCCCGGGGATCCGGTCAAGGACCCGGAGCAGGTCCGGGTAGTCCTTCACCCAGCGGGCCAGGTCGGCTGCGGCCGAATCCCGCTCGCCGTCGGGCAGCACGGTCAGCAGATCGGCCAGCGCCTCGGCCTCCTCCACCACCACCCCGCCCTTCAGGATCGCGCGGGCCCAGGCCGCGTCGCGCTGGCGCACCGCGGCGCGGGCCCAGCCGAGGTGCACATCCCTGGCGAAGTCGTCGGCGATCGGCAGGCACACCACCTCCATCGGGTTCCCGCCGAACAGGCCGGTCCACGTATCGAGCGGGGTGCGGGCCACGATCTCCCGTAGCCAGCCGGCCCGGGTTCCGACCGGCCCGGACCGGCCCCCGTTGCCGGGCACGAACGAACCCGCGGCGTGGAAGGGGACACCGTCCCGCCTGGTCGCCTCGTCAAGGTCTGCAGGGGGCTCGGCGATGATCCATGTCTGCGCCCGGCCTCGCACGGTCCGGCGCTCGGGGCGCAGGCAGTCCCGGGCCCGCCCGGCCATCCGCCCGCCGTAGGCCGACGCCGGCAGCATGGACAGCAGGTCCGCCGCGCCCGCCCGTACGTCCTTGGCCCGGTCGTCGAGCGTCTCCTCGAGGAACTCCTCATCCGCCCCGGACAGTCCCTCCTGGAACGTCGCGAGGAGGGCCACCCGGTCCGCTGCGGGCTCCCTCGCCCAGGTCTCCCGCAGCGCCCTGCGCGCCGCCTCCGGGTCCGCCGCGCGCAGCCGCCCGAGATGGGCGATTCGCTGCCCCCGGGTCCCGGTCTCCCACACGTCGGGTGCTTCGGCGGGCACGTCCTCGGTGGCGAGATAGGCCCAGTCCGGGTTCTGCAGGGCCAGCCAGAGGCCGCGCCGGCCGGCCGCCTTGGCGATGTGCGCACGGAGCATCCGGTCACTGCGGCCACGTTCGAGCAGACCAGGCAGCAGCCTGGCCGGCACCCTCCGGTCACGCTCGGCGGCGGCCTGCAGCCACTCCGGGAGCGCCCGTACGTGCTGGCCCGCGAGCATCCGGGCAAGACGGGCGGCGGCGGCACCGCTCACCTCCTCGGAGGTCTCGGCGGGCGCCGGGGCGATCGGCTCGGCGGTGCCCGCCGTCCGTCCGGCCCGCCGCCGGACCGTCAGCAGCGCGGCCTGGTCCAGGAGCCGCCCGGCCGCGTCCCCGGCGTCCGCGCTGTCGTGGCCCGGCGTGCCGGAGGCGAGGGCCCCGGCCAGTTCCGGGACGACGCGCCGCTGAGTGCCGAGCAGCGCCGCGGTGACATGCTCCGGCCAGGTCATAGCGTGATCACTCCGTCCCTTTCGTGCCACGCGGACAGGGGGAGCAGCCCGCGGGGGGTCCACTCGCCCGCCACCGTGATCGGCTCGCCGCCGGACAGGGCCAGCAGCCCCCACAGGTCAGCGGACTCCAGCGGCAGCGCGTCACCGTTCGGGTCGATCAGATGCCGATCGCGGGACAGCCGTACGTCCGCGAACACCGCCGGCCACCTGTCCAGCCACGGATCCCGGCCCAGCGCCTGCGCGTACTCCGCGAGGAACACGGTGACGGTGACCCCGGGCGGGCGTTCCTGCGCGGGGGTGCCGTGCCTGGTCGCCACGATGGCCCGCAGGGGCTGCGCGCCCGGATAGAAGGCCAGGTCGGCGTCCAGGGTCGTACCCGGCACCAGCGAGGCGTCGAGCGCTCTGCCCGGAGCGCCGAAGGACAGCACCAGAGCCGAACGCCCGGTGGCCCCGCCGCGCAACCAGATCCGGCGGGTGATCAACTGTTCCTGCTCGCTGTCGCGTACACCGGCCACGTACCAGTGGTCACGGACGGGCGCCTCCTGCAGCACCTCGTCGTGGCTCAGCGTGAAACCCACCCGCGCCCTGACCGTCTCGCGCAGGGCCTCAGGCAGCTCGTCCCGTCGCTGGTGGGCCCGCACGAGCAACCGCAGCAGCCCGTACTCCTCAAGCAGCCGCTCCGGCCAGTCAGGCCCGCGTCTGGGGATCGTGGCCAGCGCCCGCACCTGCCCCGCCAGCGCGCCCGCCTGAGCGTCCACCAGGCGGCGTGCGGCCTCGTCCCACAGTGAGTAGGGCGCCTGCTCGGTCTGCGAGAGCCCCTGCGTCACCTGGTCGCGCAGCCACCGGTCCAGCTCGTCGATACCGTCGTCGACCCGTTGCTCGCGCCGCTGCGCGGTCTTCGGGTCTCTGGTCTTCGCGACCGGTTGCTGATCCTTCTTCTCGGTCCGGTGCTGCCGCTGCTCCAGCCATTCCGCGACCCAGGCGGGCTGCTCGGCCGCGCTCGCGGCGCCGTCGCTCCACAGCAGCAACAGCCCCAGGGTGTGCTTACACGGGAACTTCCGGCTGGGGCACGAGCACCGGAAGGCGGGCTCCGACAGGTCCACGCAGGCCCGGTAGGCGCTCGACCCGCTGCCCTGGCACTCGCCCCAGACGGCAAGGTCGTCACAGCCCGTGCCGCCCCATTTCGCCGGCTTGGCCACCGTGCCCGCAGCTCTGCCTGACGCCGGGTCGGGCGCCAGCCCGAGCACTTGATCCCGACTCCACCGTTGGCTCACATCTCAGAAACTATCGGCTGCCACCGACATTTCCGGGACGCCTGAATCCCTTGTGACAGAGGGCTGATGACCTTCGAGCGGCCGATCACCGGCCCGGCAGATGAGGCAGGACCGACGGGTCGGGGCTGAGCAGGTCGCCACCGACGATCAGCGCAGCCAGGGCGACGACGCCGAAGAGGAGCACCCAGGTCAGCCCGGGAACGCCGGTCAGCCTGGCCAGCTGGTCGGCATCCGAGCCGGGGGCCATCCGCCGGGCGCGCAGGCGCTGCAGCTCGATGACCGGGCGGGCCCCGGCGAACAGCAGGAACCAGGCCCCCAGGTAGGCGAACCCGCCCTGGACCTGGTCGGTGCCGAACCAGGACACCCCGAAGATGATCCCGCCGGTCACGAAGATCGACAGGACCCCGTACCAGTTGCGGATCTTGACGAGCATGACGAGCAGCAACGCCAGCGACGCCCAGAGCATCAGGGTGATCCGCCCAGCGCTCAGCAGCGTGGCGAACGCCAGGCCGAGCAGCGGGGGAGTGAGATAGCCCGCCATCGCGGTGAACACCATGCCGGGACCGTGCGGTTTGCCGCGCGACACGGTGACACCCGAGGTGTCGGAGTGCAGCTTGATGCCGTCCAGCTTCCGGCCGGTGGCCAGTGCCACCAGTGCGTGGCCGCCTTCGTGGGCGATCGTGACGATGTTGCGGGCCACCCGCCAGATCGGACTGTGGGCCACCGCGAGCAGCGCCACCAGACCGGTCACGATCACCAGCCACCACGAGGGCGGCTGCTGCGGCCCCACCACCCTGTCCCACAGATTCGCTGCCTGCACGCTGAACCTCTCATCCGGAATGTCTGCACTTTAGGACGTCGGAGGGGGTGCGTGCGTTCGATCAGGGGATCGCCGCGGTCCGCCCGTCGGCCTCACGTGGTGCGGGTACGGGTGGCACCGGCTCGGCGGGGACACCGAACCTGATCTGCGCCAGGGCCGCGTCGAGCCTGGGACGGAGCCATTGCTGGAGGGGCCGTTCGAGGTGGCGGTGGATCAGGTAGGCCAGCAGGAGGGCGGTCACGAGGGCGACGGCCAGGACGGTCCAGCGATCCTGCCTGGTGCGCAGCGTCTCGATGATCGGCCGGGAGATCGTCTCGTGGGTGAGATAGAGGGGGTACGTCATGGCGCCCAGTACGGTCAGTCCGCTCCAGTTGAGCCACCGCAGCCGCCGCGTGGCCACCATCCACATGATCAGGAAGAAGGCCGTGAGGACCGCCGGGATCACGTGGTAGTCGCGGCCCGGCCAGGCGACGAATCCGCTGATGTTGTGCACGGAGTAGTAGACGCCGAGCGCCCAGCTCACCCCGATGAAGAGCCAGAGCACCAGGTTCGGGCCGTACCTGAACATCAGGAAGAAGGCCATGCCCGCGACGAAGAACGGCGCGTAGATCGGGATCAGCACGGCGCTGAGCAGCTTGTGACCGGCCTCCTGCGCGAAGACACTGGCGAGGAGCCATACGCCCATGAAGGTGACGCAGCTCCGGTAGGTGACGCCCCGCCAGACCAGCAGCGCCATCAGCGCGTAGAAGTGCAGTTCCACCCAGAGCGTCCAGTAGACCGACTCGCTGTCCGGCACCCCGATGCCGGTCTGCAGCATCGTCAGGTTCGGTATGAACCGCATGATCGGCCCCTGGTCGCTGACCGGCCAGCCCGAGGACCTCCCGGTGCTCAGGAAGACGAGCAGCGCCAGGCACACCGCGAACCAGTACGCCGGGAAGAGCCGGGTGAACCGGGAGGCGGCGAAGTCGCCGGGCGAGCGGCCCCAGGCGCTCATCAGGATGACGAAGCCACTGATCATGAAGAACAGCTGCACACCCAGATAGCCGTAGGAGGTCACCGGCGCGAGCGTGGGGAAGACGGTCCGCGCGCTCGTCTCCCAGGCCGAGTAGTAGATCACCCCGGTGTAGTGATGCAGCATCACCGCGGCTGCCGCCACGAAGCGGAGGAGGTCGAGTTCACGGACGCGCGGCTGGGCGGACATAACGGGACGCTAACGCCCAATCAGAGTGGCCGTCTTCGGAGTGATGTCACAAATTGGTCACTGACGGGTCAGATCGGGTGATCCGGGCCGGGCCGCGGAACACCTGCCGGGTGTGCCAGTCGATGTTGCGGGCCTCCGGCGGCGGGAACCCGCCCAGCGGCCTCGCGGCCTGACGGCCCGAGAGCGCCTCGACGAGGAGCTTGGCCGTCTCGGTGGTGCCGACGAAGTGCCGGGACACGGTGATGACCCCCCGGTGGGTGAGACCGAGGACGCCCTTGTCCAGCAGGCGGCGGTGCAGGGTGCACAGGCACAGGCAGTTGCTCATGTCGTCCTGACCGTCGAAGGCCCACCACTTCAGGCGGGCCGCCTCAAGACCGACGACGCTGTTTCCGATCCAGCCTTCGAAGCCGCAGAACGCGCAGCGGCAGTCGTAGGCGACCAGAACCTTCTGCCGCATCATCGGGTCGCGTTGCGCCCGGGGCAGGTTGCCTTCCACGTAGGGTGCGATCGCGCCGGTCTCCGAGACCTCGGGGAGCAGCCCGACCCCGGCGCACAGATCGGAGTGCAGGGACGGCTCGAAATGGATGTCGAGCAGGACCCTGACCACCTGGGCGAAGAGCCCCACGTCAGCGAGCAGTTCCTTGGCGAAGACCGGGGCCAGCCTGCCCACCGCGTCGTGGGCCCGCAGCGCCCGGCCGTCCGGTCCGGGACTGGCGCCGCCGGCGGCCGTCAGGACCTCCCAGAGCCCGTCACCGGTGAGGTTGTGGAACGGATTGCCGGCATTGACCGGCTTGGGCGGGCCGAACTCGCTCAGCAACTGGCTGAACGGCTCCTCGATCTCCCGGAACCGCAGTGTCTGGAATCCCTGACGGTTCAGGAGCCCGAATGCGTACAACAGCAGGAGGGCCTTGTCGGGATCACGTTCTCCGCCCCGCGTCCGCCGCCTTATCCGGGCGATCCGCTCCAGCCACTCCATGGTGGCAGGATACGGCAGTCTTCGTCACACATATCCCTGAACACTCACAGATGGCCTCACCTGGCCGTTTGGGTGTGCCGGTGCGTCAGTTGGCGGGTCCCCAGAGGTCCTGGCACCGGACCGGCGTCCGCATGTCGACGGCCCGGAAGATCTCCAGCTTGTGCCGCCAGACCGGAACATGCCGGGACAGTACGGGATCGGATCCGATGTGCGGTGCGGTGCGTACCGTCCCGTCCAGTTCGTAGCGGAGCCAGGCCCGGGGATGGGCGGCTGCGTAGTACTGCACCTGGGGCAACGCCAGCCGGTACCGATCGGCCGCGTAGCCCTCCAGGCCCGGATCGTCGCTGCCGATCACCGTGATCAGGTGGCTCTGGGCGTCCGTGACCGGCCAGGTACGGGGAATGAGCAGATGGTTGGTGTGACCGGCCACCGTGACGAGGTTGCTGTACATGTTCCAGCCGAAGCTGGTCTTGAGTTCCAGGTACGGCGTGAGGCCGTTCGCCAGCGCCAGCGCGGGAACGGCGGCGAGCCAGAGCGGCCTGATCCGGAGCAGGCCGGTGGCGGACCGGTCCCGCGACCGCCACAGGAACGCCACGACCGATCCGATCACGACGACGTCGTACAACACCCAGAGCAGTTGCCCGGCACCCTTGAGCCAGGTGACCGGCCACATCCACAGCGCCAGGCTCACCAGCAGCGCGGCCACCGCGAACGCCGCGACGGCCCGCTTCGGCCAGGCGCGTTCGCCGAGCCGCCCGGCGAACGATTCCGGCAGGAAGAGCAGGAAGAGCGCGAGCAGCACCGCCGAGAAGTCGGTGAAGAGGTGGGTACGGTCGAGCGCGATCAGACTGTGGAAGAGCAACCCCGCCAGTACCCCGGCATGGCGGGTCCGGCGGAAGGCCAGCAGTACCGGAATCGAGCACTCGACGGCCACCGTGCCGAGGATGGCACCCCAGGGCGGCAGGCCGGAGTGTCCCAGGGTGGGCAGCCCGAAAGAGCTGAGCGACTCGTTGGCGTAGAACGGGGCGCAGCTTCCGGACGGCGTGAAGAAGCCCTGGTTGAGCTTGCTCAGCGCCGCGAAGGAGTAGAAGACGATCAGTACGACCCGGCCGACCGGCAGGAAGACGCGGGCGATCTCGGCGGGATCCAGGGTCCGTACGGCCGCCACGCTCAGCAGCAGGCCCAGCGCCACGATCGAAGCCAGCAGCCAGTGGTTGCCGAGCACCGGCATCTCGACCCAGGCCGAATAGATCTGCAGGACCGCGAGGCCGAGCAGCGGCAGTACCCGCGGCCTGCACAGCACCACGAGGGCGGCCACTGTCAGCCCGACGTGGACGATGCCCTTCCAGTCAGGGGAGTACAGCACCCGAAAGGAGTTCTGGGAGACCCAGACATGGAACAGGGTGGCCATCGCCCACGTGATCGCGAACAGCCGGAGGACAGGAGCCATCAGGAGGCCCTGCCGAACGCTGCCGTCGCCCGTCGGCACGGGCATGGTGGGGGTGTCGACATAGGTCATATCAGTGGAAGAGTCCGCTGTTCACGATGTTCAGGATGCCAGGGCCCAGGACGACGATGAACAGCGCGGGCAGAATGCAGAGCATGACCGGGAAGGTGATCTTCACCGGGACCTTCTGCGCCTTCTCCTCGGCGAGCTGAC
>JAOPYM010000533.1 GCA_025964615.1 Actinomycetes bacterium
GCGCAGCCGGGGGCGGCCGAACTTCCGCACCGTGTCGATGCCGTCCGACAGGCGGGCGAGCGCGGCGTCCGCGTCCATTGACAGCCAGTCGGGCAGGTCCGCGCGGCCGGCCGCGCCGGCCTGGTCCCACGTCCATGGCCCGATGCGGGCCCGGATGCGGGTCTCGTCGAGCGCTTCGAGGACAGCGGGCAGGTGGTTGCAGCCTGGCTCTTCGAACAGGGTGGTGCCGAAGCGGATCATCTCGGCCGCCGCGTGCCTGGCCAGGACGTGCATGTCCTGCTCGGTCAAGGCCGCGAACGACGGGTAGATGAACCGCCGCAGCGACTCCAGCGTCGTGCCGCCCTCGGGCATCGCCCCCTTGGCGCAGCACAGCAGGTGACGGTGCCCGTTGGTCATGCCGGGGATGACAATGGAGGCCGGCTCGTCGATGAGCGTCGCCGCGCGGTAGGCGGCGAGGATCGCCGCCCGCTTGCCGACCTCGACGATGACGCCGCCTGAGATGGCGACCGCGCCGTCGGCGTAGATCTCCCGCTCGCGGTTGAGGGTAATGACCCAGGCCCCGGTGACGATCGTGTCGACCGCCACCGGCGCTTGGATTTCCTCGGCCGAAACGGTCATACCGGCCAGGTCTCCTGACGGTAGGCCGCGTCCCAGAACATCCACTCGTAGCGGGCCGCCGTCCGGAAGTGCGCCCGCGCCGCCGCCTCGGCCTCGGGGGCGAGGCTGAGGCCGACCCGGTCGGTCAGCTCCAGCGCGAGGAGGACTTCGCTCAGGTAGTCGTCGCTGCTGTAGGAGTCGATCCACCGCTGGTACACCGGGTTGGGCGAGCCGGCCTGCTGCAGGTGCTGGCCGACCTCCGCGTAGATCCAGAAGCAGGGGATGACCGCGGCCAGGCCGTCGGCGAAGCTGCCGGTGAACACCGTCGCCAGCATGAACGAGGTATAGGCACGGGTGGTCGGCCTGGCGTCGAAGGCCAGCAGTTCGGCCGGGTCGCGGCCGAGGTCCTTCATCAGCTCGGCGTGCAGCCCGGTCTCGGCGGTCGCGGCCGCGGCCGCGTGCGTGGTCAGCATCTTCGTGACCTCGAAGTCCGGCGACTTCGCGGCGAGGGTGAGCAGCGTCCGCACGTAGTCCTGCAGGTAGTGGGTGTCCTGCGAGATGAACTGGACGAAGCTGTCGACGCTGAGCTGACCGGAGGTCAGCCCGTTGATGAAGGGATGGCCGAGGATCGCGTCGTAGACCGGCTCGATCTCCGTCCACAGCCGTCCGGTCCAGCCCGCGCGGGTGCCAGGGGTCGGTGTCATGGTCGCCGCCTAATTGCCCGGGAGGTACGCGTCGGTCTCGGCCTCCGACGCGGTGACCGCCTTGGTGATGAGCTTGTTGGCCAGCATCCAGTCGGCGTAGGCCTGCCAGTTGCTCGCGCTCATCTGGCCGAAGCCGAGCGGGTTCTTGTAGTCGGCCACGGTGACCGGGACCATCGCGTTGATGTCGGCGTCGGTGTAGCCGCCCGCCCCGACGACCGGCTTGAGGGCCGCGATCGCCGCCGACGGGCTGGCCTGGGCGGCCGCGTCACCCTGGGCAAGCCCGGCCAGGAAGTCCCTGACCATCGCCGCGTAGCCCGGGTCGCTTGCGAGCTTGGACTTCTGTGCTACGACGACGAGCTCGTCGTAGGTCGGCACCCCCTGGTCCTCGACCTTGTACTCGACGGGGGTCTGTCCCTGGAGCTTCAGCTGGATGGCCTCGACGTTCCGGTAGCCGCCGATGATCGCCTGGACGTTGCCGCTGAGCATGGCCGGGATCAGGCCTTCGCTCACCGCGATCTGCTGTGTCGACGAGGGGGTGACGCCGTTCTTCTTGAGGATGGTGTTGAGGACCGCGGTCTCGACCGGGTCCCCGGTGGTGCCGATCTTCTTGCCGGCCAGCCCCTTGATGCTCGTTAGGCCGGACTTGCTGGAGATCAGCAGGGTGTTAAGGGGGGTCGGGACGAGGGCGGCCACGGCCTCCACGTCGAGGCCCTGGCTGGCGGCGGTGACCACGTTCGGCTCGTAGGAGATGCCGAGCGCCATCGCGCCGGTGCTCACCAGCTTGAGTGCGTCCTGGCTGCCGGAGGGCGCCTGCAGGGTGACCCCGGACAGCCCGGCCTTGGTGAAGTCCCCCTGGGTCTTGGCCATGTAAAGCGACGCGTGGTCCGGGTTCGGGAACCAGTCGAGCAGGACGGTCGGGTTGGCCGGGTCGGGTGCGACGGCGGCCGACGAACTGCCGCTCGCGGCGGGCGAACTGCTGCCGGTCGCGGCCGCGGCGGCCGACGAGCTCGAGGATGAGCCGGACGAGCTGCAGGCCGCCAGCGCGAGGGTCGCCGTCACCCCGGCCGCCGCCAGGGCGATCACCGCGGGGCTCCGGCGCTGCGGGCGAAGGCCCGCCACTGCGGAATATTTCATTTTCTTCCCTTTCCCGCCCACGGGCAGCAGACTTTTTCCAGAAATGAAAGGAGGGCGAACAAGATGATCGACATCACGGTGAGCAGGAGGACCGCCGCGAACACGAGGTCGGTGTTGAGCTGCGGCGTCGCCTGGATCAGGACGTAGCCGAGGCCGTTCTGCGATCCGGCGTACTCGCCGAAGACCGCGCCGATCGGCGCGTACACGGCGGCAATCCGCAGCCCGGAGAAGAACGACGGCAGCGCGCTCGGCACCTCGACCCGGAACAGCGTGGCCAGCCTGCTGCCGTCGAGCGTGCGCATCACCTTGATGAGGTCGGGGTCGACCGAGCCAAGCCCGTCCACGAGGTTCACCACGATCGGGAAGAAGCAGGAGATCGCGACGATGATGAGCTTGGGTGAAATGCCGTAGCCGAAGATGATCGCCAGGATCGGGCCGATGACCACGATCGGGACCGCCTGCGAGCCGATCAGCAGCGGGTAGATCGCGCCGCGGAGGGTGGCCGAGCTGTGCACCGCCAGCGAGAGCACGACCGCCACCGTGATCGAGATCAGGAAGCCGTACAGCATCTCCTGGAAGGTGACCCAGGTGGCGCTGGCCAAGATCCCCGACCAGTTCTTGAACAGGCTGCGGAAGACGTTCTCGATCGACGGGAAGATGTAGTCCTGGACGTGCCCGAGGTGGACGACCAGATCCCAGATCGCCGCGATGAGAATCAGGACAATCACCGGGGGCAGGACGCGGCGCCAGACCGGCGTGCCCCGGCGGGCGGCCGCCCGCGCGTTCTTGCGGGCGGATGCCTTCTTCGCGTCCGGCGAGGCGGGCGGCGCCAGGCCGGGTGTTCCCGGTGCGGGGGTCACGATGCCTCCTCCAGCCGGGCGAGCAGCTCATCGCGGAGCTCGGTGAACTCGGCCAGGCGCAGCAGCTCGCGGCGGCTGGCTCCGGCCGGGAAGCTGGTCGCGTACCGCGCGGCGACGCGGCCCGGCCGGGCCGACATGACGACTACCTCGTCGCCGAGCAGCAGCGCCTCCTCGACGTCGTGGGTGACGAGCACGGTGGTCCTCGGCTCTTCGAGGAGCGCCGATCGCAGCCAGAACTGGAGGTCGGCCCGGGTAATGGAGTCGAGCGCGCCGAAGGGCTCGTCGAGCAGCAGGACCTCCTTGCCGGCGACCAGGGTTCGCAGGAACGACACGCGCTGGCGCATCCCGCCCGACAGCTGGTGCGGGAGCTTGCGCTCGAAGCTGCTGAGCCCGAACCGCTTGACCAGCCCGGTGACCTGGGACCTGGCCGCCTTACGGTGCATGCCCTGGTTCTCGAGCGCTAGCGCCGCGTTGCCGAGCACGTCGCGCCACGGCAGCAGCAGGTCGCGCTGCGGCATCCACGCGCACCGCCGCAGCCGGTCGTCCGGCGTGGTCGCGCCGAGCACCTCCACGGTGCCCTCGTCCGGGTCGTCAAGGCCGCTGATGATGTTCAGCAGGGTCGACTTGCCGCAGCCGCTCGGGCCGATGATCGACAGGTGCCCGTGCAGGGGCATGGTCAGGCTCACGCCGGACACGGCGACCGTGGGCCCGAAGGCCCGTCCCACCTCTTCGAGTCGGATCCCCGCCTCGGGTTCCTGGGCGGGCGACCCGGCAGTGCTTGTCATGCTGCCTCCGGCACCGAGATCTCAGATCTCAGATCCAAGCCGCCTGTCATTTCGGTGACGAGAGCGGCGCGTAACTTCCAGGTTTCGTACGTTTATGCTGGTATAAGCCGTATCTGGCGATCTGCGAGTCATTTTTCCTGAAGATCTCAGAGGCCCGATCCGGCCCGGTAGCCGATCGCCATCGAGATCAGGTTGGTGTTGGCGCGCGGGATCACCGGCAGGACCGACGAGTCGGCCACGGTCAGGCCGGCGGTGCCAAGCACGGTTAGGTCGGGGGCGACGACGGTCCGCTCGTCCCCGGGATCGCCGAGCCGGCAGGTTCCGCTGTGGTGGTTGTAGGTCCCGGCCACCCGCCGGCAGGCCACCGCGAGCGCAGCGTCGTCCGCGATCTGCCACCACGCCCCGTCGGGGACCGTGACCAGCCCGTCCTTGGCCAGGTCGTCGATCAGGGCGGCGGTCTCGCGCACGATCGAGACCATGTGCGCGGCGTCCGCGCCGTCGGCGAGCAGTCCGGTCCGCAGCTCGCGGCCGGCCGGGGTGAGCGTGAACGTGCCCCGGCTGCGCGGTGCCATCAGCGCCGCGGTGAACGCCACCCTGGTGGGCGGCGACGCGCGGTCGTACGGGCGCAGCTGCCAGGGGAAGATCTCCGCCTCGACGTGCTCGGCGTCCGGGTCGGCCAGTTCATACCGCAGCAGCGCGCCGCTGACCGGCCGGCCCTCGATCAGGGCAGCGTCGGTGACGTCCACATTGAGCAGGCACCAGGGGTGGTCCTGGACATTGGCGCCGACGCCGGCCAGGACCGATACCGGCGTGATCCCGAGCGCCGCGAGCACCGGCTCGGGACCGATGCCGGACCGGAGCAACAGCTCGGGTGAGCCGTACGCGCCCGCGCAGACGATCACCCGGCCCGCCCTGATCACCTCGGTCGCTTCGCCGCGGGAGGGTCCCGGGCCGGCGGTTCCGGTGGCGGTGACCTCGGCCCCGGTGCAGCGGGTGCCGTCGAAGACCAGCCGGACGGCGGTCGTGTCGGGGCGGATGGCGACGCCGGCCGCGCGGGCGGCCGGGACCACGCCCGCCCAGGTGCCCCAGCGCCCGCCGTCGCGGCGGTTGGTGGTCCACATCGCGTGCCCGAGGGCCCCGGGCGCGTTGTGATCCTCGATCCCGGGATACCCGGCCGTCCTGCACCAGCCGAAGACGGCCTCGTCAAGCGGCCCCGGGGCCAGCCGGGTGACCGGGATCAGCCCGGCGTCACCGTGGTAGGCCCGGCCGGCGTACTGCTGGTCGGACTCGATCGCCTTCAGCGCAGGCAGGACGTCCGCCCAGCCCCAGCCGGCCACGCCCCAGGAGTCATAGCACCAGGGCTGGCCGCGCAGCGCCGCCGCGGAGTTCACGGTGGAACCGCCGCCCAGGCCGCGCCCCTGGGGCATGACCTGGCCGGTGTCCAGGTCGAGGTAGCGGTGGTAGTAGTCCTCAGGGAGCGCATAGTCGTAAAGTGCCCAGTCCGGCAACGGGTTGCCGGCGTCCGCGCCTGCCTCAAGGACGGTCACCGAGCCGTGCTCCGCCGCGCGCAGCGCGGCGAACAGGCCCGCCGCGCCTGCCCCGATGACCAGCGTGTCGGTATAGGTGGTCATCGGCCTGCCCTTTCGTCGTCCGAACGAGAGGTGGCGACTGCCGACGGTGCGATGGCCAGCTCCGGCGAGGTGGCGATGTTGGCCAGCTGGTCCGCCATGACGGACAAGATGTGCCGCCGCATCGCGGCCTCGGCCGCCGCCCCGTCACGCTGCACGATGGCCTCGTAGATGGCCTGGTGCTCGTGCACCGACTTCACCATGCGGCCCGGGATGCGAGTGGTGAGCCGGCCGATGCGCTGGATGTGATTGCGGATGTTCGCGACCATCTCGTTGATGCGCCCGTTGCGGCACTGCGCGTACATGATCACGTCGAAGCGGTCGATCAGGCCGGCCAGGGTCTCTTCCTGGCCCGCCGCGACTTCGCCGCCGGCCAGGCAGGCTGCGCTGTCCCGCATCAGCTGGGACAGCCCGGCCAGGTCGTCGGTGCTGATGGTGAGGGCCGCCTCCCTGGCGCAGGCCCCCTCGACCAGCTCGCGGACCTCGTAGATCTCCCGCAGGTCCTGCTGGCTGTACCCCACGACGACGGCGCTGCGGTACGGCGGGATCGAGACGAGCCCGTCCGCCTGCAGCCGTACGAGGGCGTCCCTGAGCGGAGTCTTGCTGACGCCGAACCTGGCTGCCAGCTCGCCCTCGCGCAGCGGGTAGCCCGCCGGGAGGGTGCCGTCCACTATTTTCTCGAGGATCTGCGCGTATACGGCATCCTTGAGCTGCACGTGCACAACCTCGTCCCGCGGCGCCACGGTTATCTCCCCCTTTCCCGGGGCCTCAGGAGATCCGCTTGAGGACACGCTGGAACCCGGCGTTGGCCTCGCGCAGGATCGTGGCCTCGTCCATGGTCGTGAGCTCGCGGCCGCGCATGAGGACCTGGCCGTCGACGATGGTGGTGTCGACGGCGGACCCGTTGGCGGCGAAGACCAGGTGGGAGTAGAGCTGGTCCGCGTTCCCTTCGGCCAGGGGCGTGAACATGACGTTGCGGGTGCCGACCAGGATCACGTCCGCCTTCCGGCCCGGGGCCAGGTACCCGGTCTCGTGGCCGAGGGCGGCCGCGCCGTTGCGGGTAGCCATGGTCAGCACGTCGGGTGCCTGCTGCAGGCTCGCGTCCACCCGGGCGGCGCGGTGCATCAGCGACGCAAATTTCATGACTTCGAACAGGTCGCAGTTATTCGACGACTCGGCGGCGTCGTGGCCGAGGCCGACGTTGATGCCGGCGCCGAGGATCTCGGGGATACGGGCGATGCCGTTGCCGAGTTTGGCGTTGGAGGAGGGGTTGTGGCTGATGTGGGTTCCGGTTTCGCGCATGAGGGCGATCTCGGTGTCTGACAGCCAGACGCAGTGGGCGGCGACGCAGTCGGGGCCGAGCAGCCCGGCGTCGTAGGCGACCTCGGTCGGGCGGCGGCCGAACCGCCGCTTGGAGTTCTCGACCTCGGTCAGCGACTCGTTGAGGTGGACGTGGATCCCGGTCCCGAGTTCGTCGGCCAGGGCGCGGGCGTCGCGCAGCAGTTCGGGGGAGGCCAGCGGGAGCCACTCGATCCCGACGTAGACCTCGATGCGGCCGTCGGCGGTTCCGTGCACCGCGTCGTAGGCGTCCTTGTTGTCTTGCAGGGTGTCGAGGTGGTGCTCGGGCAGCGCTACGTGGTTCGACAGCACCGCCCGGATCCCGATGTCGGCCGCCGCCCGCGCCAGGTCGGGCAGCCGCCGGTACATGTCGTTCACCGTCGTCACGCCGTTCTTGACCGACTCCAGGTAGGACGCCGCCGCCGCCCAGTAGGCACTGTCGGCGTCAAGCGCCCGGATCGACGGGTACCAGAACTCCTCGAGCGACTCCCACAGCGGCAGGTGATCGCACAGGCCTTTGCCGACCGCGGTGTGGTAGTGCAGGTCGATGAGCCCCGGCATGACGATCATCCCGGTGGCGTCGATGA
>JAOPYM010000544.1 GCA_025964615.1 Actinomycetes bacterium
TCATCGATGAACAGCACCCCGTGGTGCGCCAGCGACACGGCTCCGGGCTGGATCAGCCGCCCGCTGCCGCCGCCCACCATTGCGGCCTTGGTGGCGGTGTGGTGCGGTGCATAGAAGGGCGGTTCGCTGACCAGTGGCCGGCCCGGCGGCAGGGTACCCGCCACCGAGTGGATGGCGGTCACCTCCAGAGCGGCCTCCAGGTCCAGCGGCGGCATGAGGGTGGGCAAGCGCTCGGCCAGCATCGTCTTGCCGCAGCCGGGGGGCCCGGCCAGCCACAGGTGGTGACGGCCCGCCGCGCTGATCTCCAGCGCGCGGCGGGCGACCAGCTGGCCCCGGACGTCGCCGAGGTCCAGATCGCGCCGCCGGACCCGGGCCCGGTCGGTCAGGCCATCGGCGCAGGGCGGCGCAGGCGCTGGGTCGTCCTCCTCGAACTCCGGCGGCGGGGGCTCGTCGCGGAGTTGGGCGACAAGCGCCCGCAGCGAGCTCACCGCGATCACCTTGATGCCCGGTACCAGCTCGGCCTCGGCCGCGTTGGCCTGCGGGACGACCACCACCCCGTACCCGGCCAGGGCGGCGGCGAGCACCGCCGGCAGGACCCCGGGCACCGGCCTGACCCTGCCGTCGAGGCCCAGCTCACCGATCATCACCAGCCGGGCGCATGATCGCGGTGGGACCGCCTCGGCCGCCGCCAGGACCGCCGCTGCGATAGAGAGATCGAAGCTCGAACCCCGCTTCGGCAGGGATGCGGGGTAGAGGGAGACGGTCACATGCCTGTTGGGCCAGGTCTCCCCGGAGTTGAAGATCGCGGCACGGACCCGGTCGCGGGCCTCGTTGAGAGCCGCGTCGGGCAGCCCGACCAGGTGCACGCCGGGCACCCCGCTGGTAATGGACGCCTCCACATCGACGAGATGGCCGTCCACACCGACCAGGGCCACGGCCCGGGTCTTCGCCAGTGCCATGGTCAGCACACCCCCTTCGCATGGTCGAGGTCGAAGGGCCCGCAGCCGACCAGCCCGATCACGTCGATCCGGATCTCGGCGGAGTTGACGCCATGGGCGTTGGCCCAGCGCCCGGCGAGCCGTCGTAATCTCGCGGCCTTGTCCACCGTGATCGCCTCCAGAGGTGTCCCGTAGTCGAGGTTGCGCCGGGTCTTCACCTCGCACACCACGTGCCGGACCCCGTCGTGTGCCACGAGATCCAGCTCGCCCTCCGGGCAGCGCCAGTTGCGGTCGAGCACCGTCCAGCCGAGCTCTCCTGTCACATAGCGGACCGCGGCGGCCTCGCCCCGTCGTCCCAGGTCCTGGTTGGCGTTCATGCGCCTCACCTCCGAGAACGACGTTGCCCGGCCCGGACCCGCCACCGAAAGCCCGAATGCGATTCTGTGGATAAAGTCGGTGGCGTGACCTTCGACGAGGCGCTGGCGGAGTACGAACGGCACCTGACGGCGGAGCGCGGCCTGTCGGAGCACACGGTGCGGGCCTACGTCGGCGATCTCGCCCACCTCTTCGCCCATGCCGAGGCCACCGGCATGACCGAGGTGGCCGAGCTCGACGTCGGGCAGCTGCGCGCCTGGCTGGCCGTACAGCACGCGGCCGGCAAGTCCCGGGCCACACTGGCCCGCCGTACCGCAGCGGCCCGCATGTTCACCGCCTACGCCCACCGGCGTGGGCTGCTGGCCGCCGATCCCGGCCCGCTGCTCGGCACCCCCAGGCTGGTGCGGAACCTGCCCGTCGTGCTGCGCCAGGACGAGGCCGCCGAGATCCTGGACCGGGCGCCGGCCGACACGCCCATGCAGCTGCGCGACCGCGCGGTGCTCGAACTGCTGTACGCCACCGGAATCCGGGTCGGGGAGCTGTGCGGCCTGGACATCGACGACCTGGATCCCGGCCGCCGTACCGTCCGGGTCCTCGGAAAGGGCGGGAAGGAGCGCACGGTACCGGTCGGGGAGCCTGCGGTACGGGCCGTACAGGCATGGCGGCGGGCCCGGCCCGCGCTGGCCACCGCCGACAGCGGCCCGGCACTGTTCCTGGGCGCGAGGGGAGGCCGCATGCACCCCACCGCCGCCCGGCGGATCGTGCACGCGGCCACGAGGGGCGTCCGGGACCTCAGCCCGCACGGACTGCGGCACAGCGCCGCCACCCACCTCCTGGAGGGCGGCGCAGACCTGCGCAGCGTGCAGGAGATCCTCGGCCACGCCTCCCTGCAGACCACCCAGCTCTACACCCACGTCTCCGCCGAGCGTCTCAGGAAGGCCTATCGCCAGGCTCACCCCCGCGCCGGAGAAGAACCAGAGTGAACAGCAGTGCCAGCGCCCCGGCGCCCGTCGGCACGGCCGCCGCCAGCCGGTACGGCCCGGTTGCGGGACGGCTTCCAACGGCGCGCGGCGGACCCGTGCCGGATCGGGACCCTGGGGCAGGCGGGCCGGGGAAGGGCCATACCGGGAGCAGCCGGACCGGGGCGCGGCCCAGCAGAGCGAGCGGGTCCAGGTAGACCGGGCCGCGCAGCAGCCCCCAGTGCAGGCAGCCGGCCGGGCAGTGACCGGGGACGTTCTCGACCACGCCGATGGCCTGCCCTGCCGTCACCCGCGACCCTGCCCGGACCCAGGCGCGTACCGGCAGATAGGTGGTCCGTAACTCGCCGTGCGTGACCGTGACGACGCCACGTCCAGCGAGGGACCCGGCGAAGGTGACCTGCCCGGCCCCAGCCGCGTACACCGTGCTGCCCGGCGCGGCGGCCAGGTCCACCCCCCGGTGACCGGCGCCCCACGGCAGCGCGGGCGGGGTGAAGCCCCGGACCACGTGGGGCGGCCGCAACGGCCAGGTCCAGGGACCCTGATCGCCGCGCAGCAGGCCCATGCAGACCAGCGCGGCACCGAAGACGTCCATGTCACTCAGGGTGGCCGCACTGGCCGTACCGGCGTTAGACCCCTGCCGGATCTGTGGATAAGTGCCGGCCGAGCATCCGGCGATTCGGTTATAGAGCGGCCAGTCCCGTAGACTTGCCTGGACGGTCGGGGCGGCTTGCTGCCCACGACCGAATTCACGCGCCCGCCGGCCACCATTCAGGGTCCTTCGCGGACCCGCGCGGTGGGGCACTCCTCTCGGTCCGTCGCTACTAGCGGCGGCGGGGTGTGTCCGGACGCAACAGGCAACCGAGATATTGGCCCGCGATCGCGGGCCAGACAGGAGAACACGGGCAATGGCTCCCGTCGTCACCATGCGGCAGCTCCTTGAGAGCGGCGTCCACTTCGGCCACCAGACCCGCCGGTGGAACCCGAAGATGAAGCGCTTCATCCTCACCGAGCGCAACGGCATCTACATCATCGACCTGCAGCAGTCGCTGACCCACATCGACCGCGCGTACGAGTTCATCAAGGCCACGGTCGCGCACGGCGGCTCGGTCCTGTTCGTCGGGACCAAGAAGCAGGGCCAGGAGGCCATCGCCGAGCAGGCGACCCGCGTCGGCATGCCGTACGTCAACCAGCGCTGGCTGGGCGGCATGCTCACCAACTTCTCCACCGTGCACAAGCGGCTGACCCGTCTCAAGGAGCTCGAGGAGCTCAACTACGACGACGTCGCCGGTTCGGGCATGACGAAGAAGGAGCTTCTCATGCGCAAGCGTGAGAAGGACAAGCTGGAGCGCACCCTCGGCGGTATCCGCGACATGGCCCGCGTCCCGAGCGCGATCTGGATCGTGGACACCAAGAAGGAGCACATCGCGGTCAGCGAGGCCCGGAAGCTGAACATCCCGGTCATCGCGATCCTCGACACGAACTGCGACCCGGACGAGGTCGACTACGCGATCCCGGGCAACGACGACGCGATCCGCAGCGTCAGCGTGCTGACCCGCGTGGTGGCCGACGCGGTCGCCGACGGGCTCATGTCCCGCGCCGGCGTGAACACCGCCTCGGACGACAAGCCCGCCGTCGTCGAGCCGCTGGCAGAGTGGGAGCGCGAGCTGCTCGAGGGCAAGACCGAGACGGAGGCCGTTGAGGCCGCCGCCGAGGCCCCCGCCCCGACCGAGCCGGTCGCCGAGGCCGTCTCCGACGCCGTGGCCGAGGTCGGCACCGAGGCCCAGACCGAAGTCGCCGAAGAGGCGAAGGCTCCGGAAGAGGGCACCGAGCAGGCCTGATCCGCCTGATCCCGGGCGGTCCCACGAAAGGGACCGCCCGGCACCCCACCACGACGAGAGAGACACGATCGATGGCGAACTTCACCGCCGCTGACGTCAAGCGGCTCCGGGAGCTGACCGCTTCCGGGATGATGGACTGTAAGAACGCGCTCACCGAGGCCGACGGTGACTTCGAGAGGGCCGTCGAGATCCTGCGCCTCAAGGGCGCCAAGGACGTCGGCAAGCGGGCCGAGCGCACCGCCGCCAACGGCCTGGTGGCCGAGCACTTCAACGGCACCGGCGACGGCACCCTCCTCGAGCTGAACTGCGAGACCGACTTCGTCGCCAAGAACGAGGGCTTCATCGCCCTGGCGAACAGGATCGTCGAGTTCGCGGCCGGCAGTGGCCAGGACGACGTACCCGGCCTGCTGGGCGCCGAGATCGAGCCCGGCAAAACCGTGCAGGCCCTGATCGAGGAGTACAGCGCCACCATCGGCGAGAAGCTGGAGCTGCGCCGCTTCGCGCACTTCCAGGGCGCCTTCGTGGCCAGCTACCTGCACAAGTCCGACCCGCAGCTGCCGCCGACCACCGGTGTGCTGGTCGAGCTGGACAAGGCCAACGCCCAGGTCGCCAAGGACGTCGCGCAGCAGATCGCCGCGATGTCGCCGAAGTACCTCACGCACGACGAGATCCCCGCCGAGGTGATCGAGAAGGAGCGGGCGCTCGCCGAGGAGAAGACCCGGGAAGAGGGCAAGCCCGAGGCCGCCATCGCGAAGATCGTCGAAGGCCGGGTCAACTCCTACCTCAAGGACTTCGTGCTGGTCGAGCAGGCGTTCGTCAAGGACCCCAAGAAGACCATCGCCAAGGTCCTCGACGAGGCCGGCGTGCAGGTCAAACGGTTTGCCCGCTTCAAGGTCGGCCAGGTCTGATCATAAGCAGCAGCAGCGACAACGAGGAGGCCGCCGCCGTGCCGGACACCACCACCCCTGACACGCCGGCGGGCTCCTCCGCGCCTGGCAGGCACGGCTGGCGCCGGGTCCTGCTCAAGCTGTCCGGTGAGGCCTTCGCCGGCGGAGATCCCCTCGGGATCGACCCGGCCGTCGTACAGCACATCGCCCAGGCGATCGCCGAGGCGGTCCGCGAGGGCGTCGAGGTCGCCGTGGTGTGCGGCGGCGGCAACATGTTCCGCGGCGCCGCGATGGCCCAGCGCGGGATGGACCGGGGCCGGTCCGACTACATGGGCATGCTGGGCACAGTGATCAACTGCCTGGCGCTCCAGGACTTCTGCGAGAAGCTCGGGCTCGACACCCGGGTACAGACGGCGATCACGATGGGCCAGGTCGCCGAGCCGTACATCCCCCGCAGGGCCATCCGGCACCTGGAGAAGGGCCGCGTGGTCATCTTCGGCGCGGGACTCGGCCAGCCGTTCTTCTCCACCGACACCTGTGCCGCCCAGCGGGCGCTGGAGATCGGCGCCGAGGCGGTGCTCAAGGGCACTCAGGTGGACGGTGTGTACGACGCGGACCCCCGCAAGAATCCGGACGCTGTCAAGTTCGACAGGCTGGACTACGGTGAGGTTCTGACCCGAGGCCTGAAGGTGATGGACGCCACCGCCATCAGCCTCTGCATGGACAACGACCTGCCGATCGTCGTCTTCGATCTGATGGGCCCCGGCAATATCATCCGGGCCGTACGCGGTGAGAAGATCGGCACGCTGGTCAGCCCGGCGGACAACTAAGCACAGCGGGAGCCGAAGTGATCGACGAGATCCTCTTCGAAGCCGAAGAGAAGATGGAGAAGGCGGTCACGGTCGCCAAGGATGACTTCGCGAGCATCCGTACCGGCCGGGTCACGCCTGCCATGTTCAACAAGATCGTGGCTGAGTACTACGGTTCTCTGACGCCGATCAACCAGCTCGCCTCGTTCACGCTTCCCGAACCCCGCATGGTCATCGTGCAGGTCTTCGACAAGTCGTCGATGAACGCGGTGGAGAAGGCGATCCGCAACAGCGATCTGGGCGTCAATCCCTCCAATGACGGCAACGTGATCCGGGTGCTCTTCCCAGACCTGTCCGAGGAACGCCGCCGCGAGTACGTCAAGCTGGCGGGCACCAAGGCCGAGGACAGCAAGATCTCGATCCGGAACATCCGCCGGAAGGCCAAGGACACGCTCGACAAGCTGTCCAAGGACGGCGAGGCCGGCGAGGACGACGTGCACCGTGCCGAGAAGGAACTCGACGACGCGACGCACAAGTACGTCGCGAAGATCGATGAGCTGCTCGAGCACAAGAAGGCAGAGCTCCTTGAAGTGTGATGTCTGAGCCGGAGGAGAAGCGGTCCCTGGGCCGCAACCTGCCGATCGCCATCGGCGTCGGCCTGGGACTCGGCGGCCTGGTCATCGTGTCCCTTTACACCTACAAGGTGATCTTCCTGGTCGTCATGGGGGTGTTCCTCTGCCTCGGCCTGCGCGAGCTGACGCAGGCCGTGGCCACCCGTGACATCAAGACCCCGTTCTGGCCGCTGGTCGCGGGCCTGGTGGCCAGCCTGATCGCCGCCTACGCCTGGCACACCGACGGGCTCATCGCGGCGTTCACCCTGCTGGTGCTCGGCCTGCTGGTGCTCCGGATGCTCGCCGGACCCGAGGGCTATGTACGGGACACCACGGCGAGCGTCTTCATCGCCGCGTACCTGGCGTTGATGGGCGGGGTCGTCGCGCTGCTCCTGGCGGCGCCGGACGGAAACGACCGCATCGTCGTCTTCGTCGCGGTCACCGTGGCCAGTGATATCGGCGGCTTCTTCGCCGGGGCGTTCCTCGGCAAGCACAAGATGGCCCCCACCATCAGCCCGAAGAAGACCTGGGAGGGCTTCACCGGGTCCGCGATCACCTGCATGGCCGTCGGCGGCTGGCTGCTGTGCTGGCTGCTCGGCGGGGCGGTTTGGAAGGGCGTGCTGCTGGGCGCCGCGGTGGTGGTCGCGGCGACCCTCGGCGACCTCATCGAGTCGATGATCACGCGGGACCTGGGGATCAAGGACATGGGCACGCTGCTGCCCGAGCATGGCGGTGTCATGGACCGGCTCGACTCCCTGCTCGCCACCGCCCCCATCGTCTGGCTGGCCCTGGAAGCCTTCGTCCCGACCACCTGATCAGCGAGACGCGATCCACGAGCGGCCGTCGGAGACCAGCCGGCGGAACAGGCCGGTGGATCCCACGGAGGCCGCGAAGCCCGCCTCGTCCGCGGTGATGGGCACGATCCACAGCCAGCGCACATCCTCGGATCCGAACCGGAAACCGGACAGGTCGGGTATGGGCGGCCCGGCCAGCCTCGCCGGGTCCGCGAGCAGCAGGACGCCCGCCCAGCGGTCGCCGAGCGGGAAGGCGCCCCGGGCGGAGTCCCACGCGACGACCTTGCCGGGGGCGAGCGGGGCCATCTCCCGCCAGGGGTAGGACGCCAGCCACTGGAACAGCTCCGGCCCGGTCGGCTCGCCACACGCCACCGCCAGTTCGATCCGGCGCCCGCTCGATGGCATCCGCTGGCAGCTCATGCCCACTGTGCTGAGCACCTGATGGACCCGGCCGCCCAGCGCGGGCCGCTCGGAAAGGCCGATGCGCTGGCCGACGTCGTGCCAGTACTGCCCTCCCGGTCCCAGCCTGGCGAGCAGATGGCCGAGGGCCGACTGCTGGAAGTCCGCCCAGGCCGCCGGGTCGCCGCGCCACGCCCAGTGCCCACGGGCGCCCTGGATACGGGCCTCGAACCGGTCGTCGAGGGGGAGGGCGAACGGGCCTTCGGTGGTGGCGTCCCGGCTGTGGCCCGGCACCCCGGTGGCCATGTCGGACCACTCCGGGATCACGCCGAGGGGTTCGCCGTCCTCGAGCAGCGCCGCGCCGCCGCCCTCCTCGAACCACACGACCTCCAGAGCGGACGGGTCGAGGGGCGCGCGTCCCGCAGGGTGGCTGGTGTGCCCGGCGGGCAGCAGCGGGACCATTCCCGCGTCCAGCCGGGCCCGGTCCAGGCCGGCCGGGGCCGGGCGGTGGTTGCCGAGCCAGGCAGCCCCCCTGGTGGTGCCTTGACGGTCCCTCAGGTAGGCGGCGCTGGCCGTGCCGTCCGATTCGACGACGAGGCTGCGACTGCCGTACGGGCTGGTGTCGCTGAGCACGATCGAGGAGGCGTTTCTGCGCATGGACCGTGACTTTACCGGCGGCGGGCCCGGGCATCCCGCTGGACTTGGGATACTGGTCGGTGATGTCAGAAAATCCCAGCCCGCCGCCGCCCGGTCAGCTCACCTTCGCCGCTCCCCGCAGGGCGAAGCCGCCCCGGCACCTCGCGGACCTCTCCACCGCCGAACGGCGGGAGGTCGTGGCCGGTCTCGGGGAGAAGCCGTTCCGCGCGGACCAGCTGTCCAGGCACTACTTCGCCCGGCTGACCGACGATCCGGCCGACATGACCGATCTGCCCGCGCCGCTGCGGGACAAGCTGGTGGACGAGCTGCTGCCGACACTGCTCACGCCGATCAACGAGCAGACCGCAGACCGGGGGATGACCCGCAAGACGCTGTGGAAGGCCTTCGACGGGGTCCTGTTCGAGTCCGTGCTGATGCGCTACCCGGACCGTACGACCATGTGCGTCTCCTCGCAGGCCGGGTGCGGCATGAACTGCCCCTTCTGCGCGACCGGCCAGGCGGGCCTGACCCGGAACCTGTCGACCGCCGAGATCGTCGAGCAGGTCGCCGCCGGAGCGCGCTCGATGGCCCGCGGCCAGGTCCCCGGCGGGCCGGGGCGGGTGTCCAACATCGTGTTCATGGGCATGGGCGAGCCGCTGGCCAACCGCGCGAACGTGCTGCGGGCGCTGCACCGGATCACCGACCCGTCACCGGGTGGCCTGGGAATCTCCCAGCGGTCGGTCACGGTGTCCACCGTGGGTCTGGTCCCGGCGATCGAGAAGCTGGGCGAGGAGGGTCTTTCGGTACGGCTCGCCGTCTCGCTGCACGCGCCCGACGACGAGCTGCGCGACACCCTGGTCCCGATCAACAACAGGTGGAAGGTCAAGGAGGTCCTCGACGCCGCCTGGGCGTACTCGAAGAAGACCGGCCGCCGCGTCTCCATCGAGTACGCCATGATCAAGGACATCAACGACCAGGCGTGGCGCGCGGACATGCTCGGGAAGCTGCTCAAGGGCCATCTCGTGCACGTCAATCTGATCCCGCTGAACCCGACGCCGGGCTCCAAGTGGACCGCGTCCCGCCCCGAGGACGAGCGCGCATTCGTACGCGGCCTGGAGGCGCACGGGGTGGCGGTGACGGTCCGCGACACCCGTGGCCGCGAGATCGACGGTGCCTGCGGCCAGCTCGCCGCCGCCTCGAAGGACTGACGTTGGCCGCCGTCCCGCTCCGCCTGCGCGGATACGACCGGTCGGCGGTGGACGACATGCTGGACCGGGTCGCCGCGACGCTGGGCACCGGCGCGCAGACGGTCACCTCGGCGCAGGTACGGGACGTCCGGTTCAAGATCAGGTTCCGGGGGTACGACCCGCTGTCCGTCGACGACCTCCTCGTCGAGGTGATCCGTGAGCTGGAGGACAGGGAGGGCGGGACCGCCGGGCGGTCGCATGGCCGGGTGGCCGGGCGATGGCTGATCGACTGGATCGGGAGCGTCCAGTTCGGCGCGGCCAGGCTCCGCCCCGGCTACCACGAAAGGGACGTTGACGCCTTCCTGGCGCGGGTGGTGGCCGGCTTGCGCGGTTCGGCGCCGCCGGTGACTTCCGGCGATGTACGGGAATGTGCGTTCCGGACCGTACGCCTCGGCAGAGGCTATGCGGAGCAGGAGGTCGACCGTTTCCTCGACCAGCTCGCTTCCGCCCTGGACGGGAGCCGGGTGGCCGGTTCCGGCCGTTGATCGAGAACTTCCCGGGGTGCGTGCTCTAACCTTTCCCTCCGGAGGTGCCTGTGATGTCGGATTTCGACGTCCTGTTGCGCGGCTATGACCAGGGCGAGGTGGACGGACTGCTCGCCCGGATCGAGGGGACCCTCGGTCGTGCCCCGCTGGAGGACGCCCGGGTGACGGCTGAGCGGATACGGCAGGCCAGCTTCACCATGGTCATGCGCGGGTACGACCCGGACGCGGTGGACGACGCCCTCGTGAGCTACATCTGGGAGCTGGAGCGCGCCGAGCGCACCGCCAGCGGCCAGTGGCGCGTCATCCCTTCATGATCGCGGAAA